>JBCBFY010000128.1:0-13672 GCA_038527325.1 Cyanobacteria bacterium J06614_10
CTGTAATTAGCAAATCGCCTGCCATATCTAAGCGATCGCCCCTTGTGGCCCGGCGGCGTCCGCCCTCTCGAGGGACGATTTCTACGAAGCCAGTGAGGTTGGAGATCATCAGCCAGCGATTCCCCCGGAGTCTGAGAGATTGCTGCGCTTGGGTAATGCCAAGACTGCTAAAGCTACTACTGAAACTTAGAAGTAATCCAAGCAATACGGCGATTACGAGAGAGCCTCGAAGCTTAACCATGTGACGAATCAGGAAAAATGAGCCTTTTTAATATTTCACAGCGCTTAACGGTTATAAACCACGCGAGGACGATATCCTGAGCGACGTAAAATACGCCGAATCGTTTCCGCCTCGCTGCGCCGTTCAAAACTACCAATTTGCAAATACTCACCTGAGCGCGATCGCGTTAAAAACGCGTCTAGTATGCAGGCCTGAATCGCACTCACCGCAGCCTCATCTGCCCGGGGCAGCACCAGATGATAGCGTCGGCTCTGCTGATGACCAATCACTATTACATCCTCCGAAGTGGATGTGTTAAAGCGCTGGGGTTCCGAAAACAGTTCACAAGCAGCTAGCCCAGGGCTTGCCGACAGTAGCCATAGCGCCGCACCCGCAAGCGGCAGCGTAAAAAATCGCCAACTCATAACTCAACTCACACACTCAACTCACACACAGCCAGTGCCCAAATGCGCTCAATGCATTCAGACACTCGCAGATCTAGTTGCTTTATACATCAAGGCATATAGCTTCAAGCCGCCTCGTAAGAAACTAGACAGAAGCTATATCAGGGCTTGATGAACCGCTCACCATTTTCCATTGATTTGGGCAACGCCATTTCAGCGCTAGCTATCTGCGACCGGAAACGACAGACGAGCACCCGTCAGATGGTGATGGGTCATCTAACAGCAGAAAGTGGCGTAGAAGGTGAATCTGATTGAACGTGAAAAGGCAAAGTCGTGTCGAATTAATTACCGAGCGGAGGCTTACTCAGATAAGTAATATTGCTTAATAATATCAGACGAATTGATGTAAATAGCAGCACGCCAGCGACCTAATCCATAGAAACGCAGGCATTTGTTAAATTCAGACAAATCATAGACATATAGGAGACATATAGGACGTATATCAGTAGCGAATACGAGGATCGACATAGGCGTTGAGGATATCGATGGCGATACTCACCAAGGCGACAATCGCCGCAAAAAAGACCATCAGCCCCTGCACTACCGGATAGTCTCGCTGGCTGATCGCCTCATACAGCCGATTGGCCAGCCCCGGCCAAGAGAAGGTCACCTCCGTAAGCACAGCGCCACCCAGCAACGAAGCAAACGTCAGCCCCAAAATTGTAATTACCGGAATCATGGCATTTTTTAGCGCGTGAGCCGTAATAATCCGAAATTCTGAAATTCCTCTGGCTCTAGCAGCTTCCACATAGTCAGCCTTCAGGGTTTGGCGAAGGTTCACCCGCACAATTCGCTCAAACACACCGCTGATGAGAATGCCCAGCGTCAGGCTAGGCAGCGCCAGATAGTACAGCGTCGTGCCAAACTGGGCCAGATTGCCATTGAGTAAGCTGTCGAGCAGGTAAAGTCCCGTCGGCCCCGCAGGCGCCACCTCCCGTAGCGGAAACCGGGTCCCAATCGGAAACCACCCCAGCTGCACCGCAAAAATCAGCTGCAAAATCATGCCAAACCAATACATTGGCACCGCGTAGGTCACGATGCCAAAGACCCGCCCCCCAGCGTCAAAGACGGTGTTGGGCCGAGACGCCGCCACCGACCCCACCGTGAGCCCCACCAGGGCAGCAATTACCATGCCGCACAGGGTCAGCTCCACCGTCGCCGGAAAGTGGTCTCCGATAATTTGCCAGACCGTTTGCCCCTGGCTAGCCAGGGAACTGCCCAGGTCAAACGTTAGCAGCTGCCCAAGATAGTCCAGATACTGCTTAAACAGCGACTGATCGAGACCGAGCTTGGTACGCATTACAGCTTTTGCCGCTTCGGGTGCCCGGGGGCCTAGCAGCGCATCAACTGGGTCACCCGGTGTGGCCCGCATCAGCAAAAAAACAACGGTGGTGATGGTCCAAATCATCAGCGGCGCCAGCAGCAGCCGGGAGATGACGTAGAGCCGAAGGGAGCTAGTACGGGACATGTGTGTTAGGCCTCTGACCCGGCGGGCTTTTCAATCTGCCACAGCAAGAACTGCTGATTGGGCTCAATGGCGACATTGCCCACATCTGTGGTGGTAAACACATAGTCTTTGGTTTGCCACAGAGGAATGTAGGGCACATCGTCTACCATGAGCTGCTGTAGCTCATCGAAGATGGCATCCCGCTTGGCTGCATCCTGTTCGGCGTTTTGATCGACGATCAGGGTGTTGGCCTTGTCGCTGTAGTAAAAAGAGCCATTTGCCTGGGTAGATCCGGCTTCGCAGAGGGTTTCTGCAGAGCCTTCCTCACAGGTCAAAAAGGGCTGTACAAAGTTCTCTGGGTCAAAGTAATCGGCGTACCAATTGGAGAGCACGCTGGTGTAGGCGCCGTTTTCGACATTTTCCCAAAGGGTGGCGGATTCGGCGGTGCTAACCGTAACGTTTACTAGACCCGGCAGAGACTGCTCTATTGCCTGCTTGATGGTATTGGCTGCTACGGCACGGGGTGTAGAGGCCGATGGATACCAAATCTCAAACTCTAGGGGATTGGCTTCGGTGATGCCTGCGGCGGTAAGAAATTTCTTGGCTTCGTCGTAGTTGCCGTCGCCGTAGGCCTTTTCGAAGACGGGCTGATACACCTCGAAGCTTTTGGGAATGAGGCTGTAGAGGGGTTCTGCCTGGCCTTTGAAGGCGCGATCGCTGATCAGCTGTCGGTCCATCATGGCGGCCACTGCCTTGCGCACGTTCAAGTCATCAAATGGCGCAATTTTCTGGTTTAGCGAGAGGTAGTTAATCACCGTCGTCCCTGCTTCAATCACCTGCCAGTCATTGCCAGCCGCGTCAGATTCTAGCTGCGCAATCTGCTCTGGGTCTAGGGTCTGGTAGGCCACGTCCAGGCCACCCGAGGTAAAGGTGTTGTAGAGGTTCACCGCGCTGGTAAAGATCTGGATATCGATGCCGCTGTTGGCGGGCTTTTCTCCCCAGTAGTCTTCATTTACATCTAGCTTGATGACATCGCTGGTAAATGAGCTGAGCTTGTAGGGGCCAGAACCCACAAAGACATTCGGATTGAAGCTGCCCGCGCCTACTTCGTACACCTCTGGAGAAACCGGCGTCACACCAGAAAATGTCAGCAGTGAGGGCAAGGCTGCAAACGGCTCTTTTAGCGTAATGATGAGCTCGGTGGGGCTAGCCGCTGAGGCAGATTCAATCTTGCCGGAGAGAAGAGAGGCCGGGCGTCCGCCATTTTCAAGGAAGCGCTGAATCGAAAACGCCATTACTTCTGCAGTGAAGGGCGTACCGTCGTGCAGGGTGACATCGTCCCGTAGCGGGATGCTGTAGGAGAGGCCGTCTTCACTGACGGTGGGCATATCGGTGGCCAGCTGAGGCACCAGATCGGTAGTGCCTGGCGCGTAGGTATAGAGGCGATCGCCCATGTTGTAGAGCAAAATGCCTGGGAAAATTTCGTAGGCGTCGGCGGGGTCGAGGGTCCGGGCGCTGAGGGTCGTGCCAATGGAGACGCGATCGCTAGCCCCTATCCCTGCGGCCAAATTGTCACCCGCCGCCTCGGGACCCCCGCCCCCTCGGCAGGCCACCGCCAGCACCAGGCATAGGCTAAACAGGCCAAGATACTGACCCACCTTCAAAAACCGTCGTCTAGAAATTGCCTGACGGCGCAACTGCCGCAAACGAAGAAGCAAGGAAACAACCATGGAATGCCTAAATAGCTACGGTGATTTACAACAGGTCATTATAGCCAGCAGGGGATGCGAGCCAGATGAGCCAGCACGATAAGCGTGATGGCGGCTAGATTAGCACTAAAAGCGAGCGACCGTTCATGGGCTGTGGCCTATTTTCTCTACTGGTTTCTTTCTCTATTGGTTCCTAAAGGTATTTCCTTAAAAAGGTCATCCCAATATTTCTGAACCGCTCACATCCGACAGGCCAAACACCCGTTCCTGCAGCTGGGTCGTTACCAGATGCGACAGTAGGCCCACTGGCCCCGCAAACAGGCACAGCAGCAGCGAGTGCCGGGTCCAAATCCCTTTCTCTTGCCCCTGCCAATAAATCCAGCGCCCCACAAACAAATCCATCACAATGTAGTGAATCCACCCTGTCGCCATGACGCGCTCATCGGCAAATAGCCCAGCCAGCGTACTCAGCGTCGGATTCGCAAACGCCGCCATCGAATCGGGGTCCAAGCTATTTGCAAAGCAGTAGAGGTAAGCCAGCGCCAGCGGCACAAACATCAGCGTCGACCCCATCACCCGCCGCGTCACCGACCAGCCCGGAACCACTACCATCAGCGCCCAAAAAGGCAACGCAAACAGGTTCGCCCCATTGTACAAATACTCAATCACCATAGGTTTTTCAACACTCGCTATTTTCCCGATAGTAATCGAAGTTCGGCCATGGTTTCTCTGTCTTATCTCCGCAGATTGACCTTCTGACTGTGTGTGCTAAACGCACCGTGTGTAAGTGTATTAAGCTATTGAGGAGATACGCTTGTATCTGTTTTCTATCTATATAAAACATAAAACGCCATGCTCATTCTGCCGGGGTCTCCCGTTCGCATTACCAACGTCGACGATACCTACTACGGCTTCGAAGGCCAGGTGCAGCGCATCACCGATGGTAAGGTCGCCGTTTTGTTTGAGGGCGGTAACTGGGATAAGCTCGTTACCTTCAAAACCAGCGATTTAGAAGTTGTGAAACCTAAGCGAGGCAAAAAGTAAGCGATGCGCCTGCCGCTACCGCAGTTCGAGACTCAAAAGCGCCAGCCTAGCCATATTGCTGAGGTCATTGAAACCGCTACGACCGAGTTCTTGGCCCAGTGCTTAGAACCTGAAGACCTGAGCTTTCCAGCGATGCCTCCCTTCGGCAGCTGGGTCAAGGCCTACGATGAAGAAGCTGCTAACCAAATTTATGGGGTGGTATATCACGCCACTACTAGCCCGCTAGATTCTGTGCACCGCGCCCGCGCCCTAGGCATGACGCTAGACGAGCTGCGCGAACAGCAGCCGCAGATTTTCGCCATGCTTAAGACCGAATTTCGCGTGGCCATTGTTGGATTTGTCCCGACACCACCAGGGCGTAATGGCAAGTCCAAACAGACACCTAGCAGCCGTGTCTATCAGCACTTGCCCCCGCGTCCGCCACAGGTTCACCAGGCCGTTCACCGCTGCGAAGCTCAAGAGGTCATCCACTTCACCGAAGCGCTTGACTGGCTGCGCACCCTGCTGCAAGTTAGCGGCGTGCCGACTGAAAGCCTAGCTGCCGCCGCCATCCGAGAAGTCTATACCCTGAGAGACCTCGACCGCGACTGGCTGGTCCGCGCCGGTAGAACCGTGAGCGTACTCCTCAAAGATGACTATGACCGCCTGCGCATGATTCTGTCCCAAATACATCCTTAGAACCATGCAAACCTACGATGCCATTGTGATTGGCAACGGACTGGCAGGCGCCGCCCTTAGCTACGAACTTGCTAAGGCGGGTCAGTCTGTTTTGCTACTCGACGATGGCAATCCCCACAGTGGCACCCGCTACAGCTATGGCGGGATTGGCTACTGGGCAGGCACTACCGACCTCACCGAAACGCTGTTCACCGCTGGCATTCACCGGCACCGTGAACTGCCCGAAGAGCTAGGAGCCGACACCGAACTGCGTGAGTTAGATTTGCTGCTCACTGCCGAGAAAGGCGCAGATATCGATGCGCTCAAAGCGGGATATGACAGCTTTCGCACGCCACCAACGTTTATTTCTGCGCAAGCTGCCTGCGACCTTGAGCCTCAGCTCAATGCCGAGGCAATTGAGGGCGCGTTTGTAGTTCGTCATGCCCATGTCAACCCAATGGCGGTGGTCGATGCCTACAACCAAGCTTTTAGAAGGCTAGGGGGACATCACAATCTGACGGCTGCCACGGGGCTGGTGCGGGTGGGCGATCGCATCACTGGCATCACCACCGAAGCCCAAGCCTACCCCGCCGATAGGGTGATCGTCGCGGCAGGGGCCTACAGTCTTCAGCTGCTGCAGTCGGCAGGCGTGCAGGTCCCACTTTTCTTCACCCATGCCGAAATTGTGGAAACAGCGCCCCTCGATTTCGACGTTCGCGCCTTCGTGATGCCTGCGACCAACGCGCGCATTGTCGTAGAGACCAAGGCTACAGACCCTGCAGTCTGGCAACAGCCAAACTGTCAGGTGATGCCGCCAGTGCTAGAAGCGGGTCTCATCCAGTTTCAAGATAAAACGGCCCGGATCGGCCAGATTAGCCGCTTCCACACTGCCTACACGCCGCCTGTGGAGCCTGCTGTCAGCGAGGCCAAAATGCGACAGGCGATAGAGCACTTTATCCCAGCACTGCAGCAGGTGCCGGGCACCTGGCGGCATTGCCTGGTCACTTTTACCCAAGACGGACTGCCGCTCATCGGCCCGGTTCCAGGCTGTCTTGGTCTTGAGGTGTTCAGCGGGTTTACAGGGCCATTTGCCCTCGTCCCGCCGGTTGCTCAGCGCTATGCCCAGTGGCTCACGGGTTCTTCAGACCGTTTGATTGAGCAGATGATGATTACTCGCTTTTGAGGACTCATCCCTATGGAGTATTGGCTGAATACGCGGATAACACAATCGCTATGAGTGAGCTTGAACAATTAGACCGAGATATCTGGGTCGCAAGTCAACCGCTGACGTACTTGGGCCTGAGCGTGGGGACACGGATGACGGTGATTCGCCAGCAAAATCAGAAGCTGACGCTGATTTCGCCGATTACGCTGAGCGATCGCATTACCCAAGCCCTGCATCAGCTGGGCGATGTAGAAAACATCATTGCCCCGAATTCATACCATTATTTATTTGCAGGTGAGGCTAAGTCTCTCTTCCCAGAGGCAACGCTTTGGGGTGCGCCGGGCTTAGCCGAGAAAGTGCCAGATTTACCGATTGATAGAACTATTGCGCGCGATCGCACTACCCACCTAACCGATCTCGATTACCTATTTTTCGAGGGTTACCGAACCCTCACCTTCAAAGGCCCCGACCCGCTGAACGAGTGTGTCTTCTTCCACGCCAATAGCCGCACCCTCATCCTGACTGATGCTGCCTTCTATCTTGACGAAAGCTTTCCGCTGTTGGTGCAGTTCACCGCTAGAGTGCTCGGCAACAACTACAAAAAACTCAGCCCCTCTCGCCTAGAGAAAATCGCCACTAAAGATAAATCAAAGATTCGCGAAGCTGTTGAAAAAGTGCTGCAGTGGGATTTTGAAAGGGTGGTTGTGGCCCATGGCAGCCTTATCGAAGAGGGCGGCAAAGCAAAATTTGCAGCGGGCTATCGACAGTTCTTGGCTTAGTGGTTACAGCCGGTAAGGGTTGGGCAATAGGGAGAGGCAAGGCAGTTCCATCAGGCGCGATCGCACCACCCTATCCCACGTCTGTGGTCCGACAATGCCATCTGCAAGTAGCCCCATTTGCTCCTGATACGTCTTCACGGCTTGCTCAGTGCGAGGCCCAAATTCTCCATCTGGCAGCACGCTAATTCTGGCTCTCAAGATAGCCTGCTGTACTGCTAGCACCCCCGTACTGCGGCTGCCCAGCGACATCACAGGCAGTCCTCGTGCACCCGCCGTCAAAAAGGTGATCAGCCCATCGCCGACGCGCCCATTTACTGGGAATCCACCCACACACTGCAAATATTTCACCGCTGTAAGCGTCTCCCGCCCAAAGACACCATCGACAAAAACAGAGATCATGTCAGTCATTTCTAGGGCTTGGAGTCGTAGATTGAGCAGACGCTGGAGCTGCCGAACAGCAGATCCTTTAGAACCAATGGTGAGCACAACATGAGCGGGGGAAACAGCAATGGACATCACAACCCTCCTGCAAGGCGAAGCCTGTCAGTGAACAATGAGAACCGACAACAGCGAAAAACGACTCATAACCCAGCGACGCTACAGTCTCAAGCGTCACGCTTCATCGCCATCACAGCCGTCAAAGCTTGCATGGTGTGCTTGTCCTCAAGGATCTATCAAGGCTGCATCGAAGAATTACGCAACCTTTGCCAAAATTTTTAGACCAGCCCGGATGAACCTAGCGCTACATCCGAAATTAACCGCCTTCTCATGCCCTCCTCAGCCTTAGGCCTGACACTAAAGCTATCCCCACCACCACTATTATGCGAGGACGGTTCATGGGCCACCCCACTTCACAGAAGAGAGTCTTACAGAAAAGAATTGGAAAACGGCTAGGCCAGCTAGTTGGTGCAACTGGGCTCATGCTGGCAGCCGGGTGTTTTGCACCCGTGTCTCAGCTACCACTAAATCGTGCTGTTGCTCAAGCTGAAGCGAACCAGCGCCCTCAACTAAAGCAGCAGTCTATGACCCTTGCAGACCTAGAAGCGATTCTCCAAGACTCATCTAATACGGTGGAAGGCGGCAACGGTCAGTGGCAAGTCAGCGTAGAAGGTCGCACTCTCCTCGTGCTCGCCGATGCTACCAACAACCGCATGCGCATTTTCACCCCCATCACCTCTACCAACGAGCTGACCGCTCCGCAAATACAGGCTGTTCTCCTCGCCAATTTTCACACCGCGTTAGATGCCCGCTACGCGCTCTCTCAAGACACGCTCGTTTCCACATTTGTTCATCCCCTAGACTCTCTAGAAGAAAACTTCTTGCGTTCAGCCCTCTCCCAGGTAGCTACCTTAGCCAACAACTTTGGCAGCACCTACTCCAGCGGGGCGCTAGATTTTGGCCCTGAAAGACAGTCAAATCGACCTCCTTCAAATTTTATTCCCGGAGGCGATCGCCTCGAAATTTAGCCCACTTCTTCTGTGAAACGCACTCAGAAAGATCATCCAGAAAAACACTTGAAATAGTCTCTTAAAAAGCACTCACTGTAGAGTGCTTTTTTAATGGAAATTTTTATGAGTGGGTTGTTAGAAAGGCTCTCAGAAACTTTTCACACCGGCCTAATCTCTCCATCAAAACAATTCGCCATAGTAAACCTAGTGTTGTTTTCAACGAAAAACAAGACACCGTTGTTGTTACACTTTCACAAAGGATACTTTCACAATGAATGTCAAGTCTCTTATTCGCGCCGGTTTGACAGCAGCAGCGATCTTCTCTGCAGCACTTTTAGGCAGTGCCATTGTTGCTGAGGCTGCTGAGGCCGTCGAAGTAACGGTCACCATCGAAAACCTTGCCCCCGAGCAGGGACTGGTGCTGACGCCACTTTGGGTAGGCTTTCACGATGGTAGCTATGACCTATACGAGCCTGGGCTACCTGCCTCTGAAGGGCTAGAGCGCATCGCAGAAGATGGCAGCCCCATGGTGCTCAGCGAGAACTTTACAACAGGTCATACCGACCGCGTTGATGGCGTTATCACAGGTGACGGCATCAGCCCAGATTCCCCGCCGCTTATTCCCCCAAGCACCTCAGCAACGCTGACTTTCACAGTTGACCCAGCGACCAATCCCTACTTCAGCTATGCCTCCATGATCCTCCCGAGTAACGATGGCTTCATTGGCAACGAAAGCGGTACCGCCCATCGCGTGTTCGATGCGAACGGTGAATTTATCGGTGCAAACTTTGTTGTTGTTGGCAGTCAAATTCTGGATGCAGGGACAGAAGTGAACGACGAAGCTGCAGAAAGTGTCCCTCTCTTGGGACAGATGGAACCCAATACAGGCACTACTGAAAACGGCGTAGTCGCTAGCCATCCCGGATTTGCAGCAGGCGGCAACGTACTGACTGGCTTCCCAGGCGCTGCCTTCGACCAACCGCTGTACCCAGTTGCGAATATTCGGGTGGAACTCGCCGAGTAACGACTTTGAAACGTGTTAAGACAATATGGGTTCAGTCGGTGCCCACAACGCCAAGACAGTGCCCACTCAAGCTACGCTGTTGCGTTTTGACTAGGTAATGCTGAATACAGCTTTGGCGCTGATAAGTCAGTAAGCTGTTAATAGCTTTAAGCGCCTATCAGCGCCGACTCTCAGCTAGGGATTTAGTCGATTGCGTTCTTCAGCCAAAAGTTCATTTCAGCGCATCTTAACCGGTGCGCTATTTTTCTCTATCACCATCCTAGTCGCTGTCGTCGGCTACGTCTTAGCTGGCTGGTCCCTAGTCGATGCCATCTACATGGTGGTGATCACTATCTTCGGCGTCGGCTACGGAGAAGTCAATCCGCTAGAGACCACCAGCCTACGTGTGTTTACCATTCTCGTTATTGTGGCGGGTGCGCTGTCAGTTGCCTACATGGTGGCAGGATTCGTACAGCTGGTCACAGAAGGTGAAATTCGCCGTGCGCTCAATCTTAGACAAATGACTCAAGAGATAAAAACGCTAGCCAACCATGTCGTTGTTTGTGGTTATGGTCGGATGGGGCAAATGCTCACCCAGCAGCTACAGGCCGATGGACAGCGGTTTATTGTCTTAGACCGTGACCCAGACCGTATTAACAGTGCCTTCGAAAAAGGGTATTTGGTCTATCTGGGCAATGCAACCGATGAAACCCAGCTGCAGTCCGTTGGCATCGAGCGGGCTAGGGCACTGGCGACGGTGCTCCCAGATGATGCGGCCAATGTGTTTATTAGCCTCACCGCCCGAGAACTCAACCCACAGCTGAGGATTGTCGCCCGAGGCACCCTGCCCTCTTCCGAAAAAAAGCTCCGCCTCGCAGGGGCTGATGAGGTCATCCTACCGGCCAGTATTGGTGCCCTACGCATGGCTCACCTCATCACCAATCCCAATGCCGTAAGCTTTTTGGCGCAGGACGATAGCCGCACCAACCTCAACGAACTCCTGGCCGAAATCGATATCCAAATGAATGAAATCGCGGTTCTCCCCAATTCACCTCTAATAGGCCGCACCATCGGCGATGTCGAACTCAGGGGCAAAGGCACGTTCATCATCGTGGCGCTGAAGCGCTCTACGGCCAACATCATCATCCACCCCAATCCGCAAGAAAATCTCAACCAAGGTGATACGCTGATCATCATGGGTCACCAAAACGACATGCCTACCTTTGCCCAAAGGCAAGCGGTAAGAAGTCATCTGCGCTATCGAGGCGCTAGGGTTCGATAGCGCTCGTTTTCGGAAGCCCTGCAAACCTTCATCGATACGACGGGAGCAAAACCCTCTGACCTGTTCGTCATGGACTACTAAGCTACCCATTGCAGCTTGAGCGCGTACCTATGACTGTCTCAGCGAAACCAGTTGCCTTAGGACTTCCTCTACTAGAGACCAAGCTCTACCGCCCAAAATGGTCTACTGAGCAGGTCTCGCGTCCACGGCTCATCGAACGCATGCAGCCACAGCGCAAGTTAACCCTAGTTTCTGCCCCCGCTGGATTTGGCAAAACGACGCTGCTAGCAGAATGGATTGCAGCCATTCCAACACAGGTCATTGCCTGGGTGTCTTTAGACCGCAGTGACAATACGCCATCGACTTTCTGGACCTACCTTATTACCGCGCTGCAAAACGGTTGCCCTGGCCTCGGTGTGCGATCGCTCTCCCTACTTCAATCATCACAGCCCCCAGCGCTCGAATCTATCTTGCTGCTGCTGCTCAATGAACTGACAGCCATTGAAGCAGATATTTCCCTAGTTTTGGATGACTACCATGTGATTGAGACTCAGGCCATTCACAACGGGGTGGGCTTTTTGCTCAGCCATTTACCGCCTCAGGTACATCTCATCCTTTCTAGCCGCGCCGACCCGCCTTTATCTCTGGCGCGTTTAAGGTCTCACGGAGAGTTGACTGAGCTGAGGGCGAGCGACCTACGGTTCACGTCGGATGAAGCAGCGGCTTTTTTGAATCAGGCCATGGGGTTAAAGATTTCGGCGGAGCATGTTTCTGCCCTAGAGCAGCGGACTGAAGGCTGGATTGCAGGGCTACAGCTAGCGGCACTGTCTCTACAGGGGCGAGAGAATGTCCCTGACTTTGTGGCAGCATTTTCAGGAAATGACCGCTACATCGTGGACTACTTGCTAGAAGAAGTCTTGCAGCGACAGCCTGAGCGCGTCCGTCGCTTTCTGTTGCAAACTGCCGTTTTGGAGCGCTTGAGCGGTTCTCTATGCGATGCCGTCTGTGGTAATGAAACAGAACAAAGCGATGGTCAGAGCATGCTGGAAGCCTTGGAACGAGGCAATCTGTTCATTGTTCCACTAGACAACAAGCGCCAATGGTATCGCTACCATCACCTGTTTGCTGATGTGCTTCAGGCCCATGCTCTAAAAGCCTGGCCCGACCGAATACCTAGCCTGCATCATCAGGCCAGTGAATGGTATGAACAGAATGGACTGTTCCCCGATGCGATTCGTCACGCCATAGCAGCCAAAGCGTTTGAGCGGGCGGCGGATTTGATTAAACAGGTGTGGCCTGCCATGCGCAATCGTCAGCAGGAGAACACGGTGCTGGCCTGGCTGAAGGCCCTACCTGAGCCGCTAATTCAGGCTTGCCCCGTCCTAAGTGTGGCCTATGCGCTATCGCTATTGAATACGGGACAGATCAATGCAGCTGAAACCCACTTACGCAATGCCGAGCAAGCATTAGCTAAGGCTAAGAGTTGTGCTACGAACCAGCAAATAAGTCAGCACCGCTCTCTACCGGCAGCTATTGCCAATGCTCGTGCGTTTCGCGCTCAGGCAGTGGGAGATTTTGCTGGGGCCATTGCTCACGCTGAGCAAGCCTTGGCTCTGTTGCCCACCGAAGACGACAACGAGCGAGGGGTGACTGCAGCGTTTCTGGGGCTGGCCTATTGGACTGACGGTAACCCCGCCACCGCCTACCAATCTTTTGCTAAAGGGTTGAGCATTTTTCAAAAGGTGGGCAATATCCAGATCGCCATCTGTGCCACCTCAGTGCTCGCGCAGATGGGGATGGCGCAGGGGCGATTGCGAGCTACGGCTACTGCTTGTGAGCAGGCCTTACAGCTGGCGGCGCAACAGCCGGTGCCCATTCAACAGGGGACGGCGGATCTGCATTTGGCACTGAGTGAAATTCACTACGAGCTGGGAGAACTAGACGCTGCTCATCAGCTGTTTCAAAAGGGAGAGACGCTGCGCCAGCAAGGGTCAACCTCTGGAGCGGACTTTTTGTGGTGGTTGGTGAAGGCTCAGCTAACTGCGGCTGGAGGCGACTTAGACACTGCCCTTGAGCAGCTTCAGGAGGCTGCGCGGCTGTATCGGCGATCGCCCATTCCCAATATCCGCCCGATTGAATCATTGAAAGTACGGTGGTGGCTGCAGCAAGGCAAATTAGCAGAAGCGCTGAACTGGGTGCATGAGAGTGGTTTGTCGGTAGACGACTCACCAAATTATCTCCGCGAATATGAGCATCTGACCCTGGCCAGAGTCTTGATCGCGCAGTACCAGCAAGATGGCAAAGGTGAGGACGTCACCGACCTTCTCTCTCGACTACTGGCAGCTGCAGAAGCCAAGAAACGCACGGGCAGCTGCATCAAAATTCTGTTGGTTTTAGCGCTAGCAAAAGAAGCTCAGGGAGATGTTTCAGCTGCAATGTTATCCCTTGAACGCG
>JBCBFY010000129.1:0-4451 GCA_038527325.1 Cyanobacteria bacterium J06614_10
CAGCAATGATGTACGAGCGACCTGCCCAGCCAATCCAGCCCGCAATCAGCAGGAATAGCGCCCCTGGAATCAAAAATTCGCCAGCATGGGACAAATCACCATCTACTACCAGGTGAGGTAGTCCTTCTGGGCCACACAGGAGGCTAGTGTTAGCATAAAACTCGTATCGAGCTTTTCCAGACTCGGTGGTCTGAGCAGCGGCTCGCTTTTGGAAGGCGGCTGACTCGTTGCATGGGGTGAGGCCCGCTACGTTATCACCTGCGATGCCTGCGGATGCTGGTGCAGCGAATCCTAAGGAAAGGCAGAGAACTAAAGCCAGAGCAAACAACCGTCGCATATATAGGTTTCCTCTCTCGTTACTAGTAAAGGTGAGCACGCTCATCTGTAAGCACAGCCCAGCTTGCCTGCAATCATACTCCCCGGGCGGAAACCCCGTAAAGAAAGCACCTCTAGGCGTTACATCCCGATACAATTATCGTCACACTCCGTATTATTCGTCTCAGCCTACCGTTCGATTTCTCTCCATTCGCAGTGAAATTTTCTCCCTCATGCGACTGACCTACCCCCTCATTCTTGCAACTACATGACATCGATGAGTCAAACTGCTACGGCCTCTTCTTCGCCTGCGGGTAAGCGGGCGACGGTGCTAGCGATTGAGACTAGCTGCGACGAGACGGCGGTCGCCGTTGTGCAGGGGCGCACCGTGCTGAGCAGCGTGGTGGCGTCTCAGATTGACATTCATCGGCGCTATGGCGGGGTGGTGCCGGAGGTGGCTTCGCGGGAGCATGTGGGCGCGGTGGGTGAGGCGATCGCCCAGGCAATGGCTCAATCGGGGCTGGAGTGGTCTGATATAGATGCGATCGCCGCGACCTGCGCGCCCGGCCTCGTGGGCGCACTCATGGTTGGCCTGTCCGCCGCGAAGACATTGGCCATGGTTCACAACAAGCCTTTTTTAGGTGTGCACCATCTCGAAGGGCATATCTATGCTTCTTATCTGAGCGATCCGCTGCTGCAGCCGCCTTTTTTGTGTTTGCTAGTGTCGGGCGGCCACACTAGCTTTGTGCAGGTGCGCGGCGTGGGCGACTACGCCATTTTGGGGAAAACGCGGGACGATGCGGCGGGTGAAGCCTTCGATAAGGTGGCGCGGCTGCTAGCGTTGGGCTATCCCGGCGGGCCGGTGATCGACCGGCTGGCAAAGACAGGGAATCCGCGTGCTTTTGCGCTGCCGGAGGGGCGAATTTCGCTGCCGGGGGGAGGCTACCACCGCTACGATGCCAGCTTTAGCGGGCTAAAGACGGCGGTGCTGCGGCTGACTGAAAAACTGACGGCCCAAGCTGAAGACGAGGCAACGAGTGGACTGCCGGTGGCCGATGTGGCGGCAAGCTTTCAATTTACGGTGGTGCGGGCGCTGGTGAAGCGAACCCTTGCCTGCGTGCAAGACTACGGGCTGAAAACGGTGGTGGTCGGGGGCGGGGTCGCGGCCAATAGTGAGCTGCGATCGCAGCTACAGCAAGCAGGCGAGGCAGAGGGCTTTGGGGTACTTTTCCCCCCGATGAAATACTGCACAGACAATGCGGCGATGATTGCTTGCGCAGCGGTAGAACGGTTTGAACGGGGCGGGCGATCGCCCATTACCCTAGGCGCCCAGTCGAGATTGCCGATAACTGAGGTCGATTCTCTGTATCAGCAAAGTCAGTGATCGTGCCAGCTCAAACTGTCATGCTGGTTGTTTGGTCAGCCTCGCGGGGCAGCGCCTCCCTCACCACCGACCTCACAACATCGGCCACCCTATCTGGCTGCTCGACCATGGCCATATGACCACAGTCTGAAAGCTCCGTGACCGATTCGCCTGTGATGAAGTGGGGGTGAAAGCTCGCTAGGTAGCGAACGTAGCGCGGCGGCATCACGCTATCTTCAGTGGCTGTGATGAAGTGCACTGGCTGGGTAATTTCTCTCACGACCTGAGGCAGCAAGTGCACTTCTTGCTGGCTGGTGGTCTCTAGCAGCGCCCCTTCAGCCGCCTGCCTGCCCGCCCGCACAAAATCTTTGATCCGCTGGCGGCCCCAATGAGCCTTCAGCGGCGCTTTCACCATCAGTCGAGAAAAGACCCGAGGCAGCAGGGGGATCTGCGTGAGCCAAGGCGGACGTACCTTGACCATCTGCTGACCTGCCGAGCGAAATTTTTCAAATTCTTTGTGAATGTAGATGCCGCCACCTGCATTGATGCAGACCACACCTTCTACCCGGTGCGGTAGCAGGTACGCGGCCCACAGCGCGATACTGCCCCCGAGCGAGTGGCCCAGTAGCCACGCCCGCTCTATTTTTAGATGATCTAGCAGCGCTTCTAGGTCTTGTGCGTAGGCGGCTAGGCTATATGTGGAGGTTGAGAAGGTGTCGTGCTTCTGTTCTCTAGTCAGTAAATGCCTGAGAGGGGAGCGCCGCTCTGGGGGGATGAGTATTGTGCGATCGCTGCCTGGGTGAGACGGGCTGTCTGTCGATGCGCCAAAGCCTCGTAGGTCGTAGGTGAGGCATCTAAACTGCTGTGATAGCTGATGTACCAGCGGCTGCCAGTACATCTGACTGAGCAGCCACCCATGGATGAAGACCAGCGTTTTTTCAGGCGTTTTTTCAGGCGTATTTTCAGGCGCTTGCTCAGCGGCATGTTCTGCCGAAATCGCTTCTGTCAGTTCGTAGGCGTGAGTAATACCGGCAATATTCGCTGTCAGCATATCAATATGCTAGCGCTAAGTGCCACAGGATGTCTCTTCGTAATTTTTTGGACGCCCTTGCACCCCAATCGCGCCGATTACTATGAATAGGGTGTGATATGGCTGTTATTCTGGCATATGCTCACTTGCCTAGCAGTCGATAGCGCACCCCAGCCGCAATCTTTTGCCCCAGGTATTCTGGAATCACCCCTTCATTGGGCCCCAATAAGTACAAAATCAGCCTTGTTCTGCCGCGCCACACCAGCAGGTTGGCATTCACCACCAGCAGATCTTCCTGCCAAATGGTGTACATCACCTTATAAAAAAGCCCCGGCTGGTTATCGGCTTCGATAAGCAGGGCGGGTAGGTGAAAGACCGGATCGACATAAAATTCGGTCTCAACCTGGGCAAGCCCTTCATCGAGATTAAATTCCACATTCAGCATTTCTTCGACTTCGAAGCGGCCAGCGAGGGCTTCACGGACAGCCCGTCGAACGTTTTCGGTGGTTTTGGGTGAAAGCTCTTTGCCACCCCTCGATACGACCAGCTTGGCAAACACCAGCATCGGCGGGTAAATCTGCCCGTAGAGGCTAAGGCTGTGAATCGTTAGCCCATAGGCTGCCAAAACGCCAAAGATATCGCTGAGCAAAAAAGACTGATTGCGATAGGCAAACTGGAGGGTCGTTCGGTCGTCCTCCGAGTACATTTCGATGACGGCTTTTTGGGTTCTAAAAAGCTGGTAGGCCAAACGCAGATTTTGGAGCTGAATGTCACTGCCCACAAACTGCTCATAAAATTGAGGAAAGGCTCGATTAAATCGCTTGAGCAATTCCAGGGTAGAAGGTTCTAAACCGAGTGCCATAGGGGGCCAGTGCTGCTTCAGGGCTGCTTCAAAGTCGGAAGCTGGGCCTAGTTTGCCCGGATCGGCACCCATTTACTAGGTTTTATGGAGTCACTTTGATATATTTGCTTAGCCCCAAAGATGCATTCTGACGGCAATTGCGGACAGTCGCTAGCAAAAGCAGACCCTCAAATGTGCTTATGAAGTGAACTCGCCAACGATATACTTCAAAAGATATACTGCTAAATGCGCGCCGCTCAGCAGCACCACCATCCTCCTTACTTCATATTGCCTGCATGGGTTTCTGGAAAAGCTTGTTTACTACCTCTGAGGTCGCTGCTACTTCCCCGCAAACTGCGACCGCCGGTTACATAGCAGAAGCCAAAGGCAGTGATAGCAATACACGCATCTTTTTTAGTACGGACCGCACGATTGACCTCTACGAGCTAGAGGAACTCTGCGACGCCGTTGGCTGGTCTCGCAGGCCCATTCGCAAGGTCCGCAAAGCGATCCAAAATAGCTTTTTGGTGATTACGATGTGGGAGCAAAAGGGCAATCGCAAACGCCTGATTGGATTTTCGAGGGCCACCTCTGACCATGCCTTCAATGCCACAATTTGGGATGTGGTGGTGCACCCCGACTCCCAGGGCAAAGGCTTGGGCAAAGCACTCATGAAGCAGCTAATCAAAAAGCTGCGGAGCGAAGACATCAGCAACGTTACGCTGTTTGCCGATCCCGAAGTTGTGAGCTTTTATCAGCAGCTGGGCTTCATGCCCGACCCCGAAGGCATCAAGGGCATGTTTTGGTACCCGGACTAAGCTATTCCTGGCTAATTGCTCGTGCCTGCTGAATCCAGCTGGCGACCTGAGCCGTATCAGGGGCCAGGTCGGCCCGGCTGAAAA
>JBCBFY010000129.1:4549-13621 GCA_038527325.1 Cyanobacteria bacterium J06614_10
AGCTGTACCTGCAGGCGAAGCAGCTGGGGATGCAGTCGCTGCACAGACATAGTTGCGAGCTGTTGTGGGGTGCTGACGCCAGCATGGAGGAGTAAGCCACAGTACTGACAGCCAACGCCGGGAATCCGCGAGAGGTTTGCTAGTGCGGTCCATTTATTGATGTATTTGAGGTTGGTGTTTA
Organism: Cyanobacteria bacterium J06614_10; assembly: GCA_038527325.1. GTDB lineage: Bacteria > Cyanobacteriota > Cyanobacteriia > Phormidesmidales > Phormidesmidaceae > Phormidesmis. The sequence goes on from JBCBFY010000129.1 coordinate 4,731, forward strand.
GCTGGGCGGAGAGCTGCTGACGCTGTGGAATGCTATTGCCCTGGCGTAGCAGGTCAAACGTGGTGTGAATGCCGCAGTCTTTGAGCTGCTGAATTTGAGGGCTGCTGAGTCCCGGAAGGTTTTGAATTGGGTGATTGGCTGAGGTGACGGAGGGCATGGCGGTTTGACCGTGAACTAGCAGATGGATGCTGAAGTAGGGCGAATCAGAAGTGTTAATCAATCAAGTTTGCTCGTTTAGATGGGGGCACTGGGTACGCTGAGGGAGTCCAAAGGTAGTCCAAAGGGAGTCCAAAGTTAGTCCAATAAGTATGGGCCCAGCAGGCGAATGGTTTGTGAACGGTCGTGTTACTATGGGGGCCGGGATGTAGCGCAGCTTGGTAGCGCGCCTGCTTTGGGAGCAGGATGTCGCAGGTTCGAATCCTGTCATCCCGATTGCGTTTTGATGCGCAATCGTTTTTGTTTGTGCGACGGTTTCCCCCGAGTCTTTACTGTGAGTTGACTAGGGCTGATTGCGCAGTGATTACAAGCTCATGATTGCGGCTCAGTGATGACCAGGCCCGGAAACGCAAGCTTTGGAGCAGCCTTTTGGGTGCAGTGGCACTGCTCATTTCTAACAACACATGTCGATTTATTAATCGTCCACCCTGCCTTGAGAGATGTGAAGTAGCTCACACATGATGGGTATGCATGAAATTGCAAAAAATCAGGAGGATCTATGCATTTGTTCATTCGCCGTACCTTAGCGCAGGTCTTAACTGCAGGTGCATTGAGCGTCGGATTTGTTGGCACTGGGCTGGCGATGAGCCCGGCTTTAGCACTGACGCCAGAGCAGATTTCACGGCAGCGTTCTACCGTGCTGGCCTACGTCTTAGAAAATGACGAGGGTCTGATTTTGTATCCTGGTGTGGATGCGGCTGCCGATGAGCTAAATCTTCTGGTGTTTATGTCTGAGGAAGAGGCCCAAAACTTTTTGGCTGACAGCGCTGAGAGCGCACCTTCTGATGTTCGCATTATTTTGACTAACCTGGAGCGTATTCATCAGGTGGTAGCTGCCTCCGGTGAAAATCAACCTCGCCTGGTACTGGTGCCGGAGCCTGCAGAAGTAGAGGAGGCCGTGGAGCTAAATGCTGGTTACCAGGGGGGCGTGCCGCTGTTTTTTGCGCAGCTTGAAGATGGCTCTTTTGCACCCCTGCGACAAGACAATGGAGATGCCGTTTTTCCGATGTTTTTCTCTCGGGCAGACCTAGAGGAGGCGCTGAGCGGCCTAGCGGAGACTGATCCTGAGGCCCGCGAGGCGATTAGCATTGGCGTGCTGCCGCTGCAAACTGTGCTGCAAGAAATTCAAACCAGTGACGACGAACTGCTCAGCCAGATTCGCTTGCTGCCGCCTGAAGTCGTCGATGCGATTCGCTCGCAGGAGGGCGCACCTCAACAGCAGCAGCCAGCTGCTCAGCCAGAAGCGCCTGCAGCGCCTGCTGAAGAGTAAGAAAGCCGGGTCGAGTTAGATGGCGATTGAGGTGAGTTAGCAGGCGTCTTTGCCGTGGAGAACGACGGCAATGGTTTTGAGGATGATTTTAAGGTCAAACCAGAGGGACCAGCGGGCCTGATAGTCCATGTCCATTTGGACGATTTGCTCGAAGTCTTTGATGCTGGAGCGGCCGCTGGTTTGCCAGAGGCCGGTGATGCCTGGCTTGACGGCGAGTCGCTGCCAGTGGTGCGGCTGGTAGTGGGCGACTTCATTGACGACGGGTGGGCGGGTGCCTACTAGGCTCATCTCACCTCTGAGCACGTTCAAAAATTGGGGCAGCTCATCTAGGCTGGTGCGCCGCAAAAAGCGACCGACCCGGGTGATGCGAGGGTCGGTTTCGTTTTTGAAGATGAGGCCGTGGGCTTCGTTTTTGACGGTGTGCTTGCGGGTGTCGGCGTTGGGCACCATGGAGCGAAATTTCCAGATGCGGAAGGGTCGCCCCCGGTAGCCGTAGCGGGTTTGGCCGAAGAACAATGGACCTGGGCTATCGCTCTGAATGGCGATCGCAATGGGTAGCAAAACAATCCCAACAATGCAGAGCCCGACCAGGGCACCGGCGATATCGACGAGGCGTTTTAGGCGGCTGGTGACGGCGGGGTTTGGGCGCCCCCAGTGAATGCTTTGCGCTGCGATCGCAACTTGTCTTTCGGCTTGCTGGCGATATCGCACGCTGGCCGTATGCCTAGACGTGTGAGGAATCGCTTGTGTTTCCTGAAGAAGAGCCCTAACCATTGCTGTTCTGCATTTACTGAAACGACAGATACTGAAACGACAGATACTGAAACGACAGAATCTTTGACTGCTCACACGCGTGCGGTGAGTTAGGGCCATCATATGGATCCTGATCAGCAGCCGGTAGTTTTCGGTAAGCCCTTTGTTTAATCTTTTCAATGACCGTCTGTCCGATGAAGCTAAAGAGACGGTTTCCATCAGAATCCTGAACTTTTGGCAGCAAAATGTCCGTGATCTTACGGGTGCGCTTTGTAAAGGCTGATTGGCTATGGCGCTGTCGTTTCCTTTTTAAAGCTGTCTGAGGTGCGATCGCGCTGAGCCGGTCGTAAGGTGATGAGCTGATCGTAAAGATGGTGGGCCAGCATCAGCTTGCTGCAGCGGGCAATCGGGCGCTGCTGACCATCGGCGAGCAGAATTATGGCTTCGTTGGTGTCGCTGCCGAAGCCGCTGCCAGGCTGGTCGATAGGGTTTGTCACGATGGCGTCGAGGCCCTTGCGGGTGAGCTTGCTGAGGGCTGGGGGGAGAATATCGCCGGTCTGGGCGGCAAAGCCGACGATGAGCTGATGATGGCTTTTGCGATCGCTCAGCTGCGAAACGATATCTGGCACGGGGGCTAGAGGGAGCTGTTGTGGAAGGTCTTTTTTCGGTAGCTTATGGGGCACGGTGCTAGCCGGTCGTACGTCGGCGACGGCGGCGGCCATGATGACCCAGTCGGCGCGGGGTAAGCGGGCCAGCATATGCTGTTCCATCTCGGCTGCTGTGGTGATGGCGATGCGATCGCTGTCTGCTGGAAGGGTGCGGGTGACTTCTGCGGAGAGCGGACCGTGCACGAGGGTCACCTGGGCGCCGCGATGCTGGGCTGCCTGGGCGAGGGCAATACCCATTTTGCCGGTGGCCGGATTGCCGATGTATCGCACTGGGTCTATAAATTCTCGGGTGCTGCCAGTGCTGATGAGGAGGTGCTTGCCAGCCAGGTCTCGCTTACCCTTTTTATGGGCGAGGGACTGGAGGTAGGTGACGATGGCTTGCGGTTCGGCCATTCTGCCCTGTCCGACGCGATCGCAGGCCAGCCGCCCAGCTGCGGGACCGACGATATGGAATCTAGTGCTTGGGTCGTTTGGACTAGCCTGAGCTGTGTCTGGGCATAGGCGCTGAATGTTTTGCTGAACCGCGTACTGCAGCCACATGTCGGTGTTCATGGCTGGGGCCAAGAGCACTGGGCAGGTAGAGGCGAGTACCGTGTTGGTGAGCAGATTATCTGCTAGTCCGTTGGCGAGTTTGCCAAGAGTGTTGGCGGTGAGGGGTGCGATCGCAAACACATCGGCCCACTCACCTAGCTCAATGTGTAGCGGTCTGCCCTGCTGAGCCGACCAAAAGTCTGCATCTGTGAGCACGGGCTGACGAGAGAGCGCTGCAAAAGTGACTGCAGATACAAAGCTCTGGGCCTGCTCTGTCATCAGCACGCGAACATTTATGCCTGCTTTTGCCAGGGTGGAGGTGACTTCGCAGACTTTGTAGGCAGCGATGCCGCCGGTGACACCAATCAGGACGTTTGGAGCGGGCGCGGGCGGTTGGGGAGGGTCAGCGACGCTCACGACTCATCGAATGCTTCGAGGTCTAGCAGGTGCATGTAGGGTTCTACCAGCTCGGAGCGCTGGAAGGCAACGGCTCGTAGCAGGTGCCAGTCTTGGAGTCCGGCAAAAGGCGTATCGTACTCGTCTTGTTCGAGACGCTGGGCGAGTTCGGCCACGTCTTCGGAGGTCATTTGCGCGATTTGCTGGGTGGAGATGTGAGTGGCATTGAGGGCGGCATCGTGTGCTCCGTTGGCCTCGGAGGATACGGTTCCAGATTGACGTGGTTCAGCGGATTGCATCATTGCCCATTCCCTGCGTGTTGGTGACAATTCATGGCTACCCACTAGTGTATGAGCTACCGCCATGAGGTTTACACTCTGTAAGTTAAACGTTAGAGAGCTAAACAAATGACAACATCTGGTGATGACATTTGTTGACTGCCCCTTCTGTTGACTAGCTCCCTTCTTTGACCGACCCTTCTTTGACTGTCCCTTCTTTGACTGATCCTTTTCTACGGCTGCTGAACGGCGGAGCAAAACTGGCTAGCGACCCGTAGCGCCTCTAGGGAGACTTCGTGGCCCATATCAAATTCATGATAGGTCACTGTTAGGTTTTGTTGTGTGAGTTGGGCTTTTGTTTCTAGGGCTTTGGCAAGTGGCACGACGGGATCTTGTCTGCCGTGCAGCAGTAGCACCGGACGCGGCGTAACGCATTTTGGAATTGGGGCGTGGCTGTAGCTGCTGAGAATGAGCATGGCCGCTAGCGGCAGGCTGGGACCTACGTCTAGGGTCATGGCGCCACCTTGGGAGAAGCCGCCCATGATGGTTTTTTCGAGGGGAATGCCGGTTTGCTCGGGGAGCGATCGCATCCAGTCGGTCAATCTTTGGCGGCTTTCTTGCAGGTCGGCCTGCGCCTCAAAGTTGTGCGGGCTGCGAAAGTCGTAGTTGGCCGGAAAGCTATACCAAGCTCTGCCGCCTGGCACCATCGGATGGTCGAAGGGGGCTTGGGGGAGCAAGGCGCGGGTCGGCGCTGCAATCATGTTGATCGCTTCGATGAGTCCGGCGACGTCTTGGGCGTTGGCCCCCCAGCCGTGAAGCAGCACCAGCAGCCGCTGATCGGCGCCGTCGGGGGTGAGCGCCATGGCCTTGAGAGAAGGGGTATCCACTGACTGCTATTCGTCCTTTGTATGAACTGTACAATTTGTCATTACATCATTTGTCATCACATCATAAGACAGTCCAAGTGTCCTCATTGCCTGTAGGCTTTCCTGTAGGCTTTAGATCTGTCGTGCTGTTTACTGTGATTCCTGCTTGCCCATGTCCCGTCTTGCGTTGTTGAGTGTCTCTGATAAAACTGGTTTGGTGGAGCTAGCGCGATCGCTCACCCAGGACCTAGATTTTGAAATTGTCAGCAGTGGCGGCACGGCCAAGGCGATTAGCGATGCTGGCATTGCCGTGACCAAGGTCTCTGACTATACGGGCTCGCCAGAGATTTTAGGCGGGCGAGTAAAAACGCTTCATCCTAGGGTGCACGGCGGGATTTTGGCGCGGCCCGATCAGTCAGCGGATGCCACAGACCTCAGCGATAATGACATTCGCCCGTTTGACCTGGTGGTGGTAAATCTGTATCCCTTTGAGCAAACGATTGCGCAGCCCGATGTGGAATTGTCTGCGGCGATTGAAAAGATAGATATTGGTGGGCCTACTATGGTTCGCGCGGCGGCCAAAAACTATCAGTACCTCACCGTGCTCTGCAGCCCCGATCAGTACGAAGAGTATCTGGCGTTGGCTAGGGAAAATGGGGGGACGCCGCCGCTGCCATTTCGGGCGGCTTGTGCGCAGGCGGCATTCTGGCATACGGCAAATTATGATTGTGCGATCGCCCAATACTTAACCCTCCAACAATCTGAAGAAGAGTCCGGTTTGCCCGCTCACTACGCGCTGAGCGGCACTCTTAGGCAAACGCTACGCTACGGTGAAAATCCTCATCAGCCTGCTGGCTGGTATCAGGCGGGCGCGGTTGCCCAAGGCTGGGCCGCTGCCGAGCAGCTGCAGGGCAAGGCACTCAGTTACAACAATTTGGTAGACCTAGAGGCGGCAAGGCGAATCATTGCAGAATTTCCCAGCGGGGAGAGACCTGCGGCCGCTGTGCTAAAGCACACGAATCCCTGCGGTGTTTCGGTTGGCGAGACGTTGGCAAAGGCGTATCAGCAGGCGTTTGATGCAGATAATGTTTCTGCCTTTGGTGGCATTGTCGCGTTGAATCAGCCAGTTGATGAGGCGACTGCAGAGGCGCTGACGGGCACCTTTTTGGAATGTGTGGTGGCGCCGGGATGCGATGCGGGTGCCAAGGCTATCTTGAGTAAAAAGAAGAATTTGCGAGTGTTGGTTTTGCCAGATTTGTTGGTGGGGCCGACTCAGACAGTAAGAGCGATCGCTGGCGGCTTTCTCACCCAGCTCTCCGATGACTTACCAGAAGATCCAACAACCTGGACCATTCCAACAGAAAAAAAGCCCAGCGATGAAGAACTTGCTGATTTGTTGTTCTCTTGGCGGGTGGTGAAGCATGTGAAGTCCAACGCGATCGTGGTCACCAGTGGTAGCACTACCCTGGGCGTTGGTGCGGGCCAAATGAACCGGGTAGGCGCAGTGAAAATTGCGTTAGCGCAAGCAGGCGATCAGTCCACAGGTGCCATTCTCGCCAGCGATGGCTTTTTCCCCTTCGACGACTCTGTTCGAACGGCTGCAGAAGCCGGTATCAAAGCGATTGTTCAACCCGGCGGCAGCATCCGCGACGAAGACTCAATCAAAGCTGCAAATGAGCTAGGCCTAATCATGGCCTTCACCGGTGCACGGCACTTTTTACACTAGGTGTCATCATTTGAATGGCGTTCTTATGAATGGCGTTCTTATCAAAGCGCTAGATGATGCTGGGGAGCAATGTAGCTGATGCGTGCCAAAGCCCATAAATGGTAATGCTATCCAGCTAGACCAGAAATGACTTGTCCGACCTGTGGCTCTCACGACATCTCGAAGAATGGGACAACGCGCCGTGGCAAACAGAACTATAAATGCCGCGACTGTGGCAGACAATTCGTTGAAGACCCACAGTGGAAACCTAAGAACAAGGACACCTCTAGCCTCGTCGATTTGATGCTGCCAGAACGGTTATCGCTGGCAGGCATTGCCAGAGCGACAGGTGTTTCCGAAAGCTGGCTACAGCGTTACGTCAACGCTGTCTATGCAGACATGCCACGAAAAGCTGTGGTGATACCCAAAGCAAAAGGCAAACTGACCGTTCAGCTAGATGAGCTGTGGTCGTTCGTTGACCACAAAGGCAATAAACAGTGGGTGTGGCTGGCAATGGATGCCAAGACTCGTGAGATTATCGGCGGTCATAATTGAACGAGTGAACAATACGCTGAGGCAGCGTGTATCGCGCTTGGTGAGAAAGACGCTATCGTTCTCCAAAAAGCTAGATAACCACATCGGTGCGATATGGTTCATCGGTGCGATGTGGTTATTCATTCACGAATACAACTGCACGATTCAGGATGCGCTAGACAAGCGCGTTGACCTTAGTTTTTCTTCTGGCCTTTACTAAAATGGACCACCTCTGAGTGTACTGATTCTTATGGTTTTGGTATAACTGAGGTATAACCAGAGAGTAGAGCTTTGAGATAAGAGCATCATGAAAACTGCAATTTCTCTTCCGGATCCAGTTTTTGAACAGGCGGACGCACTCGCTCAGCAGCTAGGAATGTCGCGCAGTGAGCTCTACACAAGAGCGTTACAAGCATATCTGAAAAGGTATAACCGCGATCAAATCTTGCTTAAATTGAACCAAGTTTACGATGGAGAGTCTTCTGAGCTTGATCCAGGGATGGCAAGGATGCAGTTTATGTCTTTGTCCCACGAGGATTGGTAATGTATCGGGGAGAAATCTGGTGGGCAAACTTGCCTGATCCAGTCGGTTCAGAACCTGGATATCGCCGTCCTGTCCTAGTGATTCAGGATGATACTTTTACCCAGAGTCGGATTAGGACAGTTATCGTCGTCATTATCACTTCAAATATTCAGCTAGCGGAAGCACCGGGCAATGTACTGTTGCCCTTGAGGGTATCAGGTTTGTCGAGAGATTCCGTCGTAAATGTCTCACAAATTTTCACAATCGATAAGACGTTTTTAGTTGAGCGTATTGGTTCATTGCCAGACTACTTGCAGGATGAGATAGATGAGGGTTTGCGAACAGTTTTGTATCTGTAGCGGCACTAGCTAACAGGTCGATGGAGCGGCAAACATCAGTTTCTCGTTTCATTTCAGTATGGTTCATCGCCGCTCATCTTAGTCGTTAGCTGTCCTTTTGGGATTCATGTTTCAGGAACTGTATGGCAATGCCATGAGAATAAGAAAAGAGCGTCCAGCAGATTATCAGGCCATAAGACAAGTCACCGAACTCGCTTTTCAGGGAAAAGAATATGCTGGCGGAGATGAACAAGACGTCATTGATCGCCTGAGAGCTACCAATGCATTGACACTATCTTATGTGGCCATAGCCAATGCAACCATAGTCGGCCATATCGCATTTTCGCCAGCCGCTGCCGAAGATAGATCAGCACCTTGGTTTGCGCTTGGCCCGGTTTCTGTACTGCCTGAAAGACAGCGCAAAGGAATAGGCTCAGCACTGATTTATAACGGTTTGAGCGAGCTAGAAAAGACTGGAGCGTTAGGCTGTATATTGACGGGTTCTCCCACTTTTTACAGAAAATTCGGTTTTGAGCTGAAACCCGAACATGCCCCTGCTAACGAGCCAAAAGAATATTTTATGGTGAAGCTATTCACATCGTTTGAACCGACCGGAGCGTTTTGTTTTCATAGTGCATTCTATGGTTAGCGTGCATTCTATTGTTAGCCGCTTCAACCCGTTATCCGCTGGTAAAATTGCTTCTCGAAGCATGGCTATAATCATGCCATTGCTTAGCCTGAATTATTTAATCGTATGAGTCAGCAATTAACTCTGGAAATCAACGATGAAGTTTACGCCGACTTACAGCAAAA
>JBCBFY010000130.1:0-13520 GCA_038527325.1 Cyanobacteria bacterium J06614_10
ATCTCTGGGGAACTCAAGGCGCAGGTGTTGAGCGCGGCAGATCTCTTCGTGCTGCCTTCCTACTACGAAAATTTTGGGATTGCCGTGGCAGAGGCCATGGCGGCAAAGCTACCGGTGGTCATTTCTGATCAGGTTCACATCTGGCCACAGGTAAAGGACAGTGCTGCTGGGTGGGTCGTGCCGACAGCAGTCGAACCCTTGATGCAAGCGCTGACAGCCGCGCTAAGCAACCCAGAAGAACGGCAGCAGCGGGGTGAGAATGCTCAGCAGTGTGCTCAGGAAAACTACAGCTGGGATGCGATCGCACAGCGCCTCACCGCCCAATACAGAACGCTACTAGGCCACTAGCTCTGTATTTAGATTTCATTTGTCAAGGAATTCTGTAATAGCACTGTAAAGCTAGGATGAAAGCCATCAGTGAATCCACTGCGATTCACTGAGCTTGATAGTATAAATTAATCTTTTTCAAACCGTGCTTCTACAGCGAACGGTCGCGAGTCTTCATTGATGCCTCTTGATCTCGCGCCTTTTTCCTCCTGTTTACTCCCACTTGTCGCCCTAAAATGCCGCTCTCACAAAGAGCGATTTGCGTCACTCCTACTATGAAGCTCACCACCCGCCCCACCCCGTCAGCGACCGTCGAATCATCCGACCCAGCCCCCTCAAAACGACTGCGGTTCAATTCTTTTGGCTTGAGACTCTTTGGCACCATCATGGGCGGCGCGATCCTAAGCATTGGCAGCGTCGCCTTTCTGTTTGGAGAAACCGTCAAAATTCAGGCCGAAGAGCAAATCCAAAAGATTCTAGAGGGCAAAGTTGGCACCATTCACGAAGTGACCGACCGGGCCGAAACCTTGGCAGACAGCCTCGGCATCAGCGTTGCCACGCTCCACGTGCGCAGAGCAGAAACCCCCGAAACCTACCAAGAACTCACCCGCAAACTGTTTGAAAAGCATCCTGACTATGTCGTTGGCTTAGGATTTGGGCAAAAAGAAAACGGCGTTCTGCCTAGCCAGCAGTGGCTGTATCCCTACTATCAGGCTGAACCCGCCGCCGACTCGCCCGCTAGCATCCGCTACGTTGACCGCGCTGCCCAACCCTATTTCTACCCCCAAACAGAAACCTACCAGAGCTACTTTCTCCCTCAGCAAAACGTCTGGACAGCGCCTTATCTCGACGATGCTCAAACCGATGCGGCAGAAGATCGCGGCCTCCTGCTCACCTACTATTCACAGATTTTTGACAACGACAATGAGTGGCTCGGAACGGCGGTCGTCGATATCGATGGGGCCTACCTAAACGAAACCATTGCCGGGCCAATTTACAGAGATGGCGGACGGCTGATTTTGGTCGCAGAGACCGGAGAGGTGATTGCAAACCCCGCCGACCTAGACAATATTGAGCAGCAGACCTACACCGACATTCCCGGCTTAGCTGAAATCTGGCCTCAGATCAACGTTTCAGCCGGTGACCAGACCGCTGGTCTGATAGAAGGTGAGAACGGCTATTGGTCATACAATCGTATTCCTGAGCAGTCTTGGCTAGTGTTGGCTTACGTACCCTACCGGGTCGTCTTCAGCCAAATCTTAATGATTTCCCTTGGCACTGTGCTCTCTGCTGGGCTCCTGATGGCAGGCATCACCGCCCTGGCCATTCGCTACCTAAACCGACGACTGCGTCCTGTTATTAACGAATGTCAGCGGCTTTCTACCACAGACGATGCCATGGATGCTCAGCTCAAGGGCAAAGACGAACTTGAGCAGCTCTCTCTGTCATTTTTTAATCTGATAGAGCAGCTCAAACTCAGCAAAACGCAGATTCAGCTAGAAGCCGCCCACGCGACAGAAGTCGAATCGCAGCTCAGCCAAATCAAAACCCGTAGCGCCGCCCAACAGCAGCGCCAGCAGCAGGTCACCCAAAAGCTAGTCGAGCTGTTACCACCGGACGCCGCTTCTCCAGCAGCTCAACCCCCTTCTCCCCAGAGGCTACAGCGAGAACTGGCCCGGCTCACCAGCGTGGTGCATGTCTTGGCAGAAGAGCCCTGGCTCTCAGAAGCGATCGCAAAGACGCCAGAACTCAACCCTTCAGACCGTACCCCTTCAGAACTCAGCGCCATCGGCGCCCGGCTGAATCAAACCTTTGGCCAAATCTTGGCAGCGCTCGACCAATTTTCCCAGCTTCTCTCTGCCTTTAGCCAAACTCAAGACTGCACGCTCTCAATTGAAGATGCCATGCTCGCGGCCAAACAAGACATCGGTGCGCAAACCGACCTCATCGACCAGCTACAGCAGTCTGCGACCCAGGTTCAACCCCTCGCTGAAACGCTCTACCGGCAGGTAAGCCAGATGGCTGAATACGCAAATAGCGCCTCAGCGACTAGCCCAGAGAGCCTACTAAACAACCCAGCGATCGCCACCCTTCAGTCCACATCGCAAACCCTAGGCGAACGGTTACAGGCATTCTCTAGCGCTATCGCAAACACACACTCTAAGGCCAAAGAATATCAAAACATCACCAGCAAAGCTCAGGTGTTGATCATCAACGCATCTACCTTGGCCATTTCGGCCTCTAGACCTCAGAGTCCAGAGACCCTAGAAGAAATTGTCACTCAGCTTCGCAACAAAGAAGTTGCCCTCAGAGCCCTGGCTGACCAGCTTGAAACCGCCCAGTCAGAACAGCTTCAGAGCAGCACAGAGGTAAGAGTACTAGCCAACGATCTCACCGCCGACATCCTCTCATTCGATCAGTCTGCGCAACGATTCAATACCGCTCTGCAAACGATGGTGACCGCCCAAAATCAGACCTACGGCACGACCGCACAGATTCAAGCTGCCAACAGTCAGGCGATCGCAACCAACCAGCAGCTTATCCAGCAGCTTGCAACCCTCCGCCAAACCCTACAGCAAATCAAAACCCTCACCACCCACACCCAAGAGCAAATCGCTTCCTCACTACAACAAACCCGGCAAATCGGTCAGCTAAGGTCAGATGTCCCCCTCGCGCTTCTACCAGCAAAAACCGACACGCCCTAATCCACTCAGCCCGTGGGCCTCACGAAGCGACTAACAGAAGATCGGTGACTTCTTTTACCAGCGAAAGTACCCAAGCAAGCAGAAGCACCCCAAAAATTGCCAGCGCCAGTCGAGGCAGGCCCATGAATGCGTGCCACCGCTCTAGCCAAGACATCTGCCTTGCCTCGGCCCACCACAGCATGATTTGACCGGGCCAGCGCCGGGGGCTGTCTGTGGCGCGAACCTTTGTATGCCACATCGACAGCAGCAGGGAAAGACCGCCCAGCCGAGCATTGAGTAATCCGTGCAGGGCGATCGCCCCCAGCATGACCACCCAAGAAACTACATGGGCCTCATACCAGGCGTGATTAAGCTCTCCTTTGGGAAGCCAAGTTTCGTCCATCATCTTGCCGCTAAACAGCGCAAACGTAAGAGCCAATAGCGCAAATGTGTTTGTCAACCGATTTAAGCTGTACCACCAGATAGGCTCGCCCACCCGCGCCAGCGTTGACCAAGATCCCGGCTGTATCAACCGCTTGGCGCCTCGATGAAAGGCATACAAGACAAACGCTGGAAAGATCAGCAGTGTGTAGAGGCCGAACGTTCCATGAATACCCTCAATTGCCCTGTAGTCGGGAAGCGGCGCTTGGACCCAGCGGCCATCGTAGACTGTGTAGGTCCAAAAGGCCGTCAGCATGGCCAAAATCAGGCAAAGGGCTGTGAGTCCGTGCAAAAAGCGTAGTAGAAAGGGTTGATAGGGCCAGCTGGGCTTAGCAGTGTGGCTGGGCTTGAGCATTTTTGTAGTGTTGATCTGTGGTGTTGATCTGTGGTGTTGTTCTGCGGTGATGAAGTTAAGAACTGAAGCGATGCACCCACACTAAAATTTTGCCTGATAAAGGAACACACTGCTAGGCAATGTCAGGTCTGCGTACGCTGTGCCTGGCCAATGCAGGGCGCAAACTAGACAGCCCGAGAGACCGTAGCGCAGCTTTCTCATCTGACCCCTTGTCGCCAACTTTCCTTTAAAATGAGGTCATCAGTGCCCCTTTATACCCCTTTTCCATGCCCGACCAGATCGATCTCTTTAGCGCCAGCGGTGTAGAAGCCACGCCCCCTCCAGCAGATTTTGACCCGGCTCAAATTCCCACCAGCGCCAAAGTGCCCATTCCAGCAGGCACCTACGACTCGCTAGATGATTTGGCCGTGCACTGCAAGAGCTGCCAGCGCTGCGATCTCGCCCCTACGCGCACCAACGTCGTCGTGAGTCGGGGAAGCCGCACTGCGCCCATCATGGTGATCGGTGAGGGTCCCGGGCAGCAGGAGGATGAGCAGGGCTTACCCTTTGTTGGCCGCTCGGGTCAGCTGTTAGAAAAGATTTTGGCGTCTGTGCGGCTAGATACCGAGAAAGACGTGTATATCTGCAACATTGTGAAGTGCCGACCACCCGGCAACCGCAATCCGACCGTGGCAGAAATCAATGCCTGTCGGCCCTACATCCTGGAGCAGATAAGGCTAGTCGATCCCAAAATCATTTTGCTTACAGGCGCGACCGCCGTCAAAGGCATCATTCCCAGCGAAAAGCGGGGTATCACAAAGATTCGCGGTAGCTGGATTGAGTGGGAAGGGCGCCATTGCATGCCCATTTTGCACCCCGCCTACCTATTGCGAAATCCATCTCGCGAACCTGGCAAGCCCAAATGGCTGATGTGGCAAGACATCCAGGCCGTAAAAGCGAAGCTAAATGAGATTCAGGCGTGACCTACGGCAGCGGTGAAAGGCGGGCTTTTTGTGAGCGTCAATCCTTGGGAGCATCCGCTCTAGAGCACGAAGCTGCTGGCGTCTAGTTCTGCGATCGCAACCTGATCCACCAGCGCAATCTCTCTAAAAACGGCACCCTCATCAGACGCACTCGTCACATCTCGCACCGAAACGATTGTCTGCGCGCCATCTGCCGTCGCGCTCAATTGCACAAAGCTTTCAAACGGGGTGGCGCTACCGTACCCATCCCCAGACAAAATGCCACTGAGATCAAGCAAATCATGCCCGACCCTAAAGTCGAGAATGGTATCTAGGCCTTCATTCACCTGCCCAAACACAAAAGTATCTCGACCACCGCCACCCTTCAACACGTCCTCACCCTGGCCGCCGCCCAAAATGTCGTCACCCGTGCCGCCAAAGAGCGCATCATCACCGTTGCCCCCTTCGATGGTGTCATTGCCCATCTTCCCTTTCAAAACATCGTCGGCACCCAGACCTTTGATCACATCGTCCTGATCGGTGCCAAATATTCGCTCTGAGTCGTCGGTGCCCAGCAGCGCTTCTGCAGGCGCGGCTTCCTTTGGCTGTGTATCAAGATTCATCGTGGGCGCCAGATTAGAGGGTCCAGGAAAATCGACCGCTGGAACCTGATTGCTACCCGCATTACCCGAAATAAAAGAATCCACTACAGAAACGTGGTTACTACCATCCCCGCTCAGCTGAGCGATACCGTCTCCAGCATTGTTGGCGATGCTGGCCTCTGTTAGCGACAAACTGCCGCTGAAGGTAATTCCATCCAGTGCATTGCCAATCACTTCACTATTACTGAGCTGCAGGTCTCCTGTAGAGACAATGCCGCTACCATCGTTGCCACTGATACTGACGTTCTGAGCCGCCAGGAAGCCGACATTTTCTATGCCGTTTCCGCCGCTGCCCTCGATTTGACTGCTCAGCAGCTCGACAGTTCCCTCACTGACCACGCCGCTGCCCTCGCTGTTAGCAACGCCGCTGCCTTTTAAGCTGAGGGTGCCGCTGTGCTCAATGCCCGTCCCCGCCGTGTTAAAAATGCGGCTGTCTATGAGCTTGAGGGCACCGCTCGTGGCAATGCCGGTCCCTTCGTTGTTAAATAAAAGACTTCTCTTGAGCAGCACATTGGCGATCGCACCCTGCTGCGTCGCGATCGCAATCTGATTGTTCAATAGCTGCCCGTCTCTAAACCGCAGCGATTCACCTGCCGTCACAATCCCGCCAGCACCAGCGCCATCAACCACTGACAGCTGCTCAATCACCACGTCGCTGCGCTGCGCGCTATCGCCATCATCTAGTACGAACACGCTAGAGGTGCCCGTCCCGCTCACGGTCAGCACATCTCTGCCGAGCCCGGTAATCGTCAGGCTCTTATTCACCGCCAGTGCGCCCAGCGTCAGGCCAATCACCCCTTGGCCAAAGCCAGCATCGGCAGTCGCTAGGCTATCGGCAAACCGAATCGTTCCCCCGTCGCCCACGGCCTTCAGCGCTTCGCGCAGTGAAACATCACCCGCGACCAAGCTGCCGTTATCTTCATCAACTAACGTATCAACAACAACGCTGGTAAGACCCGAGACTTGAGTCTCCATGAACTGTATTCCTTTGCTCTCGCGAATTGCTACATCTTCCCTGACCAAACAACAATTCGCCAGGTTCCAAAAAATACTGTTCTAAACCGGTATTTACGCCGTTTCGCTTATCTCTCAGCAATCACACCGGCGCGGCAATCTCTCAGCCATAGCTGCACCGCTTGCCCGACGCTACCGCGACTGCTTTCACGGGGAGGCAGCATATCTCGAACATCCTGCACATCGTCAATGGCAGAAAACATAAATGCCAGCCGCCAGCCAGCGGGCGTCTGTACCAAAAACAGCCAGTGATATTCCTGAACCTCATTGACTTGCAAGCCGGAATACTGGCGCGACAGCGTCGTAAAAAAGACTTGGGTCAGCGGCCCCCCGGCCTCCGGCGACGTCGTAAAGGCATAGTCAGCCAGGTCCAGAGGCGTCAGATTGACATTGCCTGCGATCAGCACGTGCGCCGGGCGATAGGGCTTTCGCACCAGCAAGCCCTCCGCCTGCCGCTGCTCATCAGCCGCCGTCCAGGGCAGCACAGCCACCGTGCGCTGCAGTACCCGGTTGGTGTAGTTAGGGATGTCACGAATCAGCAGCTCTGTCAGGGCTTCTGGTTCGGTCGGGCAGTCGATATTTGTGCGCAAAGGGGCATAGGGTTGAGGGGTGATCTGAGGGGTCATGAGCGCCTCGGTGCGATCGCCATCAGAGGGAGCCGCGATCGCACCTGGCGCGGTCAGCATCAACGCACACATTGCGCACCCCATGCCCAAAGACACCGATACCCAGCCCGATAGCGATACCCAACCCTTCACGCAGCCATTTCCTCACAAATGCGCCCAAAAGCAGCAGCTGGGTCGCTCGCCTGAGTAATCGGCCTACCAATCACCAAATAGCTCGCCCCCGCTTGCATTGCCTGAGCTGGTGTCATGGCCCGCTGCTGATCTCCTTGCTGTGCCCACGAGGGCCGTACCCCCGGACACACCAGCCAAAAGTCATCGCCACAGCGCTCTCGCAAAGCGGCGGCCTCCTGCGGGGAGCACACTGCCCCGCCGAGCCCGCTTTCGGTCGCAAGCTGAGCCATTTGGCTGGCATAGCTCGCCACCGAGAGAGAAACCTTCAGCTCATCGGCCAGCATCTGCTGGCCAATGCTGGTCAGCAACGTCACAGCAATTATCCGAGGCGGCGCGCAATCTGCAGACTTTGCCCCTTCTACAGCTGCCGCCTGAGCCGCGACCAGCGCCTGACGACCCGCCGCCGCATGCACCGTGAGCAAATCTACGCCGTAGCGGCCCGCCGCCCGGCAGGCACCTGCCATCGTGTTGGGAATATCGTGAAACTTCAGGTCCAAAAAAATTCGCTTGTTGCGCTGCTTAAGCGCGGTGAGAATCTCTGGGCCACCACTGACAAATAGCTCTAGGCCAACTTTCCAAAAGGTGACCTGAGGTAGGGCATCCATCAGTGCGATCGCAGCCTGCGCCGTCGCCACATCCAAAGGCACAATAATTCGCTCTGCTACATCCATCAGCGCTTACCAAAGCTAACTGTCATCATCGAATCTCATCACCAAATCTCATCACTGCACCAGCCGCACAAACTTCTTTTTCCCGATCTGCAGCACCTTACCCACCAGCTCACTGGCCTCTTCAAAGGTCAAATTGGGGTCTTGCACCTTCTCACCATCCAGCTTCACAGCTCCGCCCTTAATATGTCGGCGGGCCTCGCTGCTGCTAGCACACAGCGGCGTCGCCCCCAAAAGATAAAACACCTTAGCCGGGAAGCCCACCTCAGCCAGTGAAAATTCGGGCACAGCTTCAGCTGCCTGCGCTTGCCCTGCTATCAGCGTTAGCGCATCCTGCTGTGCCTGCTGAGCCGCCGCCTCACCGTGAAACTGAGCGGTCACCGTCTTGGCCAGCAGCTTTTGCTGCTCCCGTGGGTTCTCCGGCAGCGTGTTCAGGGGCAGGTCGGTCAGGTAGGTAAAGTAGTCACCAATGACCGCGTCCGGCACCTTCTCTAGCTTGGAATACATAGAGAGGGGATCTTCCTGCAATCCCACATAGTTTCCTAGCGACTTAGACATTTTTTGGTGGCCATCGGTGCCGAGCAGCAGCGGTAGGAGCATGCCAAACTGAGGGCGCAGTCCAAAGAGTCGCTGCAGGTCGCGGCCCACCGCCACGTTAAACTTTTGGTCGGTGCCGCCAAGCTCCACGTCAGACTTTAGGGCAACCGAATCGTAGCCCTGCAGCAGCGGATACAAAAATTCGTGCAGGTACACCGGCGTACCTTTTTCGTAGCGATTGGCAAAGCCTTCCTTTGCCAGCATTTGGCCCAGGGTCATCGTGCTCAGCAGCTCCAGCATTTTGCCCAGGTCTATATCGCTCAGCCACTCCGAGTTGTAGCGAATCTCCAGCCGCCCCGGCGTGTCAAAGTCTAAGATAGGGCGAACCTGCTCAATGTAGGTTTCAGCGTTGGCCTTCACTTCTGCTTCTGTGAGCTGCTTGCGCACCTCAGCGCGATCTGTCGGGTCGCCGATCCGCGCGGTAAAATCGCCAATTAGCAGCACCGCCGTATGGCCAGCATCCTGAAAGTTTCGCAGCTTGCGCACCAGCGTGCTGTGCCCTAGGTGAATCTCTGAGCCAGTGGGGTCAATGCCGAGCTTGATCCGCAGGGGGCGATCGCTCTGTGAGAGCCGAGCAACCAAACTATTATCAATATTTATGTCATCAACATTGGTTGATTTCGTTTGATCCGGGAAAACTTCACTGACACCTCTATAAATATCGGCAAATTGCTCAGGGATGCCATCAGCAGAAGATGAGTCCGTCGGCAGCGCAGAAGACGCCCGGACAGTCACAGAATCGTTGACAGAATCATTGATGGAGGCACTCATGGGACAAACAAAAAAAGACGGCGCTATACACAGGCCCTGCCAGTGTAGCCTTACGGGTGAACTTGCAGAAACGTTCAGCGCTCCCGCCAACTCAATTATCGGTGGGGTCTTCCGCCACCCTAGCGACACCTGAGCTAAATTTGTATCAAGTCAATTGAATCGAGCCAGAGAAAAAAAGTAGAGAGCCCCCCGAAAAAAAGTCAAAAAAGCCAGAGAAAAATCGGTAACCCCCTAGACAATCGGCGCAAATCATCTATATTTACCTGTAATAAAACCGAACTGCCCGGCCTACCGCTTTTTACTCCACCGCCAAACCACCTTCAATCAAACCGCCTTCCACTCATCTGCTTCCGTCAAACCCCTAGATTAGGAAATATCGTCTGCCTGTGTCTTCAAACAGTTTTCGCAAAGTAAGGCCTCGTGTTCGCAGAACGTCTATCCCCAGAGCGCCAAAAGCCCTACGCTACATCCAAGATGTCGGTCAGGTCGGCGCGGCAACGCTGCTAATGGTGACGATGCTGGGCAGTTCTGTGGTTGCAGGTGGGTTGGTTGGCCTAGCCATCAGTTTCCGCAACTTGCCAGACGTTCGGGTCCTGCGAAACTACATCCCTTCAGAGACCAGCTACGTCTACGATATCAACGGCACCCTGCTAGACAACGTCCACGACGAAGCCAACCGCGAAGTCGTCAGCCTCAACGAGATCGCCCCAGACATGAAGCGGGCCGTCCTCGCCATTGAAGACAGCTTTTACTACTCCCACAAAGGCATCAATCCCAGCGGTATTGGCCGCGCCTTCCTAGCCAACTACCAGGCCGGGCAAACCGTGCAGGGCGGCTCCACCGTCACCATGCAGCTGGTCAAAAACCTCTTTCTCTCCCCAGAGCGCACCATTAGCCGAAAGCTCGTCGAAGTCGTGCTCGCCATGCGCATCGAGCAAATCTTCGAGAAAAATGAAATCTTTGAGCTTTATCTCAACCAGGTGTACTGGGGTCACAACACCTATGGCGTAGAAACCGCCGCCCAAAGCTACTTTAATAAATCTGCCAAAGACCTCAACCTGGCAGAATCTGCAATGATGGCCGGGTTGATTCAGGCGCCCGAGAGCTTCAGCCCCTTCCTCGACTACGAAGAGGCCAAGCTTCGGCAGGCCATCGTGCTCAAGCGGATGAAAGATCTCAAGTGGATCACCGCTGAAGAAGCCGAAGCCGCCAAAGCGCAACCCATCCAGCTCGGTGAAATCACCTCTTTCCGCTCCAGTCAGGCGCCCTACGTGACCGAAGCCGTCATGCAGGAACTTACCGACCAGTTCGGGCAGGAAGCCATGGCCAAAGGGGGCATGCGCATCCAAACCACCATCGACCTCGACATGCAGCAGCTCGCAGAGGACGTGGTGGCAGATAGCTACTACCGCTTCTTTGGCAGCGGTGCCTACGCCGACCAAATCGCGCTAGTCGCTATCGACCCGCGCACCCACTTTGTAAAAGCCCTCGTCGGCGGTGTCGACCACAAGTCCAGCCAGTTCAACCGCGCAGTCCAGTCCAGACGCCAGCCCGGTTCGGCCTTCAAGCCCTTCGTATACTACGCCGCCTTTGCATCTGGCAAATACACCCCCAACAGCGTCATCAACGACGCAGCCGTCACCTACCCCGATGGCTACAACTACTACAAGCCCAGAAACTACGACGGCTCCTTCATGGGTAGCATCACCCTACGCAAGGCCCTCGAAACCTCCCGCAACGTTCCAGCCGTGAAGCTGGGGCAATCTGTCGGCATCAATCGCATTGTAGAAATTGCGCGGACCCTAGGCATCAAGAGCCCCATGGACCCAGTGATTTCTTTGCCGCTGGGCGCTGTAGATCTCACGCCAATGGAGCTAGCAGGTGCCTATGCGACCTTCGCCAACTATGGCTGGCACTCTGACCCCACCCTCATCATGCAGGTCACAGACAGCAAGGGAAATACCATCCTAGACAACACGCCCAAGCCTCAGCTTGTGCTTGACCCTTGGGCCAGCGCAGCCCTCACAGACGTCCTCCAAGGCGTAATCACCCAGGGCACCGCCACCAACGCTCAAATCGGTCGCCCCGCCGCTGGTAAAACGGGTACGACAGATTCTCAGCGCGACGTTTGGTTTGTAGGCTATGTGCCCCAGCTGGCTACGGCAGTGTGGGTCGGCAACGACGACTATCGTCCCCTAGGTAAAGGCGCCACTGGCGGTGGCTACGCAGCCCCCGTCTGGCAAAACTTCATGCGGCAAGCTCTCCGCGATGTCCCCGTCGAAAACTTCCGCAAGCCCGACGAATTCATTCGTCCGTAATAGCTGATTGAAAGAGCAAATTGCTTGGAAGGCTAGAGAAATCCACTTTCTCTAGCCTAATCTTTAATTTCGGACTTCATGCGCTCCAGGGTTTGATGCATCTGGTCAAACATCTGCTGAGGCGTGGTGCCAAACTGGCCGAGCTGCGTTTTTAGCTGTTCCATGGTCATTTTGGCCATGAAGTCTTCAGAGAGTTCAAAGCGCTTCATAAAAATCCGATAGCGCTCCATGACTGATTCCATCTGATCGATGAAGATCTTTTTGCCTTTTTGATCAAACTTGCCGTAGTTGCTGCCGAGCTTCATCAGCGACTGATAGTCCTGAAATAGCTGAGTGGCTTCTTGCTGTACCAGGTCTGAATCAAACATTCCCATGACTATCACCAATTCGCGATAGACACTAGGCCTCAAAAGCTACAACAAAAGCTGTTACGGAAGCTGTAGCGGTGCGGCCTATGTGCCTTCTCCTACGTGTTTTCTAAATCTACCTCTACAGCGTAAAAATTCCTACAGGCATCGCCAAGGTGAGATATCACTACACCTGTAGAATTACGGCTGCGATCGCATCTAAAGTCTGTTCTCTGAAGTCTGTTCTCTAAACTCTTTTTGAGCTACCGCTTGAGCAGTCTGCCTAGCCAAGCTCGCTTAGTCGGTGGCGCTTCAGGAGAAGCATTGGCCGCAGGTCCCGCGCTGCTATCCGGTGCTTTGCTAGATTTGGTGGCTTCTGGCGGCTGATTAGGCTGATTGGGAGGCTCATCTGAGAGGCCCAGCAGCTTGCCATATTTTTGGGCAACTTTGTGGTCTGGCTTGAGCTTGAGCGCCTGCCTAAAGTGGGCTTTGGCCATACCCGAGAGCTTTTGCTTGTAGTAGGCTTGGCCCAGCATGGAGTGTATTTCTGGGCTCTGTGGCATGAGCTTGAGCGCCTCACGCAGCTCCTGCACCGCCATTTCGTAGTTCTTTTGGGTTAGGTAGGTTTTGGCGCGGGAGGTGTGTTTTGCCACGTAGTTTGTGGCGGGTGCTTTTTCTGCGGGGATGGCGCCTGTGCTGGGGCCATCTGCCGTGCTGATAGGCCGCACAGAGCCAATGGTATTGCCCGACACGGTGGGCGTCACGGCATTGGTGATGAGTCCGGCTCGCTTAGGCCGAATCACTAGGTCAGCCATCTTCCGCCGCAGATAGATCAGGTTGAGCTGGCCAATTTCGAGCGAGTGCGTGTAGAGGTCGTCGATGGAGCCGAACTGGGCTTTGGCCAGGTGGCTAAGGGCTTGCTCGTAGAAGACATCTACAGCGTCTTCTTGGGTAAGGGCGAGCTGCTGAGCGTTGGGAAAGGTGGGAACGAGCTTCTCAGTGCGCACTAGCCGCCGCACCCGAAAGCGCAGGGTGGCCAAGGTTTCTTGCCGGGAGTTTTCGTGTTTTAGCTTTTGGTAAGAAGGATTTACAATGCGGGCAATCACTTGGGCTGCCAGGGTCTGAGTGAGGCCCCGACAATCGGCTGCGCCTGAGAGTGCATCTGGATGAAGTTGCTTGGCTACATATCGATAGCGCTTGGCAATTCGTTTTTCATCGGCACTGACGGATACCCCTAAGAGAGCGAAGGGATCCACATCCACCATGTTGGCCAATTCAGTAAAAAGTTCGGCTTCTGACATGCAAAAAAGCAGCTCTACTAACTGAGGAAATTCCCCGACTACTCTTCTATAAGGTGCCCACTCCGGATTCTCAAATGTCTAAGATTTCAACGACGGCCTATCCGGGTAAGCTACCCTCAGTAAAGTTCTCCGTACTTCCGCGCAACCTACGGTTTAATCGTTATAAACAAAAATCATAAACAAAAATATCTCTTTCTTTGCCCTATCACTTTGCCCTATCAAAGCCGACTTGTTGAATGTCTGACGTTGTCTCTGTAGAATCTGGTCTGTTTGATGCGGATAAGCGACGCAAAATTG
>JBCBFY010000131.1:0-13066 GCA_038527325.1 Cyanobacteria bacterium J06614_10
AACAACGGGCTTTGGCACAACCCTCTGTAAGCCAGCACATCACCGAAAAGAGACGGTTCGAAAAGGAGGCTGTAGCAGAAAAGCCCGCTCGGCAAGATACGGCTGAAGGAACAACTCATAATGACTACCTGGTTGAGCGAGCGGAGGACGCCTCAGCCGCCCCGGCTCACGGCAGTGTCGATCTGATTGAGACGATGGTGTACACCCGAGCGACCCATACCGATGGGCTAGTTGCCAATCGGGCGAGGGAAAGCCAGCATCAGCAAAAGGCTGCTTTGTACGCGCAGCTAGAAATTGCCGTTGCTGGGAACGACATTGAAAATGTTGAAAGCCTGCTCAAGCAGGGCGTCGATTTGCGCCCGATGGTTTGGTACGCCGATCCGGTGTTGGTGACAGCTGCGAATCAGGGATTTCTTGAGGTCGCCCGTCTGTTGATTGCGGCGGGTGCCAAGGTTAATAGCGGCTACGACAAAATTCCCATGCACTGCGCCGCTGCGAAGGGTCATAAAGAGATGGTGCAGCTACTGCTAGCCTCCGGCGCCGAGCTAGAAGATAGAGGGCAAATTGACCGTACCGCTTTGATGGTTGCGGCGGCGGCGGGTCAGCTGGAAATGGTGCAGATGCTAGTGGGCTACGGGGCAAATCTGATGGTGGTCAATACGACGGGTGAGAGCGCCACGATACTCGCCGCTAAAAATGGACATCGGGCCGTGTGTGAATTTTTGTGTGAGCAGGGTGCACCTCCGCCAATGCCTGCCAATCCCTACGCGGCGGACGCAGGGGTTTTGGCGCCGAGTGAACAGGCCATGCTAGAGAGTTTGCAAGACTATGTAAAATCGGCTGCCTAGTGGGTGGTCTGAGCACACGAAGCGACGGTAAATTGATAAGATACTGAAGCAGGGAGTGTCGTAAATACTACAAATAATGTTTCAGTAGGTCGCTCTCTCAGTAGATTAGCTTTTATGTCCAATGCCTATATCCGGCTTGCCTTCCAGGGTAGAAACCACTGGTGGCTGTATGTGCTGGGTACTTTTTCTTCACTGTTTTGTTTTATTGTCGGCAGTGCTGTCACGATGGGCCTTCTGTTTGCCTACATCTCGGTCGACGGCAATCCCAACACGCAGGTGTTGTCTCCGGATGCTGCTGTCGGTGGGCAGCTGCCTATCGCTGGGGTTTCTCCCACGGTCATATACGTTGTTGCAAATCTGGCGTTTCTCTTCTTTTTTGCAGGTATCTGGAGCACGCTAAAGCTCTTTCACGAGCGGCCCTTTCGCACGCTGATTACGCCTGCTACGCGAGTGAGTTGGCGGCGGATTGGGCAAGGCTTTAGCGTTTTCTTTTTGTTGAAAGTGCTAGAAATTTTGGTGGCGTACCTGCTCGCCCCTGAAGATTTTTCGTTGAACTTTAGGCCGGGTGAATTTTTTATCTTTTTGCCCATTGTGGCCGTGCTGACGCCCTTACAAACGACAACGGAGGAGTTGTTCTTTCGGGGGTACCTCTTGCAGGGGATAGGAAGCCGCCTGGGCAAATGGATGGCGGTGATTTTGCCGTCTTTGCTCTTTATGCTGCTGCACATTTCCAATCCGGAAGTGACTACGCAGGATTCTTGGGTAGGCGTTGCAAGCTTGGTGATGTACTACTTCATGATTGGCGCTTTCCTTGCTTGGCTCACCATCAAAGAGAAAAGTTTGGAGCTGGCGCTAGGGGTCCATGCGGCAAATAACATGGCTACTTTTTTGCTGGTGACCAGCTCAAATAGCGTCATTCCATCTCCGGCAGTTTTTATGGTGGGAGAGATGGAAGCGACGTTTTCCCTAGTCCTGTTTACGGCAATCTGGCTTTGGTTGTTTTCCCTTATTGTTTTCCGTTTGTTGAGAAGGCCACAAGTGTGATGTTTTGACTAATGTGTTTTGGCTTATCGGGACTGCAGCCTTTGAATGCGATAAACGCTGCCTTGAACGGGGCGATCGCTGGGGCCGGGAACGGTGAATGGGTGGCGAGTGTAGGTGAGCGCGGCCTGCTTGAGAGCGTAGCAGAAGCCGCCTCGGGTAGACCGATCTGGGTCGCTAAGCAGGCACTGTCCGCCCGGAGAGAGCACCGACTGGATGAAGGCGATGAGCGGTGGAATGTTGCGCTCTTCGTAGATGACGTCTGCGGCGAGGATGAGCGGAACTTGCAGATCGGGCGGGACGCGCCAGTCGAGGGCGAGGGTTTCGAAATTGTGAAGGTCGTGGGCGATCGCATTGCGACTGGCAAAGTCGAGGGCGGTGGCATCGTAGTCGGTGAAGATGACGTGCATGCCTAGCGACAGGGCAACGATGCCCGGCAACCCGACGCCGCAGCCCAGTTCGAGAGCGACGTGGTTGGGTGAGAGGGGCCGCTGTAGGATGCTAGGGTCTACAAGGGCACAGGCGAGCATCTGAGAGGCTGGCCACACTTCGGCCCAGTAGGGCAGATACTCATCGGCTGCAAAGGCACTTTGGGTGCTGGGATGGTCCAGAATTCGGTCGTTGTCGCTGGGGTAGGCGATGCGGAAGGTGCGATCGCCGACTTCAACAGATTTGTGAACAATCTTGCCAAGCGCTTCTGGCGGGGTTGTGTGCAGAAAGGGTTGGGGAATACCCGTCTGGTTGTTTGCAGAAGGCATGGGCTGGATGGGGTATGACTATTGGCGTTGCTTGTCTTTGATTAGTTTCCCACAGTTAGCTTTTCACAGTGCCTTAGCGGTAATTACAGTGAAGAGAAAAGATATTTCACGGTATATTTGGCCTGGTTTCAGGGTTGAAATCGTGACTGCTCGTTTTTATTTGCTTTTTTATGCGATCGCTTAAGGCTATTTTCTTCATTCTGTTTGCTTGCACGTGCCTCTGCTACCTCGGTTTCCCCAAAGCGGCAACTGCCAGTGCTGACACAGCTACTGGCCTCGGCTGGAGCTATCAGGCTGAGACCGGGCCGACTCACTGGGCCGAGCTAGACGAGCGCTTTGCCCTCTGCGCCACAGGCCAGTCCCAATCGCCCATCGACCTGACTGCCGCTGTTGCTGCCGACCTCGTCAATCCTGAATTTCACTACTCTCCGGCACCGCTCAATCTGTTGAACAATGGCCACACGGTGCAGGTGCCCTACGCGCCGGGTAGCTACATCCTGCTGGCTGGCAAGCAGTACGATTTGCTGCAGTTTCATTTTCACAGCCCTAGCGAACACACTATTGAGGGACAGCCTCAAGCGGCGGAGCTGCACCTAGTGCACCAAAACGATGTGGGTGAGCTAGCGGTGGTGGCCGTGATGCTGCAGGCTGAGGAGGAGGAGGCTAGGCAAAAAGGCGATGGCTCGATGGGCTATGACTTGCTGAGTGCGCACTTGCCAAGGGCGGTAGGTGAGAAGGTGCGGACAGGCAAGAGGGTGAATGTGCGATCGCTACTTCCTACCCAAACAACCACCTACCGCTACCAAGGCTCACTCACCACCCCGCCCTGCTCAGAATCTGTCACCTGGCTAATCATGAGCGAACCTGTCGCCCTCCCGCCCGACCAGCTATCTGAATACCAAACACTCCTAAAGCACAACAATAGGCCGCTTCAAAACCTAAATAGTCGCTCAATAACGCTGGACAGCTCACCATGACTTCGGTGAGTTGATTGACGTGCTCTCATTTTGAGAGTATTCTGTAAAAAGCCCATTGAGAGTAGGTATTCTGTAGATGACATATTGAGGTTAATTCTGTTTACTTAATGGTGTTAGGTAAGGGCAACAAAGCCACATAAATCTGCTTCCTAAAATTAATTTAGTCATAGATGAGGTTTATAAAAAAGAAGAATCTGGAGCGGGACTTGGAAAATGTCCCTTCAGGCATTAGCAAAACAGCGTTGACTTGGTTGTCTGTCGTTGAGTCGAGAGAGACAGTATGGAGAACCTTTGTAGATGTAAGACGTACCTACAATAGCGCCAGTCAGGTTGGAAAGCTCTACGTATTCAACATCAAAGACTTCAGGTTGATTGTCGGCATTAACTTCAAGCGGCAGGTAGTTTATTACAAAGCTATTCTGTCGCATGCTGAGTACGACAAAGGCCTCTGGAAAAACAAATTCGGTCGTGCGAAGTAGGCAAATTTATGGATGAATATTTCTGAAGACAGACGAACAATGACTAGATTTTCAGTTTCAGATAGTGGTCTCTCTGACGATAGCTATGGACAACTCTTGCAGAGCGTTGAGCCGAAAAAAATTACGACAGAGAAAGCATACAAAAAATTTGTAGCTCTGCTCGAAAATTTACTTGAGAGAGAAGAGGATGATGGCATCTCGGAGCAGGAGGGCCATCTTCTTGAACTGTTGTTAGTGCTCGTTCAAGACTATGAAGCCCAGACAGTAACATTTCCGCATTCGAGTCCGTTAGAAGTTCTTCACCACCTAATGGACTCTAGTGAACTCAAGCAATCTAGCCTTGTTGGCATTATCGGCTCTAGTGGCGTAGTGTCTGAGATTGTGAATGGAAAGCGCGAGATTAGTAAAGCTCAGGCGCGCAAGCTAGGCGAACTGTTCAACGTGTCTTACAAGCTGTTTCTGTAGGTTGCCTGTGGCTCGTGCTAGGTAGCTCATGCCAACTAACTTTTTGCTTCAAGGGATGCAGGGTCGGAAACTTCTTTCTCACTATCTTCCTCTGTTTCAATCTCTGCGTCAGCTGCTTCAACTGGATTGTCTTGGTGTTCTACTTTGGTGATAACTTCTTTGAATCTCACCATTTCTTGGCGGGGGTCGGCGTAGCTGAGACGGATGGTGAGCCGTTCTCCGACTTCAATGGCCCGGTCGAATCGCATGACAAATTCTAAACCGAGATCTTCAAAAATAATTAGACCCAGGCTTTCGTGTTCTCTGAGCCAGCGAACCATGATCACCTCCCACGGTTTGCCAGGGTTGGCTTCATCTTCCCTTCTGAGGTATTCGATGGCCCAGTACTTTTTGGTTTGGCGTTCTACCATGACGGCTTCGTAGGCGGCGTTGGAGACGCTGGCGATGATGTCAGGCATTTCGAGGGGGGTAAAGGGGAGCGCTTCGCCGCGAATGTGGGCCTTGAGCTGGAAGTGACCCATAAGGTCGGTGTAGCGACGGATGGGGGAGGTGACTTGGCAGTAGCGATCTAGTCCGAGAGTAGCGTGGCGAGCTGGGGTGATGCTCATTTCGCTGCGGGTCATGCAGCGGCGAATGGCAGAGTCGCGTACCCAGCCAGCTTCGAGCTGCATGAGTTCTTCTTCGGGGGGGAGTTCGGGCTGGGGCTGGCTGCGATAGGGCAGCGGCAGATCGTGGTCTTCGCCGTAGCGGGCGGCGACTTCTCCGGTGAGAATCATCATCTCAGCAACCATGTCTCTGGCGTTGGAGGCTGTCAGCATGTCGATGGTGATGGTGTCATTGGTGACTTTGATGGAAGACTCGGGCAGTTGGATATTGATGGCGCCTTGGGCTTTGCGCCAGGCGAGGCGCTGCTTGGCATGTTGTGCGATCGCCAGCAATTCTCCTTCTGCCTGTACCCCTAGCTCTACCATTTCATCAGCATCTTCGTAGGTGAGCCGGTAGGTAGGCTTCACCTGGCTAGGCTGAATGCTGTAAGACTCAATGCTGCCATCTTCTGCCAGGATGACACCAAAGCTCAGCGCATTGCACACTTGGCCCTGCACGAGGCTCATGGGTCCTGTGGCCAGCTCGAACGGAAACATAGGGATGGTGCCGGTGGGCAAATAGACCGTTGTGCAGCGCCTACGAGCTTCTGTATCGAGCAGATCGTTGAGGGTAATCCAGCGGGTGGGGTCGGCGATGTGGATCCAGAGCCGGTGGCGACCGTCGTCTAGGGTTTCGCAGCTGAGGCCGTCGTCAATTTCGCGGGTGCTCTCATCGTCGATGGTGTAGAGCTTGAGGTGGGTAAGGTCGATGCGCTCAGTGCCCGTTTCTATGGGGGGAGAGGCAATGATTTCGGCTACCTTTTCGGTGACTTCCGCTGGGAACTGGGTGGGAATTTGGCGACGGCGCAGGGCCAGGTTTTCGTGCTGCTCCCAAATGCCAAGGGCGACGAGGGTGTCAAAGGCTGCTTGGGGGGATTTGTCTTGGCCTAGGGTGGTCAAAATCTCTTGGGCAGCCGCTTTTTGGGTCGACTCATCACCCAAAAGTGCGTACCGTTCGAGCAGCTCTAGCCGGGGGCGATCGCTCTTCTCCCAGTTGGCACTGTCGCCAGCCGAATCGCCAGCCAGAATGGCTCTGGCCCGACCAAAGAATCCGGCTCGCTCTTCTTCACGGGCGGCTTCGCGGGCGATTTTGTGCTGTAGTTCTTCTACTTGGCTAGCGGGGCGAGGTTCGTAGCGATCGCCCTTTTGCTTAAAAAATATTTTGTCTTCGCTCAGCAGACGGTGGGCCGCGTAGCACAGCGGCGGGCGCTGGTCTGAGAACAGCAGCTGGGCTAAGGATTCAGGCGTTGCGGCTTCTTCTAGCTCGGTGAGGAGCTCCCAGGCAACTTCTAAATTGTCGGGGTCGATGTAGTTTTCTGCCTCTGAGATAAACCCCTCTAGCTCAGCAGCTTCGTAGGTGGCTCTGGGGATTTGGTAAGTTACTTGGCGAGGGTGGATGGTGTGCGACTGGCCTCGCTGGTCGACTAGGACCCAGTTTTTTTTGCCTTCGGGGCGGTCTGCGATCGCCAGATGGGGCGATCCTTTCAGCTTAAATTCTACGAGCGTACCTTTTTCCACCGATGCTTATTTCAACCTACGTCCGATGACCTGTATCCAGATCTGCCCTGGGTGAGCGCGCCCTAAGCCGATAACAGAGCTGATAACAAAAAAAAGCTATCTGCGCTTACTCGTTAAAGTAACAGACAAAAGAAAAATGCTTCTGCCAAACGCCGATAGCTTGATATTTATTTGTTTTGACCTACACAAATCTTGGTCTGGCTAGCCGTCTTCGTTTACATACGGCAAAAGGGCAACGACGCGCGCTCTTTTGATTGCTTTGGTAAGGTCGCGCTGCTGCTTGGACGTAAGCCCGGTAATGCGGCGGGGCAAAATCTTGCCTCGCTCAGTGACGAACTTGCGCAGCAAGTCTACATCTTTATAGTCGATTTTTTCGCCCGGTTTGATGGGGGAAACGCGACGACGGAAGTAAGCCATAGGTCTTCTGTAATGCTTCTGGGATTAGTTCGGTAATCGTTTGGAAAGAATGATTCGTAGCTATCTGCTGTGAAAAACCTGCTGAATATCTGCGTAGGGATATTTGCTAGGGTGCTTGTTCAGCTGGGTCTACTTAATCTCTTTGTGGTTTGTGTGCTTATTGCAGTGAGTGCAGAACTTTTTGAGCTCTAGGCGGGCCGTCGTGTTACGGCGATTCTTTTGGGTGGTGTAGCGAGAGACCCCATTGGATCGCTTGTCGGGGTTGCTACGACACTCGGTGCATTCGAGAGTGATTACGAGACGGACGCCTTTTGCCATGGTTCTTTGTGTAGTTCTTTCAGAAGTTGTGCCAATGCAGTCTCCAATTATTACATAAGAAGTCTCAACTTTGGGCCGTAATTTTGTCCGCGTCTGTTGAGGGCTGCTGCAGCGAGTCAGGGATAGATGACTTAGCGCGTCTGCTGAAGTAACGAACAAATTAGATATGTGGGCTAGAACTGGGCACCTTAAGGAGAGAAATGAGGAGCTTAGTCACTAAATTATGGAAAAACGGAAAACGCGTTTCGGAAAATCGCTGCTAGTCTGCTCAGCTATTGCAGGGGCTGCTCTGAACCCAGCTGTGAAGGCCTCCGCTTCAACGATTGTCACTCCAGACGTTTTGGAGTTAGCGCCGCCGACTCAGCTCGCTCAGGTAACAAGCGTTTCGGAACTTTCTGACGTGCAGCCTGGTGACTGGGCATTTACTGCGTTGCAGCGACTGGTAGAGGAATACGGCTGCTTAGAGGGCTATCCTGACCGCACCTTTCGGGGTAACCGCGCTATGACTCGATATGAGTTTGCGGCTGGCCTAAATGCCTGCTTGGACGTGGTGCTACAGGCGCAGTCCATGCCCGACTTCTCCTCGGTCAGACGGCTAGAAGAAGAGTTCGCCGCTGAGCTGGCTACCCTGAGAGGGCGGGTAGACACGCTAGAGAGCGACCTAGCAGAGCTTGAAGCCAATCAGTTTTCAACGACGACGACGCTGAGCGGCACGTTGGATACGCACTTGATTATTCCGTTTGGCGACACTACGGCTGTTGCCGATAGCGTCGTCTCTCAAGACCCACAGGCGGCGCCGAATGCGCTAGACAAAGTGGTGGGCGGCGAAGAGGCCGATGCGACGTTTGAATATTGGTCGCTGCTGAATCTGAATACGAGCTTTACTGGTGAAGATAGCTTGGTGATCAGCTTGTCTGCTACCGACTCGACTGGCACGCTAGAAAATAGTGAATTTGGCTTGAACTATGTCACCTTTCAAGACGAAGACAACGTCGCACTCGATGAGGTGACCTATAGCTTTCCGGTGGGCGATCGCTTCTATGGCACCATCTCGGCCCACGGGTTAACGCCTGGCGACTTGGCGACCAGCACCATCCTGCCGTTTGGCGACTACGCAGTCGCAGCGGCGGGCTATCCAGAGTTCTATTTCCTCTATCCGGGGGGTGACCTGAGTGCGGCGGTCAATGTGAACATCACAGATAGCCTAGTGCTCGATTTGGCGTATCACACCGATGCCAGTAATGAGAACTTACCCGACCGCGGCATCTTCAATGATTACAGCTACATGGCCCAGCTGAACCTCCTGACCGACGGTCTCATCGATGCGGCTGTGGTCTATTTAGATGGCGACCAGAGCACCGATTTTACAGGTGGTACGGCTGCCGACCCGCTGCGCTCAAGCGTGGCGCCTGAGTATACAATTGCAGGCTTACTCAGTCTCGATTTTGGTCGATTTGTGGTGTCGGGTCACTATGCTCATACCCCAGCCGACGGTGTGGATGGCAATTTGGATTCTTACACTGGGGGCGTTTCTTTCCCAGGGCTATTTGGTGAGACCAATGAGCTGGGTATCTACGGCGGTGTCTCTCCAGCTATGGGCCGCGACCCGCTGCTGGTAGAGGCTTACTACAAGCTGGATGTAAATGAATTCTTTACGGTGACACCCGCTGTGATCTACACCGACAACGATTCGGATGTGGGTGACGATAGCAACTTCTACGGGGCGGTGCGGGCTAGCTTTAGCTTCTAGTTTTGACGCTTAGTCCAGTACTTAGCGCTTCTGTTCTACGCCGAATCCAACGAGGGCCAGCTTGTCGAGGGGTTGGCCCTCTGGTGGACGAAAGTAGTTGAAAATGCGGCGGATGCGCATCTGCGGGTTGATCAGGGTGATGGAGTCGACTGAGACGATGCGGGTGTAGCGCGTGGTCATCAGTAGCTCGCGGGTGCGGGCGTCGAAGTGGAAGTCGGAGATGATGGGCCGATCTTCTTCGTAGGCGCGATCGCGCAGATAGGCACCTTCCAAAATATGCTCATTGTCTACCGTTTCAGCGTTTGGCACGAAGGCCAGATTGAGGGACTGATCTTTGACCGCGCCGGTTTCAGAAACGGTGTGAAAAACCAGATGAAAGCCTGGGCAGATGTCCATTCGCTCAACGGTGTCGAAGGCGTTGTCTGCGAGAACCTTTACTTTTTTTTCAGGCGTGAGCGGATCGACGCGGAAGTCAGTGTGCGATCGCTCAATGTCTGATTCACTCAGGTAGTGGTAGGTGCGCTCAGAATCCCAATGTCCGACGCAGCTATCAAAAAACTGATGGAAAGTTGTCAGTGCTGACATGGCAGCTTGCCCCTACAGAAACGACAGAAAAAGTACAGAAAAAACGATAGATAGAGAACTACAGGGATTTCAGCTTTTCTTGGACTAGCCAGTCATCCACTTCTGGGCTGATTTCTGCAGGTGGTACGCCCAAGCTGAGAAGCGCCATGATGGCAGCATACTGCAGGTCCCAAATGGGCACATCCAATGCTGATTTGAGTTCATCAATAGCGGCTGGCTGGCCGAGTTCTCCAAGGGCGATCGCAGCGGCCACCCGAGATTTTTGAAACTGTGGCGATCGGTTGTGCAGTGCCTCCACCAATAGATCGTAAGCCTTGGTCGCCTTTAGCCAGCCAAACAGTCTCATGATGTGATAATGGGCGCCGTAGTCGTTGTAGCCTGCTGACTCGTAGCTCTGGAGGAGGGTTGCGATCGCCATCTCTGGCTGGTCGGCGTGCTGGCTTAAGATGGCTTGGCTCGCCAGATAGCAGCGTCCAAAGTCTGTACCGTACAGCTCTTGCACCAGCAGCCCAATCTCTAGCGGTGATGCATATTCATGTACCAAAGCCACCGTGTCAGGATGGTCCCTAAGCGTTTTTTCTAGCCAGGGCTGCGCTTGGGTAAAGGTTAGCTCACCTGCTGCCATCCCGGCCTGCAGCAATGACCGAATGGCCCGTAGGCGGAACACCATCGACACTGGGCACTGCGAAATGTTCGGAATGGCTTTGAAATACCGGGCATCAATCAGGTCTTGAATGCTGCCGCGCCGCGCGTTGACATTGGTACTCTGTAAAAATTCGAGCACGGGCTGCATTTGCTGGGCATCACCCTTGAGCTGATATAGCGCCGCGCGGGCTGCGCTAGCGATGGGCGCGCTATCGCTCGTGACAAATTTTTCAATCCGCTCAGCGGCTGGCACATAGCCTAGGTTGGCCAGCGTGTGAATGATGGTGCGGTAGCTTTGGCCAGGGCGCTCTAGCTGCTGAGCGAGCTTTTCTAGGGTGGTGGCATTGTCAGTGCCAATTTCTCCTAGGGCCCAAGCCGTATTTTCTACCAGGTAGTTGTCTTCGTCGTCTAGGCAGCTTTTGAGAATGGGCAGCGCGGCTTTTACCTTTAGGCGGCCTAAGCTTTCTACGGCTTTACGGCGGACAATGCGATTGTCTAGGTCGGGTGCGTCATTATCTACGGCGCGCAAGAGGGCTGCGATTGCACCCTCAGTATTAAAGTTCACCAGGTGCGAAGCAGCAATGTAGCGACTAGACGCCTCATCGGAGTCGTTAGCAGGCCCATCCAAAATCTCAATCGCCTGCGCTTCCGTAAGATTAAACAGACCAGAAAACCGATTATCCATGTCGTCCTAAGTTTGCTGTAGAAGCGGAGTTGCAAAAGCCGTTTACTATTTCATTGCTATTCCATAGGATTGCATTAGATCGTGTCACAGCGCAAAAGCAGGATAGAGGCAACAGAAAGGTAACGAAGAGGTTGTACGACGGTGGCTCGATAGAGGCAAATTTGAAGGACCATGGCGCTGCGCTTAACTCTTGCTTAACAATGTCGTAGCATCTAGTTAGCCCCGTTCATTTCGATAAAGCATGGCAGATATCCAGACCTCCCCTTCCCTGTCTCAACCGATGTCCCAGCCAGAGGTCGATGAGCTTTTGTGGTCTACGAAGGCACAGGTGGCTGAAGGCCGCTTCGATGCGAACGATCAACAGCTGATTACGCAGCTAGTGGAAGGATTTAACGATACGCGTGGCATGGTGCGCCTGGGGTTTGCTGAGCTGCTCGGCGAGATTGGCAAACCTGCGACGCCTGCCCTGATAAAAGGACTCGCCCACCATCAGAATCCGACCGTCCGCAGGGCCTGCGCAAAGACCATGACACTCATCGCAGACCAAACGACCATTCCAACGCTGGTGCACTCCTTGCTACACGACGACGATACGGTGGTGCAGGGCTCGGTCGTCGGTGCGCTGGCGGTGATGGGCGAAGCGGCAGCGCCCGTTTTGCTTGATATTGTCGCTTCTGATGACTACACAGATACAGCGAAGGGCCTAGCGACTTGGGGGCTCTCTTTTGTCGGCACGGCGGGTGCAAACTATCTCTATCAGGCCGTTGACTCTGACCAGCCGGAAGTGCGGAGCGCAGTCATCGGCGCGCTGACCACTCTAGTGCAAGAAAACGAAGACCAGCAAGCGTTAGCGATGATCCTTAGCGGACTGAGTGACCCGTCTGCCATGGTGCGCTCTGAGGCGGCAGCGGCGTTGGGTAAGCTGAACGATGCAACCGTGGTGCCCCATCTGACGACCGTACTGACTGACAAATCAGTCGATGTGCGCAAGACGGCGGCAATGGCCATGATGAAAATTGGTGATGTGAGTGCGATCGCGCCTTTGCAAAATGTCCTTGACACAGAAGCTGACGACACGCTTCAGCCGGTGCTCAAGCTAGCGATTACGCAGTTACAAAGAAAGCAAGAAGAGGAAGAAGACGGTTGGGAGTAACCGGCTGGATAGGCCATGTTATCGGTTGCTGTTATGAATCTCACAACGCATCAATTTTTATGATTTCGCTGCCATCGCCTAGCGTTGCCGGATTAGAGATTGTCCAAGGTAATCTAAGTCGAGAGATGACTGCCGATGGCAATGAAAGAAAGCCATCGAATCCTGTGTCTATTACAGTGTCGATAACTTGCCGTTGTCCAGATGAGTTGCCAATTACTAGAGGAAGCGTCGCTTCTCGGCGCACATTGACAACTCCGTAAATCATTTACTTTCCCTTAGGCTTCGCGACCCGAAATGGTACACAGTACGATGCCAGTTTCGACTTGTTGCCGAATGCCCCCTTCATAGAGCTCTTGTCCACGTTGAGCAATTTCCTCTTTACTGTATCGTCTCTGGCGAACGGTCATAGCTCGAAACTCCCGATTTCAGTACGATTTTCCTATTTTAGCCCGGCTTGTGGAAGAGACAGCCATCGACTCAGTTGTCGTACGACTTAGTTAGTGCGCATCACTGGTATTTGTTCCGGTCTGTTTGGAATATCGCGCAGGCCTTGTTGAAAATTGTTCTTTATTCGCTGTCGCGCGTACTGCCTTTGGTACTGCCTAGGCTAATCATTTGCTCTAGTCGGGGTAGGGCGCTTTCTGCAGTTTCTCTGATGTAGCTATCGACCGTGTCATCAGCAATGATGTCTTTGAGCACGTTGATCGCGCGGGGGTCGCCGATGGAGCCGAGGGTGTTGGTGATGGTGAGTGCGATCGCAACATTATCAGTCGTTTTGAGTGT
>JBCBFY010000132.1:0-12923 GCA_038527325.1 Cyanobacteria bacterium J06614_10
CTCCAGAGGGGATCTACTCTCGGTAAGGATGCCAAAGGTGATCGGGGCCTGCACCTGACAGCCGCACAGCCAGGAAAGAATCCCCTCTGGAGGGGTGGCGCGTAGCGACGGGGTGGGTCCGCAACCCATGCCCCTCACCAGCCCCTTTCACCAGCACTGTTGTAGTAACGAGTTCAAAAGTAACGAGTTCAAAAGTAACGGGTTCAAATCATAAAGAATGTCATTAAAACAAACTATGTACTGTGTTTGACCGCCGAAGTCTCAGGTCCTTTTGGTAAACGATATGGCAAAAGCAAAAACCCCAACCGTTCTCCAAATGGAAGCCGTCGAGTGTGGCGCGGCCGCACTGAGCATGATCCTCGGCTATTACGGCAGATTTGTTCCTTTGGCAGAGCTGCGGCAGGCCTGCGGCGTCTCCCGTGATGGCGTGACGGCAGCCAATGTGCTCAAGGCCGCTCGCAACTATGGCCTGGTGAGCAAAGGTTTCAAAAAAAGCATCGAAGCGCTCAAGCAGCTGCCGCCGCCCTTTATTGTCTTCTGGAATTTCAATCACTTTCTGGTCGTCGATGAAATCAATGATCGCTTCGTCCGGCTAAACGATCCGGCCTTGGGTCCTCGCAAAATCACACCGAACGACTTTGACGAAGGCTACACCGGTATTGCCCTCACCTTTGAACCGGGCGAAACCTTCAAAAAAGGCGGCACCCTACCCAGCGCCATCAACGGGCTCAAGCACCGACTGGGCGGCTCGCTCGGAGCGCTTGCTTTTTGCACGGTGGCGGGCTTTTTACTCGTGCTGCCAACCCTGGCGATTCCCGCCTTTAGCCGAATTTTTATCGATAATGTTTTGCTGGCCAAGCGCCTAGACTGGCTACCCTATGTGCTTTTGGGCATGGGCATTACCGTGGTGGTGCAGGCCCTGCTCACCAGTCTACAGCTGCGGTACCTGCGATCGCTCAAAATCAAGCTCTCAGTCGCCATGACCAGCCGCTTTGTGTGGCACGTATTGCGCCTGCCCGTAGGCTTCTATGCCCAACGCTTTGCCGGAGAGATCAGCGATCGCATCGACCTCAACGACGGCGTCGCCAGCGTGCTCTCCGGTCGGCTCACCACCACCGCCATCAGCATGGTGATGATTGTGTTCTATGCGATCGCCATGCTCCAATACGACATTCCGCTCACCCTGATTGTCGTCAGCTTTGCAGCGATCAACGTCATCACCCTGCAGTGGGTGTCACGCAGCCGCACCGATGCCAACCGCCGCCTTGCTCAAGAATACGGCAAAGCCTCCGGCGTCAGCATTGCAGGCTTGCAAAGCATCGAAACCCTCAAAGCTTCCGGCATCGAATCTGACTTTTTTGCCCGCTGGGCAGGCTACTATACCAAAGCCACCAATGCCCAGCAGGAGCTAGGCCTCACCAACCGCGTCCTCAGCCTCCTCCCCGCCCTGCTCACCACCCTCACCACCCTCGCTCTGCTGATCATCGGCGGCTGGCGCGTGATTCACGGCTCACTGTCGATTGGTATGCTGATCGCCTTTCAGCTACTCATGCAGAGCTTTCAAGGCCCGGTGAGAAACCTAGTCGGTTTTGCCAACACCCTGCAAGTGCTGCAAGGTAGCCTCGAACGTCTAGACGACGTGCTAGAAAATGAAGTCGACACCGTCTTCAAGAAAGCCGACTCCACAAACAACAATTCAACCACCTACTCAACCACCTATAAACTCTCTGGCGCAATCGACATTAAGCATCTCTCCTTTGGCTACAGCCCACTCGATGCCCCCCTTATCTCCGACTTCAATCTCTCTATTAAACCCGGACAGCGGATTGCCTTCGTCGGCGGCAGCGGCTCTGGCAAATCAACCCTAGTCAAAGTCATTGCCGGACTTTACCAAGCCTCAGAGGGTGAAATTTACTTCGATGGGATGCCCAGTCACGAGATTCCCAGAGACGTTATCACCAACTCTATTGCGATGGTAGAACAAGAGATATTACTCTTTGCGGGCACGGTGCGTGACAATCTCACCCTATGGGACAGCACGATTCCAGAGGCTCGCCTACGCCAGGCCTGCCAAGATGCTGAAATCGAAGAAGCCATATTGGCCATGCCCTACGGCTACGACGCGCAGCTGATCGAAGGTGGCCAAAACCTCAGCGGCGGGCAGCGGCAGCGACTCGAAATTGCCCGCGCCCTCGTCAGCAATCCCGCTATCCTCATCATGGATGAAGCCACCAGTGCCCTCGATTCTGAAACCGAAAAAATCATCGATCTCAACCTGCGACGACGCGGCTGCACCTGCCTGATCGTCGCCCACCGACTCAGCACCATTCGCGATGCCGACGAAATTATTGTGCTAGAGCGCGGTCAAGTAGTTCAAAGAGGCACCCACGAAGCACTCTGGCGACAACCGGGCCACTACGCCAATTTGATCAAACAATCTGGCACGGCACTCTAGACACACAGCCCCAAAGAAACACAGAAGAAGATACCACCGTTGACCGGTCAGCGAGGAGAACAATGATTTCCACCACCCAACCCACAACCGCTACACGCTCCAAGAGAAGTCTCCTCGGGAACGAAATGTTTCGACTCGAAAAGCCCGATCAGATGTGGCAAATCGAGTCGGGCTCAGTGGGTATCTTTGCCGTCACTTGGCAGGCAGGTGAACCGACCGGCCCAAGGCGCTACCTGTTTACCGTGCAAGCTGGCGAGCCCATGCTAGGCTGCCGCCCTGCGACCTACGGCTTAGTGGCGATCGCCTTCGAACCCACCACCCTAGCTACGCTGCCATTCCAGAGCACATGCCAGGGCGACCTGCGAGCGATCGCACCCAAACTCTCCACCTGGTTTGACCACTTCAGCCATATCGAAGGCTTCCCCCTTCCCCTCATCTCCATAGACCCAGACCCCGCCCACTACATCTCGCTTCGGCAGGCAGAAGGCTATCAGCCCAAAGCGCAAATGAGCTGGATTTCTCTTCAGAATGGGCAGGCCCGCTGGCTGGGAAGAGCCGACGCACCGCTGACACCCGATCAGGGCCTATTTCCCATGGGTACGGGCAGCTGGCTGCAGGCAAGCAGTGACCTTGAGATGGAAGTCATCTCTCCTGAAGAGATTTTTTCAGGAGAGAACTCTTTTGAAAAGATCTCTTCAGGAAAAACAAGTCCAACAGAAGCAATCCTTTCAGGCATCTCCCTATTTCACCAATACGCCCTTCAGGTCGTAGAAGATATTCTCACCGCGCAAGACAAAACCGATCTCCAACAGTTTCAACAAAAGCAACAGCTCAACCAAAACACAGCTCAAAAGACCCTCACCGGCCTGGCCTCTCTCCTACAGCCCGAAGACGATAGCTATCTCTCCGCCAAAACGCCCCTGCTAGTGGCCGCAGGCGCAGTCGGCCATGCTCTGGGCGTCACCATCTCCCCACCCAACGATTCTGAAAATCTCCAACAGGTTAAGGAACCCCTCGAAGCGATCGCCCGCGCCTCCCAGCTACGCCTCCGCAAAATCTTGCTACGCGGCCCCTGGTGGCACCAAGACAGCGGCCCCATGATGGTCTACACCCGCGAAGACCACAGCCCCATGGCCCTACTCCCGGTCAACAACAGCCACTACGAACTGCTCAACCCCATCACCCTCAACAAAAAGCCCGTTACCGAAGCCGTTGCCAACCAGCTCGACCCCCAGGCCTTCGTCTTTTACCGGCCACTTCCAGAAGGAAAGCTAAACGCTCTAAAACTGTTGCAGTTTGCCTTCTACGGTCACAAAAGAGATCTCTGGATGATCTTGGCGACCGGTGTTGGCATGAGCCTGCTGGGCATGGCCATCCCCCAGGCCACCGCCGTACTGATCGACGATGCGATTCCCTACGGTAGCCAGAGCCTGCTGATTCAGCTGGGGCTTGTCTTACTCGCGGTGGCCTTTGGCCGTACCTGCTTTCAGTTTGCACAGGCGATCGCCGCCATGCGCCTCGAAACCAGCTCCGATGTCAACCTCCAAGCCGCCGTTTGGGACCGCCTGCTAAAGCTGCACCCGTCCTTTTTCCGAGACTATGCCACCGGCGATCTTCAAGCGCGCGTTTCTAGCATTAACGCCATTCGCCGCAAGCTTAGCGGCACCGCCCTCGACGCTCTGCTTTCCGGTGCCTTTGCCCTGCTAAATCTGGGCCTACTGTTTTACTACAGTGCCAGGCTTGCCATCCTCGGCCTGTTCGTCGCTCTGCTCGTCATGAGCGTCACCATCATCTCGGGCGCTTTCCTGCTCAAAAAGCAGCGCCCCCTGCTAGAGCTCGACGGCGAGCTTTACGGGCTGATGGTGCAGCTAATTAACGGTGTCTCTAAGCTGAGAATTGCGGGCGCAGAGCCCAGGGCCTTTGCCCAGTGGGGCCAAAAGTATCAACAACAGCTGCGCCTCGATCTCAGCACCCAGCGGTTGGAAGATGCCGTCAGCGTCTTTAATACAGCCATGCCCACCCTGACGGCCATCGGTCTCTTTGGGCTAGCTACCAGCTTGGTAGATCCCTCTGGGGCGGGCGGGCTCTCCAGCGGCACCTTTCTGGCTTTTAGCGCGGCTTTTGCCATCTTTATCAGTGGGGCAACTAGCCTCAGCCGCACTGTCATAGAAGTGTTGGAAGTGGTGCCTTTGTGGATGCGATCGCAGCCCATCCTTGCCGCCACCCCCGAAACCGACAGCCAAAAAGCCGACCCCGGCAAACTCACCGGTCGCATCTGCATAGACCACGTCACCTTCCGCTACCGCGAAGACGGCCCCCTCATCCTCAACGACGTCACCATAGAGATCCATCCCGGTGAATTCATCGCCCTCGTCGGCCCCTCCGGCTCCGGCAAATCAACCGTATTGCGCCTGCTGCTAGGCTTCGAAACGCCACAATCTGGCACCGTGTACTACGACCATCAAGACGTCTGCGGCCTAGACATTACCGCCATCCGTCGTCAGCTCGGCGTCGTGCTACAAAATGGCCGCATCAACGCAGGCTCCCTGTTTGAAAATATCTCCGGCGGTGCCCTCATCACCCTAGACGATGCCTGGCACGCCGCCGAAATGGCAGGCTTTGCCGACGATATTCGCAGCTTCCCCATGGAAATGCACACCGTGATCAGCGAAGGCGGCGGCAACCTCTCCGGCGGCCAGCGCCAGCGCCTAATGATCGCCCGTGCCCTCGCCCTCAATCCCAACATTCTCTTACTAGACGAAGCCACCAGCGCCCTAGATAACAAAACCCAAGCCATCGTCAGCGAAAGCCTAGACACCCTCAACGTCACCCGCGTCGTGGTTGCCCACCGCCTCAGCACCATCCGCAACGCCGACCGCATCTACGTCATCAAGTCAGGCCGCGTCGTTCAGCAAGGCAACTTCGACGAACTCGCCGCCCAACCCGGCGTATTCCAACAGCTCATTAAAAGACAGATGGCATAGGTTAGCAGCTGTAGAGCGGCGCTCTAAAGAACCACTAAGAGACGCTGCAATAAGAAAGATAAGTTATGTGTAAATGCCTTCAAAAATCAGTGAGCATTTCTACTTTTTCATAGGTGCTTATCTCTGTAAAAAGTATCTTTTTTCACTCGTACGTCTTCAGCTTTGCCGTAGGTTTATCTAAACGTTCAGATTTAATTACGTTTTTTTGATTTGGCGTGTTTCTGACGGAAAAGATTTATTTTCGCCCTAAAGTGATACAGCACATTTGGCCTGTTCACTATGCGTCGAATTCTGATCTTAGCGTCTAACCCTAGGAGTACTCAGCGCTTGCGCTTAGATGAAGAGGTGAGGGAAATCGACGACGTCTTGCGCCGGGCCAAGCAGCGGGAGCAGTTCGAGATCAAAACGCAGCCTGCAACACGTCCTAGCGATATTCAGCAAGCCCTCTTGGATTACAACCCAGAAATCGTTCATTTTTGCGGTCATGGAGAAGGGCCTCAAGGACTCGTCTTTGAAGCTAACGATGGAACCAATCAGCTGGTGAGCGCTGAAGCGTTGGCCAATCTGTTTGAGCTGTTTGCCACGCAGGTCGAATGTGTTGTTTTGAATGCTTGCTACTCTGAGCCTCAGGCAGATGCCATTGCCCAGCATGTCGACGCGGTGATTGGGATGGTTCAGCCGGTCGGAGATACTGCAGCTATTCGCTTTGCGGAAGGATTTTACCGAGGGTTGGGCGCGGGGAAAGATGTCGACTTTGCCTACAAGCTCGGGCGCAATTCGCTGGAGCTGCATGGCACTGCGCAGGCGCACATCCCGGTGCTAAAGCGAAAAGGAGAAGTGGCCATGCCTCATTTTCCTTCGCAAAATCCGGTTCCAATTTCACAACCCGTACCCGCAGCAATCGCTCAGCCGGTGAAGCGTGCCCGGGTGGTTATCAGCTACAAGCGGGATGTGGAGCCAGATGAGCCGATCGCGCTACAGATTTTTGAGAGTTTGAGATCGCACCACGATGCCTTTATTGACCAAAACATGCTGGTGGGCACGCCTTGGGCCGAGCGGATAAAAAACGAGATCCAGCAGGCAGACGCCTTAATTGTGTTGCTTTCTGACAAATCGGTGGGGAGTGAGATGGTTCAGCTAGAGCTATCGCTCGCCCACGAAATGGCCCGCGAAAACGGCGGGCGGCCCGTCATTTTGCCCGTACGGCTAGCTTACCGAGAGCCCTTTCAGTATCCCCTAAGCGCCTATCTCGACCCGATCAACTGGGCCTTTTGGGAAGGGCCCGAAGACACCAACAGCTTACTGACCGAATTGCAAAAAGCCTTAGTCGGAGAGCATCTCTCCATCGCCACCCCTCAGCGCAAAGCAGAAATTTTAAGATCCAAGCCCGCCGCGATTCCTCGTCCTGCGCCCTACGCTCAGCCCATGTCACAAAGCAAAAGTACGGCCCTTTTAGAACTTCCAGAAGGGACGATGGCTCCCGAGTCTCAGTTTTATATTGCTCGCTCTTTTGACAAAATTGCCAACGAAACGATTCAGCGGCAAGGGGTGACCATCACTATCAAGGGACCTCGACAGATGGGCAAAAGCTCACTGCTCACCCGGGTGATGAACACCGCCCGGCTAAAAAATAAGCAAATTGCCTTTGTAGACTTTCAGCTTTTTGACAAGGCTGCGCTGAGTGATCCGGATACTTTTTTCCCAGAATTTTGTGCGTGGCTGACAGATGAACTAGACCTAGAAGACAAGGTAGACGAC
Source organism: Cyanobacteria bacterium J06614_10 (assembly GCA_038527325.1). Lineage (GTDB taxonomy): Bacteria > Cyanobacteriota > Cyanobacteriia > Phormidesmidales > Phormidesmidaceae > Phormidesmis. The sequence goes on from JBCBFY010000132.1 coordinate 7,198, forward strand.
TATTGGAAGCGACGCCTGAGCAACACCCAGCGGTGTTCTCGCTATGTAGGCAAGTATCTGCTCCCCACCCTAGACCAGCCACTGGTATTGGCCATGGATGAAGTAGAAACCATGTTTGATACCAGCTTCCGGTCCAACTTTTTTGGCATGCTGCGCAGCTGGCACAACAACCGGGCGACCAAGCCCATTTGGAAACAGCTAGATCTAGCCCTAGTCACCTCTACAGAGCCCTATCAGCTCATCGATAATCTCAACCAATCCCCCTTCAACGTGGGGCAAATTGTGGAACTGACAGACTTCAATTTTGAACAAGTCGCCGAACTCAACCGACGGCACAATAATATCTTGGCACCAGACGAGTTACAGCAGCTAATGGCACTCGTCAATGGTCATCCATATCTAATACGAAAAGCGCTCTTTCTCTTAGCAGGACGCTCCATGACCGCACAAACATTGTTTTCTCAGGCGATCAAAGAGCGCGGTCCTTTCGGAGATCACTTGCGCTACCATCTCTTCCGCATGTACGACAAACCAGAACTCGTACAGGGTTTCTTACAAGTGATTCGCACGCATACCTGCGCGGATGAGAGAATTTTCTTCAAGCTGCGAGGAGCTGGGCTCGTACGCCGCAGTGATAGCGGGCTGGAGGTGGTGCCGCGATGCAACCTTTACGAACAGTATTTTCAGCAGCATTTAGTTTAGGTGCTGCTTGGTTTCGCGGAGAGCTTAACCGGGCGAATTGATTTCGATGGTTTGAGTTAGGTGGTTTGGGATTAAGTGGTTTGGAATTAGGTGAACTGAGCTAGCAATAACATGACACAAACAAACATTTACACCGTAGGGGGAACTGTTCAGGCGGGGAATGGCGTTTACATTCCTCGAAAGGCAGACCGGCAGTTGTTGGCGCTGTGTCAGGAACGGACGTTTTCTTATGTGCTGAGCCCTCGCCAGCTCGGAAAATCTAGCTTGATGGTGCAAACGGCTGAAACGCTCAGGCAGTCGGGTGTGCGAACGGCGATCATTGACCTACAGCCGATTGGCGTTCAGCTCTCTGCAGAAGAATGGTATTTGGGGCTACTCACCGAGCTAGAAGATCAATTTGACTTAGATGTCGACCTGTTGGACTGGTGGGATGACCACGAGCACTTAGGCCTCTCTCAGAGAATGACGCGCTTTTTCAGCGAAGTCATTCTGACCGAAATTGAAGAACCCATTGTGGTTTTTGTAGATGAAATCGACACGACGCTAAGTCTAGACTTCACAGACGACTTCTTCATTGCGATTCGATATTTCTACACAGCGCGTGCCCAAAATCCGGCATTCAACCGACTCTCTTTCGTTCTCATTGGCGTAGCAACTCCGGCAGACCTCATTCGCAATCCGCAGCGCACCCCTTTTAACGTGGGCGAGCGTGTAGATGTCACCGATTTTACGCTGGAGGAGGCGATGCCGCTTGCGGCGGGCTTTGGCATTTCTGACCATCGGGCAGAGCGGCTACTAGAGCGAATATTGGACTGGACAGGCGGGCACCCCTACCTGACCCAGCGGCTATGTCAAGCTGTGACAGAATCTAAGCGGGCAGGCACTGAGCTATCCGAGGCGGATATAGACCGTGTGGTGGCGACGACCTTCTTTGGCAGTATGAGCGATCGCGACAATAACCTCCAGTTCGTTCGCGACATGCTCACCCAAAGAGCACCTGACCTATACTCGACCCTGACGATTTATAAAGACATTTGGCGAGAGAAGGTACTGATAGAAGACGAAGAGCAGTCTTTGATCAAGTCTCACCTAAAGCTGTCGGGCGTCGTCAAGCGGGACGCCGACAAGACGCTCCATGTTAGAAATGCTATCTATCAACAGGTCTTTAACGAGGCTTGGATTAGAGACAACCTACCGATTAACTGGCGAAAGCGCGTCCGTCAACTGCAGGGCGCCGTCGCCGCCGGGCTATTGCTGATGACTGCAATGTCAGGCCTCACCTATTGGGCATTTAGCGAGCGGCAGAGGGCAGAAGCGGCCTTGGCGAGAGTAGGGGAAGAGCGAGATAGGGCAGAGGCGGAAGCGGCTAAGGCGAGAAAGAGTTCTGCCGAAGCCTTTTTGCAGAGGCAAGAAGCCGAAGCGCAGAGAGAAGAGGCGGAAGAGCAAAGAGAAGAAGCGAATAAACAACAAACCCTTGCAGAAAAGCGTAGGCAAGAAGCAGAGGAAGGAAGAAGGGCAGAAGAGGAGGCCAAAAAGCAAGCATTACTCGCAGAGCAACAAGCAGAAGAAGGACAACAAATTGCCGAGGCAGCTAGAAGACGAGCGCTGCAGTCTCAGCAGGCGGAAGCTGAGCAGCGTCAGATCGCAGAGCTACAGACCGTAGAAGCAAGATCAACACTGAGTTTGCTGACTGACAACGTCAATCAAATTTCCGAGCTTTTTGATGATGAGCGAACTATCGGCCTCGTAGGATTCTCCCATCTCAGAAGGGATATTTCTAATTTATTCTTGCCTATCCATCAATATATTATCGAGAAGAGCGGGCAAACCTTAGATCTTCAACAAAGTGCCGAGACGCGACTTCGACTTGCCTTGTCATCGGACAAATTAGGAGATAGTGCAAAGGCAGCAGACGAGTACCGACTCGCTTTCTTAGAAGCAAAAGAAGCCGCAAATCTAGCACAGTCAGCGGACGATTTTCCTTTAAGCTTGCGAAAACTATTAAACGAAACGACTTATCTTTATGCATGGAATCAGATGAACTATGGTCTACTAGAAGAAGCAGAAGAAACGCTTAACGTAGCAAAATCATTTACCGAAACATATGATGATTTCGACGATCCTGAACTAATTGAATCATTCGCAAGTCTAGAAAATGCCTTTGCGAGGTTATTTGGAGAAAAGAATCAGTTAGAGAGAGAGCTAGAACATCACAAACGGGCTGTTCAACTTGCTAGAGACGCTGTAGCCGCCGACCAAGACAATGACGTTCTGCTCCTAAGAAGTCTTGCAATTTATCTACAAAACCTTTCTATAACTGATGAATCTTTGATGCCTAAGGAGGAAGCAAAGAAATATGACAGAGAAAGTTGTGAGCTTGCCAGAACTATCGATAATTACCCAGAAGCTGGAATAGCTTTGTTACCGATCATTAGCGAGTGTGTTCGAAGCGAAAGTTTGGTTGGAGAAGCATCAGATAAAATAGAGCGTTTAGAGAAAATAAGAGAAAGACTTAAGTTTGTACTAAAACTCGATCCGTCAGACATAGGCCTACAGCTATCACTAGCTAGAATAGAATCTCGGCTGCTGAACGTAGCAATCTTCGAGCTTGAAGAAGAAGCTTCGAAAGAGGCTTCTCGTAAGTACTTCGAAGATGTACTGTCAACTTGGCTTTCTGTAGTTGGTGAAGGGAATACTCTTCCCCTCAGCGTTTGGAAGCTACGAGCGGTTTACATAGATATGAGAAACTATCTAACAGGCTCCGAAGAGATACCAGATAGCGAGCAGACAATTGAAAAAATTGCAGAGATCATTGAGAAGAGTAATCTTTCATTTGAGGGTTCATCTGAGCTATCACTCATAGCAGCTGATAGTAGGCTTAGATTAGGTGAATTGCAGATGGAGGCAAACCCAACCGCAGCTATAGCTAATTTCACTAAGTCCATAGATTTTTTCACAAAAGCAGGTACCCTACAAAACACTACAAGCTACACTGAGCATTTCGATTGGGCTTGTAAAGCTTACTCTAAGAGACTCAAGCTAAATATTGACAGGGAAGAAATAGAGCTCGTATTGTCTGACCTGGAGATTATCAATGATCTCTGTCTATCCGCTTATGAAAAATATCCTTTTGACTATTATCTACATAGCAGTATTCTTAGTCCTAATATAAACACAGGCGAACTTCTCTACGAGAAGGGCCGATTTGAAGAAGCTAAACCTTTACTTGAGTATGGGTCGTATTGGGGTAGCAAAAGCTCTACTGAACTGCTCGCCAGTATGTACGAAAAGGGCTTAGGGGTAGACGTAGATATCTCACGAGCTAGAGAACTGTATGCTTTAGCCCCATTACAATCTATAAAAAGATTCACAGTTCCGGCTAATTTTGGAGATTCTGGCACAGCACCATTTCACTTCTATGTATATCAGAAACCAGCTGACTATCCGTACAGGGGAATTGACGGGCAGATCTTATGGCTCAAAAAAGCAAGGGGTGGAACCGTTGCTGAAGATGTCGCTGAAAGTTTTAGAAAGTTACAGCAGATAGCTGAGGAAAATAACGTCTCTTTTGCTGAGCTAGCAGCTTATGCGCTAGGGAATGCAGCGCAGCAAGCAGAACAAAACAGCCAAGGCTCAGAGGAGTAGCTAGAGATACAACACTGCTAACAAGCATTCTAATTTTGTAATCAGTTGCATTTCTAAAGAAGCAAACTCAATACACCAAGCCACTCAGCCCAAAGTCGATCCCCTCTGGAGGGGTGGACGCGCAGCAGACGGGGTGAGTTCGATAAGTAGGAGACTGTACATAATTTTGTGTAAGCGGACTAAGATCCTATCAATTCAGGAGATACCCGCATCATGGCTCGAAAGAAAAAAGAACCGAACCGTGTCGATGACCTATTAGACGAATTGCTTGAAGACTGCAACAGCCCAGAGGACATCCTCGGGAATAGTGGTCTGATGGGGCAGATTAAGAAACGTCTAGTCGAACGCGCCCTGTCAGGAGAACTCAACGGTCACCTGAAGACTGAAGCCGCAGAAGAAGCTCATCCCAACAGCCGTAATGGCAGCTCGAAAAAGACAGTACAGACAGAGAGCGGCGAACTAGAGCTATCGATACCGAGAGACCGCAACGGTAGCTTCGAGCCTGTTCTCGTGCCGAAGCACCAGCGTCGATTGGCTGGACTCGATGAGAAGATACTGGCGCTCTACGCTAGGGGCAATAGTACTCGTGATATCAGTGCCCAGCTAGCAGAACTCTACGGCGGTGCGAAAATCTCAGCTAGCGTCATCAGCGACGTGATAGAGAGCGTTAGCGCCGATGTCAAAGCGTGGCAGTCTCGGCCCCTCGATGAAGTCTACCCGATTGTCTATCTCGATGCGCTCTACGTGAACATCAAGGTCTCCGGTCGCGTTAGTAAACGAGCGGTCTACGTCGTCCTTGGCATTGACAAGGATGGTGACAAACAACTGCTGGGGTTGTGGATAGGCGAAGCCGAAACAGAAGGTGCGAAGTTCTGGTTGAAGGTCCTGACAGACCTAAAAAACAGAGGTTTACGAGATATTCTCATTGCCTGTTGTGATGGCCTAAAAGGCTTTCCCCAGGCGATAGAAGCCGTCTATCCACAGACGCAAGTGCAGCTATGCATCGTGCATCTGATGCGCAATTGCATGAAATATGTGCCCTGGAAGGATAGAAAGGCCGTCGCTGCTGACCTCAAACCCATCTACCAGGCGGCGACACTCACTGAGTCAGAAGCTGCTTTGGATGCCTTTGCTGCCAAGTGGGACCAGACTTATCCAGCGGTCAGCCAGGTCTGGATACGCAACTGGGAGAACGTAATTCCGATATTCGACTACCCAATGGAGATTCGCCGAGTCATCTACACCACCAATGCGATTGAGTCGGTCAATCGCTCGCTGCGCAAGGTCATCAAGACTAAGGCTGTCTTCCCAAGTGAAGATGCTGTCTTCAGGCAAATGTACCTAGCGCTGAACAACATCTCGAAGAAGTGGAACAGACC
>JBCBFY010000133.1:0-12913 GCA_038527325.1 Cyanobacteria bacterium J06614_10
CGCTCGATCAGCACCGTCCGCAAGCCTTCCGATGCGCCATACACCGCCGCCGCCAGCCCCGCCGGTCCACCACCGACAATCACCAAATCGTAAAAGGGCTTTGCCGCCGCTGTCTGCAGGCCCACCTGCTGAGCCAGCTCCGCCACCGTCGGGCTCACCAGCTTCTGCCCCTCCCCCGTAATCACCAGAGGCAACGCGTGACTGTCCTGCTGGCCATCGGCATAGTCCACCAGCTGTTTGGCCTCGTCACTGGTTTCAATATCCAGCCAGCGATAGGGCACCTGGTTTCGCGAGAGAAAATCGCGCAGGTCGTGAGACGCCGCAGACCAGCGATCGCTAATCACCTTCACCCCCTTAAAGGCAGGCTTAAAGCCCGCTTGCCAATCTTGAATCAAATCATCCAAGACCGGGTATAGCTTCTCCTCCGGCGGGTCCCAAGGCTTGAGTAAGTAATAGTCCAAACGGGCATCATTGATCGCCGAAATCGCCGCATCCGTATCGGCATAGGCCGTGAGCAGCGCGCGCTTCGCACTGGGAAACGCCTCACTCCCCTTCTCCAAAAATTCGACCCCGCTCATCCCCGGCATTCGCTGATCGGCCAAGAACAAAGCCACCGTATCGCCCCGCAGCTTTAGCTGCTCCGTCACTTCCCAGGCACTCGCCCCCGAATCAGCCCGCACGATCCGAAATTTGTTGCCATACTGCCGCCGTAAGTCCCGCGAGATCGACTGGAGCACAGCCGGATCATCATCTATCGTCAAAATGACAGGCTTATCCATCTGTCGGGCTCCCTACTTTTTTTGTAATTGCCTACCCATGGGCGGTATGGCCGGTCAGTGTCGGATACAGCTGTGTGCTTAGCGCTTGGGGGATGGTAGGTGGCCAAAGCTGTTGGACCCACCCCGCCCTGCGGGCACCCCTCCAGAGGGGATCTACTTCAGGCTTTGTGACTATAGGTGCCAGTTCCCTTTAAGCCCAAAGCCGGGACAAATCCCCTCTGGAGGGGTGGCGCGCAGCGACGGGGTGGGTCCGCAACCTACGCGACTAACCCGTCTCTACCAGCAAACACATCGCCAAATCCAACGCCATATCCTTTCAAATTCTACGTAAGATTGACCAATCTGACAGCATCACCCCTCGCCGACCGGCCCAAATGGCCAAATACCAGCAATCCACAAGCAAACGCCCCTCAAATACACCGAAACGACCCTCCGTAAAGTCTAAATCTCCCCCCGGAAAGCGCAAACGTCCCCTCGGAAGGCGTAAACTACCCCCCGAAAGCTTCTACAGCCCCCCTGCAGCGTCAATGCCTGAACGAAAAGCGTCATCAGAGACCGGAGTAGACCCGTTACTTTGCCTAGCTTCGCTGACACAGCAGCAGCCCAAACCATCGCTTTTCATCAGTAAAGGGCTTCACCACGCCCAACCCATGCGCGTCCAGCAGCTGAGCCATTTCGTCCACGTCAAACTTGCGAGAGATTTCGCTTAGGATGCGATCGCCCGCCCCAAAGTCCACCGTCAACCCCAGTGACGCCAGCCGCACCTGCTGCGATCGCACACTCTCCAAATACAGCTCTATCTGCTTCTCCTGCTGGTTATAAAAGGCCACATGAGAAAACCCCGCCAGGTCAAAATCTCCCTGAAACCGCTCATTTAAGTGCCGCAGCATATTCAGATTAAACGCCGCCGTCACGCCCTGCGCGTCGTTGTAAGCCGCCTCCAAAATAGCCGTCTCCTTTTGCAGATCTAGCCCTAGCAAAAAGTAATCTCCCGGCGAGAGTGCCGCCTGAATGCGGGTCAAAAACTGCTTGCACTCATCCGGCTGCAAATTTCCCATCGTACTACCGATAAACGCGATCATCCGACGCGGCAGCTGCTTGGGCGGGAGCGCTGCCAGCGCCGGTTCGTAGGTGCCAATGAGCGCCTCCACCTCTAGCGTGGGATACTCCACCAGCAGCTGCTCAGCCGTCGCGCTCAGCATAGACCCGCTCACATCGACCGGCAGGTAGCGCAGCCGGTAGCCCGCTGCCGCATAGGCATTGAGCAGGTAGCGCGTTTTCGTCGAGCTGCCGCTGCCCAGCTCCACAATCTCGCAGGGGCCAGTCAGCGCTGCGATCGCCCCCGAATGCGCCTTCAAAATACCCGTTTCAGTGCGCGTAGGATAGTACTCCGGTAGCTCACAAATCTCCTCAAATAGCTGCGAGCCCCGCGCATCATAAAAATACTTTGGCGGCAGTGTCTTCGGCTCAGCAGAGAGCCCTGCGATCACATCCTGACCCGGCGTTTCTGCCAGCGTGCGATCGCTCATCAAATCTGTCACGGTCAGCCGCTCATCCGTCGAACGCGTCATCGCAGTGCCTACTTCCTTCTAAAGTGCCGACACAAGTGTACTCACATCCCGTCAGTCACCTGCCCAATTTCACCGGTAGCTAGCCCCGCTCACACCGCGCAGCGAAACCCCGCAAACACCTCCCGCCGATGCGGATGATACCAATTGCGAAAGCTTGGCCGCCGAATCCAGCGCGGCGACGCCCAGCTCCCCCCTTTCAGCACCCGATGCTCCCCATCGAAATACGCCCGAGAATACCCCTCATACGGAAACGCCTCAAACCCGGCATATCCGGCAAACCAGCTATCCGTCCACTCCCACACCTGCCCCACCCCAAAGCCGCACACCCCCTCACCACTGTCAGCCATGCCCATCAGCCTAGCCGCCCGCTCCCACTCCGATTCTGTCGGCAGCCGCTTCCCCGCATACCGCGCATAGGCCTCCGCCTCATACCAGCTCACCCCGCACACCGGGCTCGCCTCATCCTCCTCGTGCCCAGTCCAATACAGCGGCGCCGTCACCCCCACCTGGCTCAGCCACGCCCACCCTTCCGGCGACCACCACCGCCTCGTGTGGTATCCCCCCGCCTCCATAAACCGTCCATACGCCCGGCAGCTCACCGGCTCCCGGTCTATCCGATAGCGATTCAGCCAAACCCGGTGCCTCGGTCGCTCATTATCAATGGCAGCCACGCCATCCCACCCCTGCCAAAACGTACCTGCCTCTACAGACACCATTTCTGTTGCTGTTAAATTGTGTGCTGGCGCATTTACAACAACTTTGCGATGTTCTGTTCTTTCCTTCAGCCGGTGCAGCGCTAACACCATTCGCATCGTTTCAGCATGCTGTCCCTCGTGCTGAATCAGCCAGTACCACAGACGTTCAGACTCACCGTCCTCAGGGTTAAAAGTTTTTGCCAAACAGTCTAGAGTTTGCGATCGCGTCGTCTCCAGATACAACAAAATTTCTGACAGCTCAGGCAAATGCTGCCGCTGCGACTTGGGCAATCCATCTGCCGCAAACAAACGCCGGTAGGTAGGCACATCGCAAGCCTCACCCGCAAAATACGCCGCCATCCAGAGCGCCTCAGTGTAGGCCACATGCCCCAAATGCCATCCCACCGGGCTAAAGTCTAGATGCGCCTGCCGCTTCAGCAGTTCCTCATCTAGCCCGTTCGCTAAGGCCAGCGTCTCCCCACGGCAGGCCTGCAATGCCCTCCGAATGGTGCCTCGCTTCAAGCATTCCTCAGCCCTGCGGCCAATCGCCTCATCAAACACAAACACAAGCGCTACTCCAAACGGGCATAGGTCCTAACTTGCAAATCTCTCTCGACGCTTACGACTTCACCTTGGGTGCAGGGCTGCCAATCTCCCTCAAACAAAGGCTCAGACGACACCAGCACCGCGCCTGGTAACCGAGTAGACTCGCGCAGCAAGTATAGCGAAGGCGCATCCCGGCGGTTGTCGTAGCGTAGCCAGATTAAGCGATCGCCCGTGCTCAAAACAATATTGGCAGCCATCCGCACATCTGCCTTTTCAGCCAAGCCCGCTAACTCCTCAACGGTGCACCGCAGCGCCTCCGCCAAGTCAATCTCCGGCTGCGTCACTAAGTAGTGCACCAACAGCGCAAACATATGCTCCGAGTCGGTCAGCCCCTGAATGCTCCGATAGGCCACATCGCACAGTCTCTCCCGAATCGGTCGATACAGACTGTCAAAAAAGTTCTCTATCAGCCCATTGTGAACAAACAACAGCTGGCCATGCTTAAACGGCTGGCAGTTGCTAATATCCACCGGCATTTTCTCAGTTGCACTGCGCAGATTTACCACAAAGTTCTCAGCGCGAATGTAGCGGCACAGGTCCGGCAGCGATCGGTCATTCCACATCGGCAACAGATTGCGATACACAAAGGCATCTGCCGCCGCCGTGCCCTCATCCGACGCACCGTGCCAGCCAAATCCAAACCCATCTCCATTCAGCACCGCCCCCTTCATCTCTCTCGGCTTGTAGCTCTGCACCAGCATAGAGTGCGCGGGCTTCAGCACCACTTCCTCCAAAGCAATTGACGGACCCAAATAGCCCAAAATTCTACACATCGCGTTCAATGGCCAACCAGTTCACAGCCAGTATTGTCCGAAATACGGCATTCCGTAAAGCGCAGGCCTCCACCAAACCGAAGCGACCCCACCCCAAAGCACTTCACATCTACATCGGCATCCGCAAACACTGTCCTTTCGGAGCACCCATTCAAACATGGAGGAAATCTTAAACTCTCTCCATTGAGACAGGAAAAGATCTTTACCTGCTAGATAGCCTGTCTTCAAACAACGACACCCTAGGGCAGCGGCAATGATAGACGATATCAGCACTTGGCAAGTACTGTGGAAGAATGCAAGGCAGCGGCGATACATTTATCTTGGCCTATCTCTCACAGTGATTGTGGCGGTTGTTCAACCCACGCTGATAGGGCAGGTATACAGTGAAGCCCAAGCGATTAATCTGTTGAAAAGTCTTCAAAGCTCTTCTCTATATTTTGGGTCTGCGATCGCAACTGCATCTGCAACCGTTCTAGCGCTCATGCTCACGCTCCTAAGCATGACCAATCGACTCGATACCCAGTTTGAACGCTCTGTGTACGACGGAATTCGGATCGTGGGGTTCATCTCTACGGTGACTTTCATCGCCTCTGTTATTTTGCTCCTATGTCTCAGCTTGCCAGTTGGAGAGTTTGAAAAGCTCCCACCCGGATGGTTCAAAGGGCTCTACTACATTCTTTCTACGCTGAACGGATTTCTATCTAGCCTAATGATAGTTGGTGTTCTCATCTTGTTTGACACGATCAAAACGCTCATAAAAAAGCTGTCACCGTAATATCGCAGTTCAAAAAGGTTGTGGCCAACAAATCAGCCAACAAGGCGCTTTATACCTAAAGAATGAAAATTAGCGTCAGGGTTTGCTCGATAGGTTGAGAGGGCTTATGCCTTGTGAGAGAGGATAGATGGCCGATAAAAAGCCTTAATAACATAAAAGTTTCTTCCGCGAAGAACTACCTGCTGAGTACAAAGAGATAACAATATGGAACTTTTCGACGGCCTTTTTCTGATTCCACTAGACATACCTACAACGAGCTTGCTCGCCCAGAGTCAGGCAGATGTAGTGCCCGTACCGGTGGCTGTACCAGAACCTGTTCCTATCTATGGACCGCAGTTTTTGATTGCGTTACTCTCCGGCGTCATCTTGGCGTTCGGGTTTCAACTGCTCCTCACCAATCTCTCCATTGCCACTGGCGTTTCTTACGTTGCCCACTCCAGCAACGACAGTAGCAGCAGTAGCAGCAGCAGTTCTGGCGGTATGGGCATCAAGAAAATCGGCCTTGCCTTCGGCCTCTGGACCCTAATTACCGTTAGCTTAGCGCTGTTTTTCGCTTGCTGGTTAGCGATTCGCCTTACAGCCTATGGCAATCCCTTCCTAGGTGCGGTCACAGGCCTAGTGATTTGGGCAACTTATTTCACCCTGCTTATGTGGTTTAGCTCTACGACCGTAGGTTCTCTGATCGGTTCGGTTGTCAGCTCTGCGACCAGTGGCTTTCAAACAATCATGGGGACTGCAGCCGCCGCGCTAGGGGCAAAGGGCGCAAGCAACCAAGTGGTACAAACGGCAGAAGCGGCAGCAGCAGCTGTTCGCCGAGAGCTATCGGAAGGCATCGATACGACCGCCATTCAAGACTCCCTACAGGGCTATATCGCCAGCCTCAGGTCACCAGAAGTCGACGCGGCTGAAGTAGAGCGAGAATTCGAAAGGCTCGTGCGCAACTCAGAAGTTGCCGGTGTCGACCGCGACGCGCTGCCCCACGTAGATAGAGACATGTTTGTGAAGCTGTTGAGCGATCGCACCAATCTCTCCAAAGAAGAAACCCGCCGACTTGCCAATCGGCTCTATCGGGTTTGGAGAAACAACACCGGCAGCGCTCAAGGGCTAAGCGAACTGATGGACTTTGTTGCCACAGCATCGGGCTCTCAGCTTGCCTCCCAAGGACTCACCAAGCAGCTCAGCAAGCTAGTCGGTGAAATTCGCAAACAGCGACAGGCACAAGGTGGCGGCGACAGCAGCCCCAGCCCTATCCAACAGGTTGCTTCACAGGGGCTTAGCTCTTTAGTCGGTATGGTGATGGGCAAAGTCGATCTCTCCGATATCGATGCCAACACTATCATTCGCCAAATCAAGTCAGCCCAGAAGCAAATCACAGATCAGGCCAGTAGTGCTGCGCCCCAGTCTCTCAAGAGCGCAATGCCCACCGATGACAATATCGTCCGGGCAGACGTAGAGAACTACATTCAGCACGCATACATCAGCGAGCTCAAGTCTCCTGAACTAGAGTCTCACTTCCGCAACGTACTCTACGACGCAGAAGCTAACGAGACTGAGATGCGCAAACAGCTCTCCGATATCAGCCGTCAGCTCTTCACGGAGTGCCTTTCTGCGCGAGGAATGCTCACCCAAGCCGAGATCAAAGACATTGCCACCCGCATGGAGATTATTCGCCAGGGCGTGTTGAAAGATGTGACAGCGGCTGAAACCATAGGCGCAGAAAAGAGAATTCGTCAGCAGGCTGAGACGTTCTTTCAGTACACACCCGCCGACGAGCTCGCCTCCAAAATGGGCGAAGACGCCTTCCGTGCCATCATCGAAGGCGAACCGATGGACACTGAACAGATGCGCAGTCGCCTCGGCCAGCTCAATGCAGACTACTTCCGACAGTTTCTCGTCACCCGCAACGACGTGCCTGCCCACGAGACCGCCGAACGCTACGAGCAGGTACTGCAGCGTACCATCGCCGATGCCGAAGGCCTCGACAAAGCAGCCAAGGTTCGCTTGCAACAGCAGCAACAGTCTCTGGAAGACTATCTGCGCAACACAGGCAAATCCGAACTCAATCCCGAAGGCATCAAGCGAGATATTCAAACCATTCTCAATGAGCCAGATCAGGGCATTCAGCGAGTCCGTGGCCGCCTTGCCCAGTTCGACCGCGACACTTTCGTCAAGCTGTTGAGTGAACGGCCTGAATTCTCTGAAAGAGAGGTCGATCAGGTGCTCAATACCGTTGAAGAAAACTGGAGCAAAACGCTGAACGCGCCTCAAAAGCTGACGGCACAGGCTCAGCAGAAATACGATGAGGCCACCAGTGCGATCGCTGACTATTTGCGTAGCACAGGCAAACCCGAACTCAGCCCTGAAGGCATTGAGCGAGACATTCGTAAGCTGATGAACCATCCCAAGGCAGGCATGCAAGCCATTCGCTTCCGCCTCTCCAAGATGGACCGAGACACCCTCGTTCAGCTACTCAACCAGCGAGATGACCTCACAGAAGAAGAAATCAATAGCACTATTGACAGCATTCTCTCTACCGTTCAAAACATCATCAAGTCGCCTCGCCGATTGGCTCGCCGGGCCCAGTCTACAACTCAGTCTCAGGCGCGCTCCTTCCAATCTTCCTTGGAAGACTACCTCAGCAACACCAACAAAGAAGAGCTGAACCCCACTGGCATCAAGCGCGACCTGAAGCTCCTGCTCAACGACCCCAAATTGGGCGCTAGCAAGCTCAGCGATCGCATTGCCCAAATGGACGACTCCACCATGGTTGCCCTCCTCGCCCAGCGTCCAGACATGACCCGGGAAGAGGCCGCCGAAGTCGTTGGCCGCATCGCCGATGTGCGCCACCAAATCACCGGTCAAATCCGCAGCGTTCAGCGCAGCCTAGAGTCAGTCATTGAGAGCATCTTCGCCAGCATCCGCGACTATCTCCAGTCGCTAGATCGCCCCGAGCTCGACTACTACGGCATCAAGCAAGACGTTCGCACCCTATTCGACGACCCGCAGGCCGGTCTTTCTGCCATGCGCGATCGCCTCTCCCAGTTCGACCGCAACACCTTGGTGGCCCTCGTCAGCTCCCACGACCGCATCGCCGAATCTGATGCGCACCGCGTCATCGACCAGATAGAATCTGCCCGTGACAGCGTTCTACACAAGGCCGAGAGCGTCGAAAAACAGGTCGAGCAGCGAATTAACGCGGTGAAAGCGCAAACCCATCAGCAGATGGAAGCGACTAAGACCGCTGCTGTCGCCGCTGCCTGGTGGCTCTTTGGCACAGCTCTCATCTCTGCGATTGTGTCAGCGGTGGGTGGCAGTCTTGCGATCGCTAGCTAACCGTATTTTCAAACAAGCAGTCAGCGATTAGTAGCGGACAAATTCTCCCTGTAAGCGCTTGTTGGTCCCTGTTTTTAAGTGATCAGCAAGCGCTTTTTCTATCAAAAAGAAGGCCTTAAATGGATCCAAAAATCATTATCTACATCGCCTTTGGCGCTGCATTACTAGGCCTAACGTGGCTACCCGGCATTAAAAGCTCACGCGTCCTCAACGTGCCGTTGCTCTATGTGCTGATATCTATTGTTCTATTTAGCCAGATTGCAAGTCTGCCGCTGATTGATCCTGTCAACAACAAAACCCATACCGTTGTCACAGAATATCTCACAGAGCTTATCGTCATTCTATCTTTGGCGGGTGCCGGACTAGCGATTGATCGTTTTTTTAGCCTCAATACTTGGCAAACCGCCCTGCGATTACTATGCATTGCCATGCCAATCTGTATCGCAGGTGGGAGCATACTAGGCCATTGGATCTTTGGCTTGCCGCTAGCAGATGCTATCTTACTCGGTGCATGCCTAGCCCCGACCGACCCGGTCATGGCTCACAGCGTGCAGGTTGGCCCGCCTAACAAGGGCAGAGAAGATCCGGTTCGCTTTGGTCTTACAACAGAAGCTGGCTTAAACGATGGGCTAGCGTTTCCGTTCATCTATCTAGCTATAAATGCTGCCAAGCACAACGGCACCCTGGGGTCTTGGCTAGGAGGGTGGCTAGCCTACGACCTCGCCTACCGGGTGATCGTCGGTTGCTTAGTGGGCATTGGCGTAGGGTGGCTAGTGGCTCACTATGCCTTTCGCATCTCCGATGAAACCAAGCGCGAAGAGACCCGCGAAGGGCTCTTTGTGGTTGCGGCAATCTTTTTGTCCTACGGATTGGCAGAAGCAATCCATGGTTATGGCTTTTTATCCGTCTTCACAGCCTCCGTCGCTTGGCGTCAAAACATCGCGAAGTACCACACCTACTATGAAAGGCCCTATCGATTTGCAACCCAGCTAGAGCGCATCTTTGCGGGACTCTTGCTCATCGCGCTCGGCGGCTTTGTTGCCACTAGCAATGTCGCCCTTTTCAACTGGAAAAATGCGCTGTTTGTCGCCCTCTTTATCTTCCTCATCAGGCCAATCTCCGGACTCATCTCCCTCGTAGGCATCCGCCTAACAGGGCTCGAAAGAAACGCTATTTCATTTCTCGGCATTCGTGGCTTCGGCTCCTTCTACTACCTAGCCTACGCCCAAAACAACGGCACCTTTGCCAATATGGATTTGCTATGGAGCGCAGTGACCCTTACCGTCATTATCTCGCTACTCATTCACGGCAACGTGGCAACCTTCACCATAGAAAAAATTGACCAACATCAACACCACCAAAAACACAACCGACAAAAAGACTCTCGCCCACAAACATAGCGAGCACCCCGATATGTCTGGATGCTCGCTATGTCTGTGGATCCGTAATTCAGTGAGGCTATGCCTTCTTCAGCGACTCAGGCTTATGGGCAGCCTCCTTCCCCGTACTTTCGCTCTCAACTAAGTACTTAGGATTATCTTTAGAGGCCTTCACATCAAAATCTTTAATCGAAGTATCCTCAGTTAGTTTTTTCTTCACCTTGCCAGTTGTTTCACCCTGAGCAGTATTCCACTTAACCCGGTCACCCGGCTCAAACTTATCACCAGAACTACTCTTAGAACGACTGCTCGACTCTGCTGCAGACAGCGTTTCCGGCTTATGCCCAGTCACATTTCCGGTATTATCATTCTCCACCAAGTAGCGCGGGTCATCCTCAGATGCACTAACTGTTTGACCGTTTACAGTCTTATCGCTGGTAATTTTTTCCTTTATAATTCCGGTCGCTTCGCCCGATCCTGAAGACCAAGTAACCGAATCGCCAACGTTAAACTTATTGGACATTTTAATACTCAATAAAACTACTGTTTAATGCTAGAGAACAAACAAATGTGCACGCGTCTTTCTTTTTGTAGAAAAGAGAACAGGGCAACAGAAAGATACACTAAACATCACATAAAAACTTGTCTGAGCGATGTCGTCACTTAAGCTGTACCAAAATGCGGAGAAGTCCGCGAAAATAGCAGGCCTTCGCTACGTTAGCGACGATCAGCCGGGCATCCGCCGTCAGCGTTGGGGCCGAGGATTTAGCTACATAGATGTAGATGGCACTCGGATAAAGGATAAGGCGTTGCGATCGCGCATAGAAGCCTTGGCCATTCCCCCAAGCTGGCGCGACGTGTGGATCTGCTGCGATCACAACGGCCATCTTAGAGCCACTGGACGAGACCTCAAACGCAGAAAACAGTACCGCTATCATCCCGACTGGATCGCCCTGCGCAAGCAGCTCAAATTTGACCGGCTCATTCCATTCGCGCAGGCCCTTCCCACCCTAAGAAAACACACCCAGGCTCAGTTAGAAATCGCCGCAAAAAAAATCAAACTCAAAGGGAAAAACAACTCTCAAAAAATAGACAAACAAACCCTCCTTGCCGCCATCGTCAAGATTTTAGACACTAGCTTCATTCGCATAGGCAATCAGCAATATGCTAAGCAAAACAACGCCTACGGCCTCACCACGCTCAAAAAGCGACACGCAGACGTCTCTGCAGGCCAAATCGAGCTACAGTTTATTGGTAAAAGCGGCGTTGAAAGAGACATTGACTTGGAAGACCCTCAGCTGGCAAAAGTGATCAAAAAGTGCGAAGAGATTCCAGGGCAGACTCTGTTTCAATATATGGATGAAGACAATCGGCGTCAGCCCATAGATTCAGGGGATGTCAATGAGTACCTGCAGACGATTATGGGTTCCGCCTTTACCGCAAAAGACTTTAGAACGTGGGGAGGCACTGTCACAGCTGCCCAAGCCCTGTACAACATTGCAACAGGTGACGCTGAGCTGAAGGAAAAACCACCTGAGAAGCACATCGTAGAAGCGGTAAAGATAGCAGCAAAGCAGCTGGGAAATCGCCCTGCTACTTGCCGGAAATACTACATTCATCCCAGCATTTTCGATGCCTACACGCAGGGATCTATGATGAGTGCGATCGCGCAAAGCCAACCCAAAGATCCTAATCTCACACAGTTCCTCAACGAGGATGAACTCCGAACATTAGCTATTCTCATGACATAAGAACAGGGCACAAGAGCAGCTCGGAATCTTCTAGCCGCATAGGCTACCTGACAGATTTCAGCCCTAGCCCTCTCTCTCTTGGGAGAGTCTACCCGATGTCGGCTCGCCTACAGTATGAGAAGACGATTCGACTTTATTAACGCACAAATGGGTGCACGGATCGCATGTTGTTACGTATAAAGCGGAGAAACACCATGGCTACAGAAGATAAAGGCAAAGATCTCAACACTGAAGCAAACCAAACGCCACTAGAAGGCAAAACCCGTACAACAGGGCAAGGCTCTAAAGCCCAAACCCGCGATGGTGCAGAGCCAGAAGCACCAGGCAATGACGGCAACGTTGCAGGTAGCCCCAACCAAGGCACAGAAGCCCGCTAGAGCGCTTTTCGCCACGCGCCACGCTTTAGCGCGTGTGAGCACAATTGAATGCTCATAGAGTGTTTTGTAAAAGGCCTAGGTGAAGATGCTTTCACCCGGGTCTTTTCAGTTCATGTTTTGTATATTTCTATACCTCAGGGCGAGGCGTAGATAATTCTAAAGATGGGTTTATCCCTCGAAAAAACCCTCTAATCTCAAATCACATATCTACGCGAATTTATCCACGCGATAGTTTTGCAGCGTGGGTTAGCCGAAGGCTTGCAGTTTATCTAAGGTTTTAGCCAATGACATACACAGAAAGAACAGAAATCAACACGGGCGTGCGCCCGATGACAAATCAGATTGCTCCAGTTGCTGAATACCATGACACTGTGCGGTGGGGTCCCATCTTTGCAGGTATTGTAGTGTCCGTAGTCTCTCAGCTGATGTTAAGTGCACTGGGTGCGGCTATCGGCGGTTTCGCAGCAGGTGAGGCTGCTCCTACGACGATTGGCACTAGCCTGGGCATCTGGGCTGTGATTAGTTTGCTAATCTCCCTGTTCTTAGGCAGCTGGGTAATGGCCGCGTCTTGTGGGCCCATGAACAATAAAACAGCCATGCTGAATGGAACTATCCTCTGGGCAACAACACTCGTTATCAGCGGCTGGCTACTGGCTAGCGGGGTCTCTGGGACATTTGGCGTGATTGCCGCGAACGCAGGGGGTGCCCTTACTCAGGTGGTAGAGCCTGGTGGTGCTTCTTTGCCTAGCCAAGAGCAGGTTGCCGAAGCAATTCCTAACGTTACCCCTACAGAAGCTGCTCAGTATGCAGGCACAGCAGCAAAGGCAGGAATGACCTTCCTAGTAGGCTCTTTGCTTGGCCTCGTCGCTTCCTT
>JBCBFY010000134.1:0-12852 GCA_038527325.1 Cyanobacteria bacterium J06614_10
AAGAATGTAGCTTTTCCATAAGAACACCAGACGCAGCGTCAGCGTGCAAAGGTCGAAAACACACTGTGTCCTTAAGATTCCCAAAGGAAAATTGATACTTCTAGGTAAATTTGGAATAAAGCCATGCTCTGGGAAAAGGCTTGGACCATCGCATTCCCAGTGAGAATGCAGAGGTTCGATTACCCAAACTGCACCGCCAAAAAGTTCTGCATATTCCGCCATCCTCGCTCTGCCGACCGCGCCACATAAAACATACCTCCCTCCCTATCCTGCGCTGCCGAATTGGTAAACGCATGTGCCGTATGCCCATACATATGAATCTGCCAATCGCAGCCGGCCTGCGTTAGCTCATCGGCCAGTGCCACTGTCGCTTCCCTCGGGGATAGCGGATCTTCCCACCCGTGCAGCACCAGCACCGCCGCCGAAATCGGCTGCGCTGTCATCGGCGGCGGTGTGTACACCCCATGAAAGCTCACAACCCCGCGCAGATTTGCCCCACCCCGCGCCAAATCCAGCACGCACATTCCCCCAAAGCAAAAGCCAATCGCCGCAATCTTTTCTGCATCGACTTGGGGCAAGGCCTGTAGCGTTTCCATGGCCAGCTGCATTCGCTTCAGCAGCAGCGGCCTATCTGCCGTTAGCACCCCCATCATCTGCCCGGCTTCCTCTGGCGAATTTGCTCGCTTCCCCTGCCCGTACACATCTATCGCGAAGCCCACATATCCCAGGGCTGCCAGCTGCTCTGCCTTCTCCGTCTCAAAGGCCGACTGCCCCCGAAAGGTAGACGCCACCATCACCCCAGGCCTCTCTCCGGTCAGCGCATCATCCCAGCTCACCGTCCCTTCAAACGCCGCTTCCCCATCTCGATAGACCAGCTGCTCCGTCACAATCATCAGCCCTTTTCCCCGAACGTATTTTTCGCAGCTTCAATTTTAGGGTGCTGGCTGGCTAGTGCAGCATCAAGATGGCTGAGTAAATGCCTGCGCCTGTGGCAAATAGCCCAAAATGGCTCTCTGCTTGCTCGGGAAGTTCTTCTTTGAGAACGTTGAGGATGATGCCGCCTGCGATCAAAGCCCAGATGGCTGCCACGGCGGCTTCGTTGAGCTGCGTGGTGTTGCTCACTGCCCACCCGGCTAAGATGGCCGCTGCTAAAATCCACCGCCCGACTCGGTCGTAGGCTCTCTTGTGGTGAATCCTGAGGCCCAGGTCGTTGGCGACGAAGTGTAGCGTCAGGGTAATGAAAAGAAGCAGACAGGCCCGCCAACCGTGCTCGGCTGACTCGCGCAGCAGATAGCCCAAAACTGCGTTGTACAGCGCAAAGGAACCGATATGAATCCAAAAGATGCCTAGCTCTGTGGAGTTGTCTCCGGTCATTTTACGGTTGTAGCGGCGCGATCGCACTGCCAACTTCTCCAACCCATAAAACGCACCCAACCCAATTAGCGACAGCAAATACACATGGTGTTCTGCGTAGTTCACTAAGGGGTTCGTGCTCTCCTCAATTTGTAGCTGAGCCTCGTTTAGCTCTGGAAAAATATCTAGGAAAATATAGGCAATAGAGACACCGCCCGCAAAAGACGTCCACAGGGCAGGCGGAATCAGCCTCAGCCAGGGAATACGACAGGCAAATAGATGAACCAGCGCTAGGCTGATTACCAATATCACGCCGGCAAGGGTCATTTCCTCAGTCATCGCGTCCCTCAGCTGTGGTGTTGCTCATGTTGCTACAAGACTGAATCTTCTGCCTTAAAGCGACATTAAGAAACGTAGCATGGAGCTATTTTGATGGCTGCGGGCTACGTTCTTTCTACATCCTGCTGCCACTGCTCTCTTTTTTGCGGTAGCTCAGGATCGATCCTCAAGAGAATAACGTCTTCAGGCTGATTTAGTCCCTCTTCTATGGTCTGAATTTCTTGTTCAAACTGCTCTCTGCCCTCCCGAAAGAAGCGACCACACTCCGTGGTACACAAAATACCGTTCACAGAATCCACGGGCAGGTGAATGTTGCCCGCTGTGTCAATGCCATTGGCAAGCGCTGACTGGCCGAAGCCGAGGCTGATGACGCTGCAAGCGATCGCACTTCCCCACCGCACACCCCTCAGACTGATGCGAGAGGCTTGAGCCTGACAATCCACACTGCGCGATGACCTAGGTGCTACTGAGTACTGCATGAAAATCCCTTATCTCCTGATTGTGTTTTCTCAGTGGTTTTACATACGTATTTTGCTCACGCTAGCACAGCCATTTTGGTGAGTGGCAGCGTTTCTGCAGCCTGTTATCTTTGGCTTTAACTATCGATGAATTGACTACGCGATCGCAGGTGATCACTTGACGAGAAAAATATCTGAAACCTTTGTAAGACAAGGTTTTTTGATGGATAAGGCTGACTGACTATGACCGCTCAATCATTCACTTGCGTGCAGTCATCAAGCCGACTAGATGCATGACGGTGTTCTGTAAGGTTTGGGTATTTTAACGAGAGACCTATGTAATATTTTTATCTCTCTTTTTCTCTCCTTCAAAGCCCACTTTTCAACTGTTTATGGATTTTCACATTCGCCCGGCTGATGCGAAAGATATTCCAGCCATTTTGGCCCTGCAGGCCCTGTCACTAAGAGTGCTTTCAGCACAAACCTACAGCGCAGAACAGATTGAATCTTTGGTGAGAAGTCAGGGCGCGGCGCGGGTGGCTTCTTTTAATGCAGGCGATGAAGTGATATTTGTGGCGTGTCTGGGGGCGGAAGCCAGTGGCGCTGATCAGCTGATTGGCGTTGTGGCCTTTATTGCCTGGCGATCGCAAATTGGAGGACTGTTTGTGCATCCTGGCTATGTGCGGCGCGGGGTGGCCAGTGGGCTAATGAGTGAGGTTGAGCTGATGGCGGCGCAGCAGCGGCAGCGCGTTATGCGGGTGATGTCTTCGCTGGTGGCCGTCCCGTTTTATGAGTCGATGGGCTACAGCCGTCTGTTTTCTCGCACTGTCTGCTTCGAAGATAGGCCGGTGGACTGTGTTGAAATGGCCAAACCGCTAGATGGGCAAAACCTGCAGCGCTTGCTAATCAGGCAAAAGCTGTGGACTGTGGGCCTGGTGGCCTCTTCTCTAATGTTTGTGATTGTTGCGGTGACGCTGTGGTGAGGCCTGCTCGGTAGCGGCTGCTATTCGTTTGCCTGCGCTACAAACCAATCAATCAGCTTGCGGGCAATGCTGAGCTTGCCGGGCACCGGTGGCAGATTGTGTTTGGTAAACCAATCAGCGGCCTCAATTTCTCTCGGATCGGGCGTGATTGTCCCACCGGCGTATTCAGCCACGAAGCCCAGCATTAGCGACTTGGGAAAGGGCCAAGGCTGGGAGCCAAAGTATTGAATGTTTTTAATCTCGATGCCGACCTCTTCTTTCACTTCGCGGGCGACGGCTTCTTCTAGAGATTCTCCGGGTTCTACAAAGCCTGCCAGCACGCTGTACATCCCGGGGCGAAAGCGCGGGGCGCGGGCCAGCAAGAGGTCGCTACCCCGATGAATCAGCATGATGACGGCAGGTGACAGACGGGGATACTGGCGCAGCTTGCAGCGCGGACAGCGTTTGGCGCGTTCGGTGGGCAGCTGGATGGTGGGGGTAGCGCAGTGACCACAGTATTGATGGGTGCGGTCCCACTCTACGATTTGCACGGCGCGGGCTGCGATCGCATAGAGGTCATCCGGTAGCTGCATGTAGAGCGATCGCAAGTTCTGAAGGGTGAACCCATCCGGAATGGCACTACTCTCAGCCAGTTCAGCACCTACACAGGCTTGACCGCTCAAGTAGCCTAAAAACTGAGTGCGCACAGGGTCAATTCCAATAGCTTCTAAACTATGCGATTGGGGAAGCGAGGGAGACGCAGATACCGTCGTCAGCACGTGAGAGCCCTGACAGACAAACCACCAAGCCGACTCCGATGCTGCGCAGTTCTCATCCGGCGCTGTCGCGGGTAAGAAGCGGTCAGAAATGGCAAAAGGATTGGCAGGATACAACGAATTTTGCTCGGCGGGTGGGGGTAACTTTTAGGGTTGAGGAGCTGCGGAACTGATAGATCCGTGTTTGATTTTAACTGACTGTCGAACCGGTCAAATTTGAGGGCTGTGTGGGGTTGGTAGCTTAGACGGTGGAGGGTGCGATCGCGCTAAGCATGACTTCCCATACCAGGCGGGGCTGAACGTAGCTGAGCAGCTGCTTACGAGCGGTTTCGAGGGCGGTGAGGTCGGTGCCGACGCCCTGCTGCCAGTAGCGGTGCTGCAAATAGTCGAGCAGCCACAGCTGGGCTTCGGTATCGAGGGTCTGGGTGATGTCTCTGGCGGTTTCGAGGGCTTCGCGCAGCCGGGGGGGTGGCGCATCTAGCTGGCTGAGCAGCTCGGGCGGGATGGCCTGTAGCTGTTGCCAGCTGTCGATGGCTTGGCCCGGAGAGCCCTGGGCGATCGCCATCACTTCGGGGGATTGGAGAATCTCGCTGTGGCCGGTTTGGCTGAGCACCTGGCCCATTTGCTCACCGTTTAGCCGCCGAAAGGGAATGGTTTGGCAGCGAGAAATTAGCGTGGGCAGCAGGGTTTGCTGATCGGGTGCCATCAAAATGAGAGTGGCTTTACCCGGCTCTTCTAGGGTCTTGAGCAGGGCATTGGCAGCGGGTTCTGCCATGCGCTCGGCTTGCTCTATCACCACAACAGCGCGGGCAGATTCGAGGGCGGGCCTGCTCAAAAAGCGGGCAATCTCACGGATTTGGGGTAGGCGAATTCTAGGCGGGCTTTTGCGCTTGAGCCCGGCTTCGGCGGCTTCGCTGGCGGTGAGCAGCTGGCTCTGATGGAGGTAGGTGGGCTCTACCCAGAGCAGATCAGGATGGTTGCGATCGCGAATTCTCCGAGCCAATACACTCTGATTTTGCGTAGATAGCTGACCCGCCGCCGCACCGTCTTTCGCTGGTTCTGCAAGCAACAGCTGCGCAAAGCCATAGGCCGCCAGCGACTTCCCCGTTCCCACCGGTCCGACAAATAGGTAGCCAGGGGCGACGCGCTGCAGGTCTACCACGCGTTGCAGCAGGCTGACAGCCTGGGTCTGGCCGATAAGCCCAGAAAAGGGGCCAGCGGCTGCTTGCGATGGAGTCTCTGGGGTAGACGCTACGGCGTTGGGATGAGGTGTGGATACCACTTGGCTAAGTGCTGTTCGATGATGTGCTGAATTTGGGCGGTGACGGTCTCTAGGGACTGATTGGCGTCGATTTCTACGGTGGGTCCACTACTAGAATAGTTGGCCTGTTCGCCTTCTGGGCCGGTGGGAATGGCGGTCGCTAGGGCAGTGAATCCGGTGCTTACCCGCTGGTGAAAGGCTTGGCTGGCCTGCTCTATGCGGTCGGCTTGTCCGCGTTTTTGGGCTCTGGCGAGCCCCACTTCAGGTGCCACGTTGAGCCACAGGGTGAGATCGCTTTTTAGCCCGCCGGTGGCGATTTGGTTGAGCGTATCTATCAAGGTAAGGTCTAGCTGGCGTCCGTAGCCCTGGTAGGCAACGGTGGAGTCGGTGTAGCGATCGCACAGTACCCAGTAGCCCGCTTCTAGCCAGGGGCGCAGGCTTTCTTCCACATGCTGAGCCCTGTCTGCAGCGTACAGCAAGAGTTCTGCCTTGCTCACAATGGGCGCTGCCGTCGGTGTTTGTTGACTCAAAAGCAGCTGTCGAATGTGTTTGCCAAGTTCAGTACCGCCCGGTTCGCGAGTAACTTTTACACCTGCAATGGTGTTCTGAGTTTGCAACAAATTGAGAGACGCATTCTGGGTGAGCCAACGGTGTAATTGCTGAATTTGGGTGGTTTTGCCAGAGCCTTCTCCGCCTTCAAAAACGATCAGTTTTCCTTGCATATAGCCTGCTCTCTACGGGATATCCACACCCCTTTTTTGAACAATTTACACTGCGCTTGACGTCTTACTATTCCCTATTGTTTGAAACAGCGGTATTCTGTCAATGATCTTCGCTAGGATAACAGTCACAAAGACAGGCACCAAGACCGCAGCTATTTTTGTATCACCTCCCGTAACTCTACTATGGCCCGCTATACAAACTTCTTTATGACCGGCGCACCCAAAGAGGACGTTCACCAAGGGCTACTCTCTGCCCTAGAGGCATGCGGGCTCGACTTGGTCTACCAAGACCCTGTCTACATCGTCGCAAAAGAAAAACCGGGACAGGTTTCGTTTGCTCAGCTAACGACCGTAGAGCTTTTGCTCAATCCACCGACTGTTGAAACAGGTGGCGCCAAAATTGATCTGGTCGTGAAAAATGAAGAGCTACCGCTGCGCCAGCAAAACCACTGCCGTGAGATTTTTACGCTGGTGAATCAGGCCATCTCTGAAGCCAATGCGCAGGAGAGCGTAGCCAGCTAGGTCATTAATTCATTAATACAGTGTGCTGGTGTCGTGCTTTGCGGAGCGGGTTTCTACAGAGCATTTGCCGCAAAGTTGTGAACAATACAGAACTTTGACGAAACTGCCTAAGCTTTAGAGAACGCGATAGGCTAGCAGAGTTAGCACGTTCTAAAAAGGCTAGGAGACTGGGAGGCATGACAGAAACTGATGCACAGAGGCGCCGGTCGGCAGACTCTTTTTCTGCACAGCCATCAGGTCATGATCATCACCATAGCCACGGTTCGCACCTGGGGGCGCCCACCTATCGCGCGGAAGTTCGCCGGGTGCTACTGTTTACGCTGCTGCTAAACGTCTTCGTGGTAGTCCTAAAGGCAGTGGTCGGCTGGTGGACTGGTTCACTCAGCCTGATGGCCGACGCGCTGCACAGCATTACCGACAGTGCCAACAATGTGCTGGGCCTCGTGGCCAACCAGCTCGCCTCCCCAGCGCCAGACAGAGACCATCCCTACGGGCATCAAAAGTTTGAGGCGGTTGGCGCACTGGGCGTTGCCGCATTTTTGGGCATTGCCTGTTTTGAAATTTTGAAAGGGGCTGTAGAGCGAATTATTGTTGGCGGTGAGCCGGTGACGATGGGCTCTCTGTCGCTGTGGATCATGCTGGTGGTGCTCGGGGTAAATATTTTTGTTGCCTTTTACGAGCGGCGGGTGGGCCATCGGCTTGGTAGCAGCATTCTCATTGCAGATGCCGAGCACACCATGAGTGATATTTGGATCACCATTACGGTCATGGGCGGTCTGATTGGCGTTTGGGTTGGGGTTCAGTGGCTAGATGTGGTGCTGGCGTTTCCGGTGGCGCTGCTGGTCATTCGCAGCGGCTGGGTGGTGCTATCGGCCAATTTGCCATGGCTGGTCGATGAGATGGCGATCGCACCCGAAGCGATCCATTCGGTCGTGATGCAGGTTCCGGGCGTTTTGAACTGTCACAGCATTGCCTCTCGCGGCCTGCTGGGTAGGCAAGTCTTTATCGATATGCATTTGATTGTGGAGCCGCAGGATGTGCTGGGCGCACACAACATCACCGAGCAAGTAGAACAACAGCTTGAAGACGAATTTGGCCCGGCGCGGGTCACTATTCACGTAGAGCCTCACAGCTATGTAGAGCCTCATATTTCTTACGGTCCGGGCGAGCATGACAAAAGCTAGCTGGCGTTTGTTGTTTTGTTGGTCTTTCTGTTGCGTAGCGAATCTGTTGATTAGCGAGTTCTGTTTGTTGTTGTTCAGCTGTGAAAATTTGGCTGTAGCAGTAGTTTTATGAATCTTCCCACTTGGATTACGGTCTCTCGGCTATTGGGTGTGCCTATTGTGTTGCTCGCTTTGCTAGAGCCAACGGATGTTCGCCGGTGGATAAGCGTGGTGGCCTTTGTTGTTTTTGCGGGTACAGATTGGCTGGATGGCTATTTGGCCCGCAGGCTCGATCAGGTAACTGAGCTAGGCAAGTTTCTCGATCCGCTGGTCGATAAGCTGTTGGTCATGGCGCCGCTGATGGCGCTGGTGGGGATGGGTGAGCTGCCTGCGTGGGGAGTGTTTTTGATTTTGGCTCGGGAGCTGACTATTTCGGGCTGGCGAGTGAATCCGGCGTTTCAGCAGGGATCTGTGCCTGGAGCTGGGCTGCTAGGCAAGGTGAAAACAGCGGTTCAGATTGTTGCGATCGCGCTTCTCTTAGCCCCGTTGTCAGGTATTTGGCAACCCATCGGTCAAAGTCTCTTTTGGATAGCGGTCGCACTAACCTTAATTTCAGGTGCACAATATCTTACGCAGAACACCGTTACTGCCAGTAAGTAATTTCTAATATCAGTTATTGTGTTTCAAATTGTAGTTGGGTACGGGGACGGTGACCGTTGATTCTCCGACGCGCTTTTGCATAATTATATGGCTACCGCGTTGTCTCACCTTTTTGAAGCCATTCTCTTCAAGAATCTGACACAGTTGCCGTGCTGACAGAACTCGAAGCTTACCCAACGGCAACCTCCAACTGAGTCACAAATACTTCATCTCGAAGGCGATCTATAATTTCAGCGCTATCTGCGGTTTCGAAAAACAGCTCCAGTGCTTCGGCAAGATTCTCTCTAGCCTGTTCAACGGTATTTCCTTGGCTAGCAATGTCTAGTTCAGGACACAGTGAAACGTATCCATCGTTCTCTTTTTCAATAATGACTGTAAACTGCCTCTTTTTTCTCATAAAGCCTTACCTGCAATACAGTAATACTACTACAAGTCTCTTACCCCGAAATCGTGATATGGGAGCCGTCTTCATCCTTTGAAACGTCAATGCGGGTCTGAAAAGCTTCGCGAAAGTGGGGCATGTGGGTGATGGTGAGTATGCAGGCAAAGTCGGGCGCGATCGCTTCTATGGCCGCTATCAGCCGGTCGCAGCCTTCCCGGTCCTGAGTGCCAAATCCCTCATCGACAATTAGCATCTGCAGCGCCGTTCCCGAACGCAGGGCCAATAGCTGTGCGATCGCCAGCCGAATCGAAAAATTTACCCTAAAGGCTTCTCCACCAGAATAGGTTTCGTAGGGCCGCGTGCCCCGCGCATCTGCAATCAAAATGTCTAGGGTATCTATGAGCTTCTTACGGTTTTGCCCGGTGCGCTGGGTGACAAACTGCACATGTAGCTGATGGTTGCTCAGTCTGCCCAAGATTTGATTGGTTTTGGCTTCGAGCTGCGGTAACAGATTTTCTATCATGAGTGCCTGAATGCCATTGCGGCCAAAGGCTTCAGCCAATGATTTGTACACCTGATACTTGTGGCGAAGGTTGTTGAGATGTTGTTGTTGTTCGGCCTGTTGCGCTTCGACGGTGGCGATTTGGGAGAGCTGTTGCTGCAGTCGGCCCAGTTGAGAAAGCTGGCGATCGCGCTCTGCTACTAGCTCAGCCAAGTTGGCTTCTACGGCCAAAATTTCGCTTTCCTGGTCGGGCTGTTCGGCCAGCTGCGTTTGCCAGTGGGCTACCTGCTGAGCGGTTTCTGCGGCAAGGGCAGCTTGCGCGTCACAGCTGCTGGTGAGCTGGCTCACCTGTGATGAGAGGTCTGCCTGCTGAGCTTTTGCCTGCTGCAGCGCGTGGTACTGGGCCTGCCAGCGGTCGGTCTGCTTGAGCTGCTCTCTGAGGGCGTTGTGTTCGCTGAGGCTGTAGTCGATAGTTTTGATGCGTTGCTCTAGTTCGATTAGCCTCTGCGCTTCGGGGGTTTGGTTTGCGCTAGCAATGTCTGCTTTGAGAGCTTGGATATTGGTTTCTAAGATGGGGCGCTGTTTTTCAATGTCGGCCAACCGTTTTTCGGCTTGTTTAATTTCAGCTTGTTTCATTTCGCACCAGCGGAGGCGCTCTACCTGCGATCGCACCAGCGCGTGGTTGCGGTCGTCGTAGGCCATGGCTGCTAGCTGCGCTTCGACTCGCTTCAGCTCAGACTGTAGCTCTTCGGCATAGCGATTGTCCTGTAGGTTGCGCTCTAGCTGGGCGCGCTCTGCCGACATCGCCTGCAGCCGCTCCTCCAGCGTGTCGACGGAGGCAAGCTGCGCCTTTAGCTGCCCGCGTTCTTCCAGGAAGGGCGCATATTTGGCAAGTTCTTCTTCTAGGGCGCGATATTCTTGCCTAAGCACCTGAATCTCACTTTCAGAGACGGCCAGCTGCTCACGAATTGCCCAGATTTGATTTTGCACATCGTTGCGCTGCTCTAGGGTGCGATCGCGAATTTCTTCCCACGTTTTATTCTCCAGGGTCTGCTCACACAGCGGGCAGTGGGCGTCGTCCGGATCTTCTAACAGCTTCAGGGTTTGGTCAAACCTAGCCAGCTCAATTTCACAGTTGAGCTGGTTGGCCTGCAGTCGCTCCATGAAGGTCCGTCGCTCAATGCCTTTTTGTCGGACGGCTTCCTGGTAGTCTCGGCGCTGCTCTAGGTAGGCGAGCCGGTGAGAAATTTCGACGGCGCTCTGCCTAATCTGGGGGGCTTTTGCCTGCTGGGTTGCGATTTGCAACTGTCTGCTGTCGAGTTCTTCTAAGCGGGTGGTGAGGCGGGTGTGGGCCTGTTCTATCTGACCTTGGATGTGTTGAAAGCGCTGCCGGAGGGGGGCGCTTTGGGCTTCTGTTTTGTTGAGCTGTCGCAGCTGCTTTTTGGCGGTGCGCAGCGTGGTTAGCTTCTGGGCGATGTCTGCTTTTTTCTCTAAAACAGCATGAATCTTTTCTGTTTGCTCGGTTAGCAGTGCGAGTTGAGCTTCGAGCTGGGCGAGCTGAGTCTGCTTTTGCCGGGCTTGCTGATTGACCTGCTGCTGGCATTGCAGATATTCCGTTTGGGCCTGTTGGTAGGCCTGAAATTGCTCGATTTGTTTTTCTTCGCGATCGCGGAGCGTCAGCAGGTGAGTATGGTTTTGTTCGATGTCTTCTGCCTGAGCCAAGATATCGAGAATCTGTTGCTGCTGTTGCTGGACGCTGTCGAGGGTCTTTTGTTGGGTTGTCAGCGTAGCCTGCTGGTGATGGTGCTTTTGCTGATGTAGGGCGATCTGTTGCTGCAGGTGTTGACGTTGCTGCTGCTGCTTTTGTAGCGCAGATAAGTGCTTGCGCTGCTGCTGCTGGGTTGTTTGATGGCTTTCGATTTGGGTCTGTAGCTGCTCGTAGCGCTGCTGAATGGCTGAGCAGGCCTCAATTTTGGCCGATAGCTGGTCTAGGAGGGCTTCAGTAGGGTGAAGCTGGGCTTTGTAGGTGCGGGCCTGTTCTTTGGCCTGTTCGGCGAGGTGGTCGTAGCGGTCTAGCTTGAGCAGGTCGGCGAGGACTTGTTTGCGTTCGCTGGGCCGCTTGAGCATAAATTCGTCGGCTCTTCCCTGACGGAGGTAGGCAGAGTTGACGAAGGTTTCGTAGTCGATGTTGAGCTGTTGGAGAATGTACTTCTGGGTGGCGCGCACACCTTTTTGGGTAATGCTTTTGAATTCTGGGTTAGATGGGGGTGCAGATGCCGGGTTGAATGCAGATTCAGGTTGACGATTCGCTTGAAAATTACGCTGAATCTGAAATTCTAGGGTTGTTGTTTGGTGGCGGTGACGGGTGCGGATGATGCGGTAGCGCTGATTGTTGTGGATGAAGCAGAAGCTGACCTGAGCTTCGGAGGCGCCCTGACGCACGATGTCATCTTCGGCGCTGACTCGGCTCTGACCCCACACACACCAAGCGATCGCTTCTAGTAAAGAAGATTTCCCGGCGCCGTTGGGGCCACACACGCAAGCTACATGAAGCCCATCAAAGCTCAGCGACACCGCTCGATAGCTCAGAAAATTACGAAGGGTCAGCTGCTGGGGAATCATGCGCCACAAGTTATGCGCGGCTAATCACGCACTACCGATTGCGCGCCCGTTGCAGACTGCGCGCCGATCCCTATTATAGTTAATACAAACGATCTGCAGTACGCCTGATCTTGTTTTATCCAAAATTTAAATAAGTGCGATCGCAATCGATCCGGCTACCTTATAGCTGGCCGTCTTTTCGGCGTAGGCTTTTGTCAGTCTGGGTCAGTCTGGATCAGTCTAGAACGGTCATGCCCGCGTCCGGCGACTGCTCTGGCCGTGGAGGCTCACCATAAAGGGGACAGCATATGTGAATAGCCCCGATAGCCAGCGGATACTGCTCATCTGCCCGCTGACCACCGCGTTCCCATGATTGATCACAAAAAGCAGCGTGCCCACGCATAGGGCAACTCGCGCAGCCTTTGTCCGGCAGTCTGGCTGTGCAAAGGTCAGATGTATTCGTTTTGAAGTCGCCCTTATTTTGCGCAGCATGGTAAAAGTTAGTCCGTCTCCGTCTCCAACAAGGTTATCTAGGTAGCACTCAATAAAAAAGCTGAGCAGTGTGCTCAGCTTCAGAATGCTAATTCAGCAGTGGTGCGAGGAAAGTTATAGCCCTCGTTGCACGCTTACTCATCATCGTCTTCGTCGTCATCGGAAGGATACTCGAAGCTGTTCGACTGGTTGGTCAGTACAGACTTACCCAGGGAGAGGGCGCGCTGTGCCTGAATTGCTGCTTTGCGGTTCCAGGTCGCCCTGCGACTGTTCCGCTTGGATTTGGATGTCTTTTTCTTAGGAGCCGCCATGAGCGTAAGTGTTGTCTAACGTTTCAATAACCTTGTAAGTGTAGTGCATTTTTGCAGCAGGTGAAAGAGAATTAGGCGATTAGTCTGACATTTTTATGCCTAAACAGACGCTCTAAATAATTTCACTTAGGCAATTTATCTGCATGACTGGCCGCTACTGGACTGGCCGCTACTAGAAGTGTCGGTAGCTCTCGTGGGAAAGGGGTGATCCTATCGAGCTATCTAAAGAGGAGAGCAGCCTGACAATGCCCGTGTCTGTGGTTGTTCCAATCGCTGTGCCTGAATTGCTGCTTTGCGGTTCCAGGTCGCCCTGCGACTGTTCCGCTTGGATTTGGATGTCTTTTTCTT
>JBCBFY010000135.1:0-12468 GCA_038527325.1 Cyanobacteria bacterium J06614_10
GCTATGGTTAAACTTGCAAAATGCGCACGCGCTTGACCAAGTTAGGCAGGCTGAGCTGACGACGGCTTAGTCAGACAGACCCTGTACTCCCTAAGAAACGTCCACCCTCTCTTTGCGCCTTTTCTTCTTAAACGGTGGGCCACTACGACGATTACGCTGACGCTTGGGCTTGCCCTCACGCCAGTTGCCATCATCTCGGGTTTTACCCAGGCTAGATATATTCATTGGATGGCCCAGCACTTCTACCCGCTTGAGCAGGGCAAAAGTCTCTTTGGGAATGCCCACCGGCAGGTCCACGGTGCTGTAGTTGTCGTAGATAGAAATGCGGCCAATGTATTTGTTCGCGAGGCCCGTTTCATTGGCGATCGCACCCACGATATGCCCCGGCTTCACCCGATGCTCGCGGCCCACCTCCACCCGAAAGCGCTCCATACCTACGCTGCTAGTAGCTGCGCCCGTCCCGCCATCTCTGCGCCGAGGCTTCGCTTTTTCTTCTAGGAGCAGTGGCTCATCTCCCTGTAGCAGCTTCGCCAAAGCGCCCGCAATCTCAATCGCCGGGACATTGTGCTCCTGCTCATACTGCTCCAGTATGTTGACAAAAAATTGCGAGTCTTCCTGAGCCAGCGTATCGGTGATCTGCTGCTTAAAGCGAGCGATCCGCTGGTTGTTTACCACCTCTGTAGAAGGCATCTCCATCTGGGCAATCTTTTGCTTAGTAGAGCGCTCCAATGCGCTCAGCAGCCGCTTCTCTCGCGGCGTTACAAACAAAATAGCCTCACCTTCTCGGCCCGCTCGCCCCGTACGACCAATCCGGTGCACATAGGCTTCCGGGTCGTAGGGCATATCGTAATTAATCACGTGGCTAATGCGCTCTACATCTAAACCCCGAGCCGCCACATCCGTCGCCACCAAAATATCGAGCTTGCCCTGCTTCAGACGATCTACCGTGCGCTCCCGCTGATTTTGCGGCACGTCCCCGCTCAGCGGCGCCGCATTGTAGCCCCTCGCTTCCAGCTTCTCCGACAGCTCCACCGTAGAAATCTTGGTCCGCACAAACACGATCATGCCGTCAAAGGCCTCTACCTCCAGGATTCGGGTCAGCGCATCGAGCTTGTGATAGCCGCTTACCGTCCAAAACCGCTGCCGAATCGTATCTGCCGTCCGCGACTGAGTCTTGATCGAAATCTCGGTGGGGTCATTGAGATACTTCTGAGCAATTTTGCGAATGGCGGCTGGCATTGTCGCAGAAAAGAGCGCCACCTGACGAGTCGCTGGCGTCTGCGCAATCACCCACTCCACATCGTCAATAAAGCCCATGCGCAGCATCTCGTCGGCTTCATCTAGCACTAAAAACTTCAGATGTTCGAGCTTGAGTGTGCCGCGCTTGATGTGGTCGATCACCCGGCCCGGCGTGCCCACCACCACATGGGCTGCCCGCTTCAGCTGCTTGAGCTGAATTTGATAGCTCTGCCCGCCGTAAATCGGCAAAACGTGAAATCCCTTCATGTGAGAAGCGTAGCCCTGGAACGCTTCAGCAACTTGCAGGGCCAGCTCTCGGGTAGGCGCCAGCACCAGCGCCTGAGGATGGTGATTATCCAAATCGATTTGAGAGAGCACGGGCAGCGCAAACGCAGCCGTCTTGCCGGTGCCGGTTTGCGCTTGGCCAATAATGTCCTCCCCCGCCAAAATGGGCGGAATGGTTTTGGCTTGGATGGGCGTAGGGGTTTCGTAACCTACGTCTTCCAAAGCTTTGAGTACGGGAGGTGTCAGCGAAAGATTCTGAAAAGATTGCACAGTGGCAGACATTAAGCGGTCCCTAGGAGCTAGGGCAGAGAGGTGTAATGGTGACTCAAGAGAATGTTGTCCAAGCGATGAAAACGCCTTCAGAACGCCTGGAAAGCGCTCTTAAGGCGCCTTGAAAGGAGTCTTCAAAGGCATTGCTAAGAGAACGATATTAAAAATCAGATTTTATTGCGGCAATCCGCGAAACAATTCAGTCTAAGTTCATTAGCCGTAAGATCAGCCCTGAATCAGGCTGTGGAATATGAGGTAGACAGACATCAATCAGGCATTCAGCACAGCAAAGAAGCCCTACTGATTTGTAGCGATAAATTAGCCTTGATTGCCTACTGTGTACCCCATCGTAAAAGTGGTGAGCCACAAATTAGCTCACCCCGCGATAGCCAGTCATTGCAATGTGAGGCCGTTCCCAAAGAGTGCGAGCGATCGCTCGACCCATCGCACCCATCCAAAGCTTAAACCCGGAGATCAAAACCTAAAGATGGGAATTCAATATAAGATAGGCAAGCATTGCGCTACCTTATTGCCCAAACCATAATTATACCGTGTCAGTGTCAAACATGACACCTTCCGCCAAACTCCAAACATCTTTTACTAACTCTCTTGCTATCTCTGTGGTCACCCTGGCAGAACGCTATCAAATCATTAGACCGCTGGCACAAGGTGGATTTGGCAAAACATTTTTAGCCTGCGATCGCTATCTTCCCGGCGATCCGCCCTGCGTTATCAAGCAGTTTTTACCGGCAAACATCACTGGAGACGCCTTAGAAACCGCCAAACGTCTCTTTGAGCTAGAAGCAAAAACGCTCTATCAGCTAGGCACCCATCCTCAAATTCCTACCCTGCTAGCCCACTTCGAACAAGACGGTGAATTTTATCTGGTTCAAGAATATATCGCTGGCACAGCCCTCTCTGCAGAACTCTCTGCCGCCTCTAAGGAAGCAACTCACCCAGACCAGTACACCTACAACCTACTCAAAAGCCTGCTAACGGTATTGTCCTTCGTCCATCAGCACAACGTCATTCACCGAGATATCAAGCCAGCCAACCTCATCCGCCGCCAGACCAGTCGCCAAACCCACAACAAAACCGATGAACAAAACGATGGCCACATTGTTCTCATCGACTTTGGCGCCGTCAAAGCCTTCAGCACACCGGCAGCTTCACCGCTCACTGTCGCCATTGGCTCACCGGGCTACATGGCCCCAGAGCAACAGGCTGGACGCCCATGCCTCGCCAGCGATCTCTACGCCACCGGCATGATTGCCCTCTATGCGCTTACGGGCAACTCTCCCCAGCAGCTACCCCGCCACCCCCAAACTGGCCACCTCAATCTCAATCAGCACCTTCCAGACAGTGCCCTCGCAAACTTCATCCGGCAGCTAGTGCGCCCCTATCCAGGCGATCGCTTCCCAGACGCCGCCGCTGCCCTCACCATACTCAATACCTTTTCTGCAGACGATCGCACCCGACTTCCCACCGATAAAGTCGCCCCCACCGCCCTACCAAACGACGCCTTCCCTCCAACTTTTTTGCCCGCTGAAGCGTCCACATCTTCACAACACCAAGTGCAACGCTCGCCCAAGCCAGCTTCACTCACCGCGTCCCGGAAAAGCATCAGCCAAACGTCCAAACCAGGCGTAGCCGAAACAACACCCCTAAGCGCAGCCGAAGCCCGAAACCGCCAGGCGCTGCTTCACAAAGTTCACCGCTTTTGGATTCAGGGCGTGTTAGAACATTCTCTTCACGGTCAGGTACTGCTCACCCTCGGACTCGAAGAGCGCAACCAAGCCTTAGCCCTTCCCTGGAACATCAGCTGGGAAGCCACCAGCCAGCCCATTCGTCCCCTTGAGGCAGGCACCCGCGTTTACGACATTTTTCAGCAGCTCGGCGAAGGGCGATCGCTCCTTATTCTTGGAGAACCCGGCGCCGGGAAAACAACAACCCTCCTTACCCTCGCCCGCGATTTGTTGCATGATGCCTTAGCCTCCTCTGTAGCAACATCGCAAAGCGCTCAACATCAAAGGATTCCGGCCGTCTTTAATCTCTCTTCTTGGAAAGGCGGCGCGATCGCACCCTGGCTCATCTCAGAACTCAACAGCAAATACCAAATTCCCAAAGCCATCGGCAATGCCTGGGTCCACGAACAACAGCTCCTGCTCCTGCTCGACGGCCTCGATGAAGTACGCCCCGACCGCCAAGATAGCTGCGCTGCCGCCCTCAACCAGTTCCACCAAGACTACGGCCCAGAGCTGGTCGTCTGCTGCCGCATCAAAGACTACGAAGCCCTCAGCCAAAAGCTAGGCTTCCAAAGCGCTGTGTACGTGCGATCGCTCACCGACGCGCAAATCTGGCAATATCTCGACCGCGCCGAGACAGGACTCACCGGCCTAAAATCTCTCCTAGAGCGCAGCATTCAAACAACCCAAACAGGTCCCAACCTCTTTGACCTAGCGCGATCGCCCCTGCTGCTCAACATCATGGCGCTCACCTACCAGGGCGTCAGCGCCAGCAACATCCCAGACCTCGCCCCCGGCGAAGAAAACGCACTGAACCATACCCAGCAAACCTACACCCACCAGCTCTTTTCTGCCTATATCGAGCGCATGTTTCAGCGCCGCGCCGATAGCCACAACGGCCAGCCCGCCGAACCGTATTCTCAAGCCCAAACCCTCCGCTGGCTGCACACCCTCGCCAAACATCTCACCAGCACGTCGCAAACCGTCTTTCTCATAGAGCGCATGCAGGTCTCCAGCTGGCTAACTTCCCGCAGGCAGCGCTGGGCCTACGCAGCCCTGGTGTGGGCGAGCTTTGTCTTCATCGCCACGGCCATCGGTTCGCAGGTTGTCTCTCATAGAAGCCTGCCGCTGGCTATCGTTTTATGCGGTGCGTTTTTTGTCAGAATTTTTGGCCTGTATCGCATCGAGCCCGCCGAAAAACTTCAGTGGTCTTGGCAAAAAGCGAGCCGGTCGCTCCTGCTAGGCCTTACCGTTGGGCCACTGCTCGGCATCTCACTAAAGGTAGGGTTTATGACTATCTTTGGCGATCGCATCTGTTTGTTAACACCCGACTGTCTGCAGCACTCCAGTCTTTTAGGATTCTCTTTTGGCGCTATTTTAGGCCTTACCTATGGCATTATTCGCGGCCTTAGCGGCGAGAAAATTGCTACTGTCACAAAGCCCAATCAAGGCATTCGGCAGTCTGCTAAAAACGCTATCTTTTTTGCCATCGTCGCGACCATTGCACCTGCGATCGCAGGCTACATTCTCCGCCGCACCAATCCCTTCTTTTGGGCAGCAGCCGGGCTATCCTTTGGCCTTGCCCTAGGCGGCGGAGAGGCCTGCATCAAGCACGGCATCCTGCGATTCATTCTCTTCTGCCAGGGCCGCATTCCCTGGAACTACGCTCGATTTTTAGACTACGCAGCAGAGAGAATCTTCTTACAAAAAGTGGGCGGTGGCTATATCTTTATCCATCGGCTGCTGCTAGAGCACTTCGCCAGCTCAGGTGCAGACCGGGTCACTGGGGCTCGGACCGTAAAACGCTAATATGTTTAGCATCTCCGGCGGTGAGCAATGCATTCTATGGTTACCTCTGTCCCTGTTACCGTGCCTATCAGAGCCCTGTCGCTTTCTCCCGGCAGCCATTTGCTCATCGAAAATGTCTCTTGGGAACAGTACGAAGCCCTTTTGGAAGAGCTTGGAGAAAATAGACTGGTTCCTCGGATTAACTTTTGCCACAACACGCTAGAACTCATGTCGCCACTGCCTGCCCACGAAAGGCCCCATCGGATCATGGCTGACATCGTCAAAACACTGCTAGACCTTCAAAACAGAGACTGGGAAGACTTTGGCTCTTCTACCTTCCGCAAGCTAAAAGAGGCTGGCCTAGAGCCCGATACCTGCTTCTACATCGCCCACGCAGAACAGATGAGAAAGTGCGAACGGTTCGATCCTGACCGCGACCCACCGCCCGACCTCGCTATCGAATCTGATATCACCTCAGCCACCACCCTAGAAACTTATCAGACGCTGCAGGTGCCAGAAGTCTGGATATACACCCCAAATGAGCTGATAATTCATGTGCTAGGTCCCTCAGGCTATCGCACTACCGCTCAAAGTCCGACTTTTCCATCACTCACCATTACAAAGCTCGTCCCGCAGCTCATTCAGGAGGCAAAGCGGATAGGCACGCGACAAATGCTTAGGCAGCTGAGAAACCAAGACTAAACACAGTAAGCGGACAGCTATTTGCTGTGCGCCCTACATCGAAAAGCTCTTCGGGTCGCCCACCACTTCTAGGCCGATGGTCTCACCGGCCACCATGACAGAGGTAACGTTGACCTCTACGGGTAGATTTTGCAGGTCGGCTAGCGGATTCACAGCATTCGAAAGCCGGGTCGCGGCGATCGCACTCAAGTCAATCCCGGCTGCACTCACCTCACTCACCTCAAACCGCAGCTGGGTACCGGCACCTACTAGCTCTCCAGTCACATCTACCGTCACCCCGGGCGGCACCGAAAAATCGCCAATCTGAGGGCGAATACGCAGCGTGGCCTCATCGGGCGATCGCAACAAAACCTCAGCCTCCCGCACATTGCGATACGCCTCTAAAAAATCCGCCAAATCCGGCGTCTTAATCACAGCGGTCAGCTGCGCAGAGTCTACCTGGGTGAGCTTCTCAGTCGCCTCGTCATACACCACCCCTTGCAGATCTAGCGCTAGGCGATCAATCACTGGCGCACCCTCCGGACGAACTCGCTCACCCACCGCAACAACACTATCCGCACTGCCCGACCGTACACGCAGCCCCTGAATTTGCACATCGTAACGCTCAGCCGGACCCACATATTGGGGCAGCTCCCGCTCTATGCCACGCTCCACCAGGCTAGTGGGCGTGCAGCCAGCCAGCAACCAGCCCGCCAGCCCAAAGCAAAGACCCGCCAATGATCTAGCCCCCTTCGGCCTACGCAAAATCAATCCGTGGCCATGCTCCCCGTAAAATCCTGGATCAGTTCGCATCGAGATTGCCACCATGTCCCTCCCGGCCACTGCTGCGCTCACAAACAATACCTAAAAATGCCCGCCCAACCGTGCATACCCAAAAAGCGACAACAGCCTCTCAATATAAATTCGTATACAGCTGCCTTAAGCTACCCTCACGCTTATGCATTTCTGCGATGCACTTTCCCCATGACTATAACTTTTAGCCATGGGATGCTCAACGTTATCAGAGCGTTACAAAAATTACCGTCACCCATGGCATTCCAGCATCCTTCGATAAATGTCCAGCACTAAACCAGCGCTAAAATAGCTTCCATAAACCTTGCGTTCATTGGCCTCGCCTTCCCGGCATTGCTGCCAGCTCCTCCCCAAAAGACCCCATCAAACCGTTGACACTCTCAAACCAGATACAAAAGCTGCGAATAGAATGGGATCGCTTTACATCAGGCGCGTCTGACAACATATGGACAGCCGAGCTACGGGTCATTTTGAAAGGGGCAGCTGGGAGCTTTTTATTTGGTATTCCGCTGCTGTACACCGTCGAGGTGTGGTCAATTGGGTCATCGACCAATGCGCTACGGCTGCTGTTGGTACAGGGCTTCACTTTTGTAGTGGTCCTATTGCTCACCCAGATTGAAGGATTCCGGCGATCGCTCACGATCAAACCCATCGAAACCGTTTTAGAAAGTATTGAAGCCCTCGGTATTGGCATTATCTGCGCTGCGATCGCACTCCTACTCCTGCGTCGCATCACCGTCGAAACGCCGCTCTCAGAAGCCCTTGGCAAACTCATCTTCGAAGGCGTCCCCTTTTCCCTAGGCGTCACCCTAGCCCGGTCTACCCTAGAGCGTCAGCGCTCCGGCTACAGACGCACCCTCGACACTAGCTCTCCACTGCTGCAGGCCACCACCTTCAGCAATACCGTCGGCAGCGCCCTATCCAAAAAGCTCGCCGACCTCGATGCCACCCTGATCGGGGCCATCGTTATTGCCTTCAGCATTGCACCCACCGAAGAAGTCACACTCATCGCCGCTGACTTACCACCGCTTTGGCTACTGCTTGTCATGGCCGCGTCCCTAATTATTTCCTACATTATCGTTTTTGCCTCTGGCTTTACAGACCGCAGCGAGCGAGCCCAACGGGGCCTGTTGCTCACCCCGCTCAGCGAAACGCTCATCTCATACATTGTGGTCCTCATCGCCTCAACAGTCATGCTCGTGTTCTTTCAGCAGCTGACTTTGAGTGACCCCTGGCAAGAGTGGCTGAGCAGCGTCATCGTCCTGGGTTTACCGGCCTCAGTCGGTGGCGCCGCCGGACGTATCCTCGTTTAGCGCATACCCCTACAACAGCTAAAAAGTTCTGGAATTCCCTAAGTGAAAAGCACCTGCATAGCCGCGCGATGGTCTGTCAGCGCCTATTTCGCAGTATTTATTTCGTCATTGCTTCTGCAGCGGGTCTTACGTGTACGCTTCAGGCACTCTCTGAAAGTGATTTTTTAGGAAGTCCTATATGACTCAGGCAACAATCTCTACAGCGACAACAGCGACCTCATCCCGTCCTCAGCGCTCCCAGGAAGATCGCGACTTCTTAGCGAAGCTAACCTCCATCGACTTTGGGCCCATCGCGTTTAAGCTGATGAACCCAGAAGAAGGTGAAGGATGGACCCTCGAAAGATCCACGCGAGCAGTCGAACAGTACCGCAAATTTTTGTTCTTGGTCTATCGCTACCCAGAAGAGCGCATCGTCCCCTCCCGAGAAGTCGATCAGGTCTGGCACACACACATCCTCGACACTGTGAAGTACCGAGAAGATTGCGACCTGCTCTTTGGAAAATTTATGGACCACTGGCCCTACTTTGGCCTGAAAGACGAAGCCGAGAAGCAAGAGCTCAACGACGCTTTCTCTCACACTCAGCAGCTCTTTGAAATGCACTTTGGACCTGCCTAGAAACAGCCAAACAATGAGGTAAAAACTGAGGTTAAATCTGGGGTAAATCCACTCACAAAAAAATAGGATTCTGTCTCTTGTGAAGCAACGCTGGCCAGTGAGCTTCTCTTCACTTAAGACAGGAGCCAACACTGTGAAAGATTCATACCATTCTTCATACCATTCTCTGTGCGACCAGTTCGAAGGAGAGCGCAGCACCTACCTCAAAGAACACCTCACAATGCACCACGGCTGGCCAGAAGAGCAAGCCTCTCAGGCCGTGCGGCAATACGTTATGTTCTTGTACATCGCCTCACTAAATCTGCATCGGCCTCTAGTGCCGACCCAACAGATTGATCGCGTCTGGGAAGCAGACATTCTGCGCGATACCGCGCAGTACATACGCACCTGCCGGCAGCTATGTGGCGAAGTCATTCACCACGCCGGAAGTAGCCGGTTACAACCAGTCTCCGACAGCTCTAAACAGGCCATCGCTTTTGCTGACACGCAGCGGCTGTTTGCCCAACACTTCGGAGAGAATAGTCTGGACGGACGCGCAGCTATGGCAGCCGCTTGCGGTGTCTTGATAGACACAGTGTAGGAACGATCAAGGAATGCTCTCAAGCCAGCGCTGCATTTCTTCTACCTGTGGCTGCATGGCCAAATCTTGAAAGCTCGCCTGAGCGGATTGGGTCCACCTGCCAAAGGCAGCGGTGTTTCCTCTTAGCTGCTCTAGGCGTGCTTTTGAGCGCTCGTGAAAGGCTTGCGATCGCTTATCTTTTCTACTCTGAATAATTGGCCAGCTCTGAGCCAGCAACTGCTCAGCCTCGTCCAGTTCAGCCTGTTGCAGGGCGATATCAACCAGCCAATTGAGCGTGTATACAGCTGTTTGCTGCTGCGGGCCGAGTCGCGTAGTAGCCAAAGTCTCCTCAGCAGCACTTTGACCTGCCAACTCTGTTTGAACAGCGGCTAAAATCTGCTGATAAAGAGACTTTGCAACGGCATACTTTCCCTGCCTGTAGTGTAGCTGTGCCTTGTAATAGGTCACACGCTGCGCCTGCTGTGCGTACGCCTCTTGCGAAAGGTCAGCCTGAGACAACAGCTCTTCTGCCACCTGTAGCTGAGGCATGACTTCATCTAGGCGGTTTTGAAACAGAGCCACAACCGCTAGGTCAATGGCCAGATCTAGCTGCACCGTAGGGTCTGCTTCTTGGCATTGCGCCCACGCCTGCGCAAAGTAGCGGCTAGCCATCTCCAACTGCTGCGATCGCCCCATCAAAGCAAGCGTCCAGCCAAGGTCTCGCGAAGCCTCTAGCAGCCTCTCATCAGCAGTGCTACCCGTAGAATTCGCCCCACTATCGACAGAGTCATGGTCATTCTGTTGCAGCGTTTCGGCCCACCACTCCAGCCAGCTAAGCCGCTCATTCCAATATCCCCGCAGGTAGGTGTATCCTTTTAGGCTGGGCCAAAGCTCAGCAAAAGCATTCACATGCCCCGTAGCAATGCACCATTCTACGACCGTCTGGATATTTTCCCACTCCCCATCAACGGGTGAATAATCTTGCCACGCTCGCCAGTTTTCACAACGATAGGGGGCTAGCCACTGCCGGTACCAGCTTAGCCAGCGCTGACGCATCTCAACAACAGAATTGGCTACAGCTTTTTGATGGAGTGTTTCGTCAGCTTGTTCAATTCTCTCAGCTTCGAGCCCTTGCCGTTCTGTAGCGATGTAGTCGTGCGCTAACGGCAACATTGAGTAGCGCCCCTCACAGACGGTCACTAAGGAGAGTTGTTGTAGCCTAGCCAACCCTTCCAGGGTAGCCCCATCATCGAGCCCAGCGACTTGCCTAAGGGTCGAGGCCTGGGCCGAAGTTGAAAACATCGACAAGGCAATAAGGAGTTCGTAGGCCGACTGGCCTTGAAGAGATTCCACGGTGCTTTGTAGGTAATAACGGCAGTAGTCGCTGGTTTGCTGGGTCAGCTTCGGTAAAACGTGGGGAATGGCATAGCCCGCCGCCGCTTGGCCCAGCGCATAGACGATGGCAGCTGGCATCCCTCCTGTGTGCGCATATATTGTCTGGCGGGCAGCGGCGTCTAGGGTGACGGCCTTCAGCACTGCCTGGTGCTGAATAAACGCTTGGCCTTCTGCTGGTGAGAGTGCGCCCAATGGAATCACCGCATCTAGGGTCAGGTGAATGCGGCTTGTCACAATTGCTTTGACAGCAGCGGGCAACTCGTACAAAAAGGATAGAACAGCTTGCTGACTTTGAGACGAGAGGGCTTCTAAATTATCAATTATCAGCAGGGTTGGCTGCTGCGAGAGTACCTCATAGATATTTTCTCGCTGATGTTCAAAGTCTGCTGTGAGCAGGCTTGTGCATTTTAGAGTTTTTGCGATCGCTCGAAACAAATCCTGCAGGGTGCGGCTATACCGATAG
Organism: Cyanobacteria bacterium J06614_10; assembly: GCA_038527325.1. GTDB lineage: Bacteria > Cyanobacteriota > Cyanobacteriia > Phormidesmidales > Phormidesmidaceae > Phormidesmis. Next base: position 11,168 of record JBCBFY010000135.1, read on the forward strand.
CTCGGCAAAATGCCCTGAGGGGTAAACTGCTGGGTCTTTGCCGACACAAATATCAGCGCATCAAACGCAGGGCTGTCTGCATCTTTTGCTGAGCCATCAGCACTCACACAGCGATGGGCAGCCTCAAGTGCCAGAGCTGTTTTACCGACGCCGCCTGTGCCGGTCACACTGATTCGAGCGACGGGGTGATCATGCGCTAAAAAAGTCTGCAGCTGCCGGAGTGACTGTTCGCGGCCGATGAATGTGCCATAGTCTCGGGCAGGTAAGTTGTGCTGGGGTGACTGGTCGGTGCGCGGCTCAGAAGGAGGGAGAATGGGGATAGCAGGCGCTGCATCGTCTGGAGAAGATAGAAGGGGGGATGACAGTGAGCTTGGCACAGCGGCAGGCGGTGCTGTCGAAGGGGTCGCAGATGATTTCTGCGTTTCGGCTTTGCGCTGCTGCCAAAGGTCATCAAAAGCCGTTAGGTTTTTCTCTGCTGACGTGTGCCAGAGGCGCAGTGTAAAGTGCCAGAGGCCAGTTCCTTGTGTGCGATCACGATTATCTTCCAGCCGTCCCAAAAAGTCCTTGAGCGTTCGCAGATCTTGCTTTAGATGCTCCTTCACTTTGGGTCCCACCGTCTGTGAAACCAGCGCCGCCAAAAACCGAATCTCAGTCTTCACAATCAGCTTCGGCGCAGATGACTCACGGTCTACCCAGCGAACGCTGATCTTGCTTTCAAGATGCTCATATTCGGGCAGCTGATGGTTTGCAAAATCCACCAGCTGCCGCAACAACACGCGTAGCCGTTGACGCACCGTTTCACTTTTATTCAGCTGAGGCATTCTGTACTCACCGCAGAGAACACGACCCGTTTTTCACAGGAACCACACTCTTACCGTAGCAGCTTGACCGAATCTCTTCGGGAATTCCAGAAGTCAAACGACCTTCCACAAGCTGAAATCCTCACAGAATCAAGTTCCGTGAGCACTCTGGATTTTCTTTGCTTGAGCTATCGCAGCCTACGTAAATTCTTGGCATAGGCAATTTTTTCTACTGTCTATACAAAAAAAGGAGATCAAACATGAAGAACACTGCAGCTATGAAAACTCAAAACGCGTCGGCTGGCGTCTGTTTGGCTTGGATCGAACAGAAGAGCGCGGCAGGTATCTGCTTGGCTTGGATTAAGCAGGATAACTCTGAAGGTGTGCTACAGCGTCCAACAGTTTCTCTCAACTTAGAGAACCTCGAATAAGTTCTGTCCTACGGCTGATAACTGCATCTTGCAGTATCAGACTCACCGCTCTATCGAAAGTATGAGGGAC
>JBCBFY010000136.1:0-12362 GCA_038527325.1 Cyanobacteria bacterium J06614_10
GTGATTGGTTCTTGGGCAGACGTATTGAACCGCGTTAATTTGAGTATGGAAATTATGCACGAGCGCAACGCTCACAACTTCCCGCTCGACTTGGCAGCTGGCGAAGCAGCTCCTGTTGCTTTGACTGCTCCTTCCATCAACGCGTAGTCATTGATTGACCATGCCTTGAGTGAGCAAATTGAATAGTTAACAAAAAAGCCCTCAGCACATTGTGCTGAGGGCTTTTTTGCTGTCGGTGGGTGTTGGCTTCGGCTCCGCTCAGCCACCGGGGGTGATCGAGTGCCGAAGCCTGAGCGGCACCCGAAGCCTGAGCGGAGTCGAAGGCTGGCTGGAGAATCGGTCGGGAATCCTATTGCTGCGGTGCCGGATTGTTTAGAGGATTGGCTGTATTTCTATTCATCTGGTCTTTATACAAGGTTGTTGGTTGTAGAAACCCTGCTTCATAATTTGGGGAAAGGCTGCCAAAGACGTGCTTAGCCATTCAAAACCGCGTCTTTCTGATCGTCGCTACCGGCAACCTTGGTTTTTTTGCCGTTTCCCTTAGCAGCGGTCACGCGCGCCTATGGCTTATTTCATTGTGGTTTGGCTAGGTCTTTTGGTGAGCTGTATGACCGTTGGGTGCGGTCTTTTGCACGGTTTGCAGGCGCTGTGGATTTGCCAGCGTGGCTACCGAGTGGTGTTGGCGGTATGGCTTGGGCTCAGCGTTTTGAGTATTTTGCTGCTCGCGATCGCAATGGTAAGTCCGCTTACGCCGGTGGTGGGCGTTGGGGCAATTGTGACCGCCGTACTGCTGTGCCTGAGTATTCGCGCTGTGCGAGCAGAGATGTTTTACCTGGCTGCGCAACTATCTGGGCGTGCGGTGTGGGTGTTTGCGGTTAGCAGTGTTGCGATCGCTATTTTTACAACGCAGCGGATCACCTGGATAGACACTGGCCTCTATCACTACGGAGCGATTCAATGGCTGGCAACCCATGGGACCACGCCAGGGCTAGCGCTGATCAATCGGATGTTCGGGTTTGTGTCTGCTTGGTTCGCACTGTCAGCGCCGTTCAATCCACCTCAGATGCAGGGCCGAGCGAGCGCGGTGCTCAATGGATTTATTCTGCTGTTACTAACACTACAAATTGTTCTTTCTGCTGTACTAATTAAAGAACAACTTGCAACTTTAAATTCAGATGACTGGTCGCCTCTAAAGTTGCCGCAGGCGAGTGCTCTCTTTTTGCTTATTTCTTCTTGTTTGTCTTTTGTTTTGGTAACGCAGACTTCTTTTTTGTCTGCTATTGCCGTGTCTGCTTCTCCTGATATTGCGGTTATACTCCTGACAATTATTGCGGGTTGGTCGATGCTGGTGATTGGTGAATCTGATCGCACCGGCAACTTTTCGATGCCCTCTGGTTGGGTGCGATCGCTAGTTAGTGCCGATCTCATTCCTGTTGTGCTTGCGGCTGCTGCCGTTTCTATTAAGCTCACAGCTTTGCCGCTGTTGGTTGTTGTTGTCGGCTTCTATGTCTTTAGACAGTTGACAATATTGCGAGTGATAACGGGCGGAATTTTCTCGGTTGTGCTGCTGCTTCCCTTCCTCTGGACTCAAACTTTGATATCGGGTTGTCCGCTTTACCCTTCGACGTTTGCCTGCCTTGACCTGCCTTGGACACTCGCACCAGAAAGGGTTAAAGACCTCGCTAGCAACACCCATGGATGGGGCAAGTGGTTTGGGCAGCCGCCGATAGAAGCTAACCGCCCGCTGTGGCTAATTCAGCAGTGGATTGGCAGTAATCAGTCCAGCAAGCTGATGTTTGTTCTACTGCTTATTTCTGTTGTTTCAGGCATTTACTTCCTAATACGCGCAAACGCTAACTTTTCCCCCATCAATCTCCTACCAGCGTCCGGTCTCTATGGATTGGTTGGCCTCTCTTGGCTCGGGACGACATTTGTCATGCTAAAGGCACCGCTGTTTCGATTTGGCATGGGATATTTTTTGTTGTTGCCAACGCTAGTGCTGGTTACTACCAGCTACGCCCTGATCAAAACATTTGTTGCCAAGCTGAGATGCTCCGCGCGGCGTAGGTTCTCAACTGTGTTCACACTGGCAATGCTGTCAGCGGGGATTGCGCTAACGGTAGGAATGACCGGAGACATTTTAAGGAAAGATGCGCTGAAGGGGGCTGCTCCCTTTGCGCTATTCAGCCGTATTTTGATAGCGTCTCCGTTGCCATCCGTAAATACCTACACCCGCACGATAAACGGTATTCCATACATCGTCACCTTACATGAACGCTCCCAGTGTTGGTCAGCGACGCTTCCCTGTGTCAGCCTTTTGCATCCTGAAGTGAAGCTGCGCCGTCCTGATATAGGTATTAGAGGTGGTTTTGTGGGGACTGTGAACGATGCGAAGATATAGTACAAATGCTTTGTAAAATGAGATACTATTCTGCCAGATTTTACCGGAACGATCATAAAGCCCTTGTAAGGATTGCTTTTTTTAAGCGATCTATTAAAAATTTTTGATGTGTTGCGTTATATTGAACCCACAAATACACGTTGTTACTTCTCGAACGTTTCTTCCGTAGAAACGCACAACCTCTGTACTTCATGTTCAGTCTTGTGTGATACAAACAACAACTGGTCACAGCGTGCATTCCGGCTGTTCTTTAGTCGGATGGTTAGAACACTGATAGGTTGAGGTATTCAGATTTTGAATGCTTTAACAACATAAGGTGGGACCTGCTTCGGCAGCGTCTGATGCTAGGGCGCATTTGTCTTGATCGCCATAGCAGCTTTTTTTTGCTGTTCTAAACGGTTTTTTCCTGTCTGTCACTCTCGATTTTACGCTTCTAATAGGTTCTTTTAACTCGTCACACTGGGAGTGCCACCTTTGTCATCGGCATATTTGTGGATTTCCCGAGTCCTAACTTAGATACACGTTATATATCTCTGTTAATTTCTCTCAAGATTGTTTGTGCAGTCTGGGTAATTTTCTCATAGGTGGTAGAGAGGCTGTCTTACCCCTTTTGTGAACTGACGAAACTACTTTCGCAGAGCGGAGATCTCTTGGTAAAAGCGTTTTTCAAGATCGTCTGAACTGATCGACTGCGCCTTTTGTCAGATAGTGAGCGCAAAAGATCGGACATCAGAATAGAAATAATCATGCGCCGGGTCGATAGATAGCGACCTGCTTTTATTTATTCTGCTGAAGGGCGGTCAGACCGTAATTAGTCTCTCACAGAGGATCGAAAATGGTAGATTCACGACTGAATGCGCCCCAACTCTCTATCGTGATCCCTGTTTATAACGGGGGAGAGAGTTTTCGAAAATGTCTTGATAGCGTTCGCCGTTGGGGGGCTTCGTCGGAGGTGATTGTGGTCTCTGATGGCGACTCTGACGGTAGCTGGAAACTGGCTGAAGACTATGGGTGCCGGGTGATTCGGCTGTCGGCTTCCGGTGGGCCTGCCCGAGCGAGAAATATCGGTGCTAAGGCGGCTTCTGGGTCTATTCTCTTGTTTATCGATGCCGATGTAGAGCTACAGCCTACAACTGTGCTGCGGACGATTTGCGCTTTTCAGCAGCATCCCGAAGTCGCGGCGCTGATCGGCTCCTATGATGATGCTCCAGGCGCAGAAAACTTTCTCTCTCAATACAAGAATCTTTTTCACCATTACACCCATCAAGGCGCTCGGGAAGAAGCCTCTACCTTTTGGGGAGCCTGTGGTGCAATTAGAAGAGATGTCTTCTTTGAGCTAGGTGGGTTTGACGAAGGCTATCGTAGGCCCTGCGTAGAAGATATTGAGCTGGGCTACCGTCTACGCCAGGCTGGCTATGGCATTCGGCTGTGCAAGCACATTCAGGTCAAGCACTTAAAGCACTGGACGTGGTTTTCTCTGCTGAGGGCGGAGGTATTTTACCGGGCGCTACCTTGGACAGCGCTACTGCTGCGGATTAAGAAAATTCATCCCGATCAGTACCGGCTATTCTCTCGCGATTTGAATTTGAAGTGGTCGAGCCGTTTGAGTGTTGTGCTGGTCTATGCCATGGGTTTGCTGGCGATGCTGGCGGTCTATTGGTCGGGTGGATTTTGGTTTGCGATCGCCTGCGGAATCGGACTTGTATGGATTAACTGGCCCGTCTACAGCTTCTTTCATAAAAAGCGGGGTAAGTGGTTCGCGCTGCGGGTGTTGCCCTGGCACTGGCTCTACTTTTTTTATAGCGGTTTGGCCTTTGCCCTTGGCTCGGTAAGGCATCACTGGCAGGAAGGGCTGGGCAGGCGATTGGCGGTGTTTAGGATGTCGGCTTCGTGACGCCATATTTCCCAAAAAATACTTCGAACAAATACTTCGAACAAAATAGCAATACAGCTTTGGAGAGAGATTTATGAATCGTACAGTTGTAATGGGTGCTGGCCCGGCAGGCCTTACCGCTGCCTATGAGCTATCAAAGAACGGTAAGGCGGCTATCGTTCTTGAGCAGGCAGATAAGGTCGGTGGTATCTCTCGCACAGAAACCTACAAAGGCTATCGATTTGATATTGGTGGACATCGCTTTTTTACGAAAGTGGGTGAAGTCCAACAGATCTGGAAAGAGATACTGGGAGATGAGTTTATACAGGTTCCTCGTCTTTCTCGGATTTATTATCGGGGCAAATTTTTTGACTATCCCCTTTCGATTGGCAGCACGCTCTCCAACTTGGGTGTTGTAGATAGTGGCCTAATTATCTTGAGCTATCTCAAGTCAAAGCTCAACACTACGCTCAATCCTGGCCCGGAGGCTGAAAACTTGGAAGACTGGGTGATCGAACGCTTTGGTAATCGCCTGTATAGAACTTTTTTCAAGTCCTATACTGAGAAAGTCTGGGGTATTCCGTGCAATAAGATTCAGGCGGAGTGGGCGGCCCAGCGCATCAAGGGACTTTCTCTAAAAAAGGCGGTCATCAACGCTGTCTTTGGCAGTAACGACACGAAGACCTTGATTAAAAAGTTTGACTATCCCGTTTACGGCCCCGGCATGATGTGGGAGCGTTGTCAGGAGATTTTGAATAAAAAGGGATCGCCGGTACAGATGGAGACGCGGGTGACCCGAGTCGAGCACGATGGTAAGCGCGTTCGGCGGGTGATTGCTGAGCAAGATGGTCAGTCAGTAGAGCTGACGGGCGATGATTTTGTTTCGAGCATTCCGGTGACTGCGCTCATGCGTGCCCTTGACCCCGCGCCGCCTCAGCCTGTTTTAGCAGCGGCCCGGTCGCTAAAGTATCGCGACTTCTTGATCGTGCCCTTGGTGATAGATCTTAAGAACATTTTTCCTGACAATTGGATTTATATTCACAGCCCTAAGTTTAAAGTTGGCCGCATTCAGAATTTTAAGAACTGGAGTAAGGCGATGGTTCCTGACCAGCGTAAGACTTGCGTGGGTATGGAGTATTTTTGTAGTGAGGGCGACCAGCTCTGGGAGATGTCCGATGAGGACTTGATTGCGCTGGCTAGTCGAGAGATTGTTGGTTTGGGTCTGGTGGCAGATTTGCAATCTGTTGAAGATGGAACGGTGATTCGTCAGAAGAAGGCCTACCCGGTATATGACGGAGAGTATCGTCAGCACCTAGCCGTCATTCAAGACTATGTACAACAGTTTGAAAATCTGCAGACGGTGGGTCGCAATGGTATGCACCGTTACAACAATCAGGATCACTCTATGCTGACTGGATTGCTGGCGGCTAAGAACATTTTGGGTGAGAGCCATGACCTCTGGAATGTGAATGTGGAGCGCTCATACCACGAGGAATTCACGCGCGAGCAGTGGGACAAGGCGAAAAAGAAGCTCAAAGAACCCGTTAGCGCCTATGCAAGATAGGGCGAGTAAAGCAGGGGGTGATGAGTTGTTTGTCTCTGTGATTGTGCCGGTGTTTAATGATGCTGAGCGATTGAGGATTTGCTTGGAAGCGCTAGCAGGTCAGACCTATGACGCTGCATCTTACGAGGTGATCGTCGTAGACAATGGCTCAGATGAAAGTGAGAATATTGCTGGTGTTGTCAGCAACTTTCCCCTGGCTGTGTATGCGTATGAGCCTCGGCCCGGGTCTTACGCGGCCCGAAACAAGGGACTAGCGCTGGCGAAAGGGCCAGTGCTGGCATTCACCGATGCTGACTGTATTCCGTCGCCCACCTGGATAGAGACCGGTACGCAATACCTTGAGCGCACGCCCAACTGCGGGCTAGTGGCAGGCCGCATTGAGCTGTTTTTTAAGCGAGAAAAGGGCAATGCCATAGAGCTGTACGAGAATTTGACCGCGTTTTCTCAGCAGCGATGGCTGACGGAAGCTCATGGGGCTGCGACTGCTAATGTGTTTACGTTTAAGTCTGTTGTAGAGAAGGTCGGCCCGTTCAATGAATCTCTGTTCTCGAGTGGAGACTTTGAGTGGTCGGAGCGGGTGTTTTTGGCGGGGTATCGACAGGTGTATGCCCAGGATGCCTGTGTGGCCCATCCCGCTAGGCACACGCTAAAGCAGCTCTACAAAAGAACAGTGCGAATTGCAGGCGGCGTATTCGACCGCTGTATTCGAGCAGAACAGTCTGTTTGGCGGCGAAATTGGCTGTTTGGCAAGCTGTTGCTAGCAGAGCTGACGCCTCCCGTTAATTTTGCGATTAGCAACTTTAGAGATTCTCGTTTGCAGGGTGCGGCGCAAAAGCTATCGGTTTCACTGGTTTTGCTCTGGGTGCGCTATGTGAGTGCTTTTGAAATGGTGAGGTTGCGGCTTGGCGGTGTGCCGCATCGGGGCTAGGAGAACGCCAATATGTCGAAGACTGTATGCCGAAGCGTAGGACTGAAATTGGGGACGGGTCAGCTGATATGACCGCTGAGAAAATGAGGGTTGCTTTCGTGGTTCATGAGTTTCCGGTGCTGTCGGAGACGTTTATCGTCAATCAGGCAATAGGTCTAATGGATAGAGGCCATGAAGTGGATATCTTTACTCGTCAGCTGGGTGATACCGATAAGCTGCATCCCGATGTGTGCCGCTACGGGCTGCTGGAGCGCGTTCGCGTGCTCCCTGAGGTGCCAGAAAACTATGGGTGGCGAATTGTGAGCGCGATCGCACTCATTTTGAAATACGGTTACCGCTATCCTGGGCCTATCTTGCGATCGCTCAATCCATTCACCCGAGGCATTCGCGCGCTGTCGCTATGGTCGCTGTTTACGGCTATCCCAGCGCTCAGCTGGCCCCGCTACGACATTGTGCACTGTCAGTTTGGCAACTTGGGCTTTCACGGTTTGCTTATTCAAGACTTCAACCCCGCTGCCAAGCTGGTGATGATGTTTCGTGGATTTGACATTAGCCAATACCTTCGCGACAAGGGCGATCGCCTGTACACCTCTATTTTTGCCAAGGCCGATTTCTTTTTGACCAACTGTGATTTCTTTCGGCGGCGGCTGGTGGCGTTGGGCTGCCCGGCTGACCGCGTCAGGGTGCACTACTCCGGGCTAGACTGCGAGAAATTTGCGCTGAAGCTCAGGGCATACGAGCCAGGAGCACCCGTGCGAATTGCGGCGACCGGACGGCTGGTTGAGAAAAAAGGGTTTGAATATAGCATTCGAGCGATCGCACAAGTTGCCAAGCAGGTCCCCGTTATCTACGACATCATGGGCGATGGTCCCCTGCGCCCCGAGCTATCGGCGCTGATTGAATCTTTGGGACTCTCTGGTCGGGTGCGTTTGCTGGGCTGGTGCGATGAAGCGGAGATTATTCGCGTGCTTGAGCATGCGCATCTGTTTGTGGCACCGAGTGTGACTGCGGCAAGCGGCAACCAGGATGCGCCGATCAACGTCTTAAAAGAAGCGATGGCGCTGGGTCTCCCCGTGGTGAGTACTTACCATGGGGGCATTCCAGAGCTGGTGCAAGATGGGGTCTCGGGACGGCTAGTGCCAGAGCGAGATGCCGATGCGATCGCCCAGGCGCTGCTAGAGCTAATCGCACGGCCTGACCGCTGGCCGCAGATGGGACAGGCTGGACGCGACTATGTAAAGGCTCACTACGATCTGCATACGCTGAATGAACAGCTCGCCCTCCTATACAGAGCACTGCTTGCTGAAGACAGGACATTAAACAATGGAAAAACCGCCAATAAGAGACCACTGTCACAGGCGGTGAACCCCTAGCCATCGCCATCGATAAGCTTTTAATCAATCCTTTTGATGATGCGCTTTTTCACACTACCTTTTTGACTACTTACATGCTCACAACAGTTGTTTTTCTAGGATGACGCTCATGAATACAACGCAACCCCTTACTACACAGGCTGAGTCACCCAAGTCGACAGACGCGCCCATAGTCACACTGGTTGTTGTGCCTCGCGAGCGATTTAGCTGTACGGCCGAGTCGTTAGAAAGCCTCTACGAGCATACCCAAGTACCTTTTGACCTGGTTTATGTCGATGGAAATTCGCCGCCGCATATTCAAAAATATTTAGAAGAAAATTCGAAAGACCGTGGATTTAAGCTTATTCGGACCGAGTATTATCTATTTCCCAACAAAGCTAGAAATATTGGCATGGCCCACGTCGAGACGCCCTATTTTGTCTTTGTAGACAATGACGTTGTGGTGTCGCCGGGGTGGCTCCAGGCCCTGCTAACCTGCGCAGAAGAAACCCAGGCTGATGTGGTCGGCCCGCTGATGTGCCAAGACGAACCGGTGCACGAGGTGGTTCACTTTGCGGGCGGTGAATCTCATATCTGGGTCGATAAGCTCGGCCGTAGGCGCATCCGAGAGAAAATGCTCGCCCAGGGCAAGCGCGTCGAAGAGCTGATGCCAGCACTGTCTCGTACCCAGACCGAACTCGCAGAATTTCACTGCACCCTCGTTCGTAAGTCGATTGTCGATAAGCTCGGCCCGCTGGATGAGGGGATGCGCAACACCAAAGAGCACATGGACTTTTGTATGAGCGTGATTGAAGCAGGCGGAAAGGTGTATTTTGAGCCTGCTTCGGTAGTGACCTACGTGCCGGGTCCGCCGTTGGAGCGCAGCGATCTCACTTTTTATATGCTGCGCTGGAGCGATGACTGGACGCTCAAGAGCCTGCACCACTTCCGAGACAAATGGAATGTGGTAGAAGATGGCTACTTTACGACCAAATACAAGCATTTGGGCTGGCGGCGCCATGTGACTATCTTCACGCCTGTGGTCAATTTGCTGACGTTTGGCCGGGGGAGTCGCCTACTGCTGCGGGCATTTGCCAAGGTAGACCACACGTTTAACCGCTACCTGACCTGGTATCACCGCCGCCAACAAAAGCGCTATGCAGGTGGTCTCTCCTGATGACACAATCTGCTGCGCCCCTGCTCACCATCATCATCCCGACTTATCAGCGGCCCGCGCTGTTGCAGCGAGCTGTGTGTAGCGCCCTAGAGCAACAGATTGAGGGCAAGTCAGAAGCGGCTATAGAAGTGTTGGTGGTCGATGATGGGTCTCCTCAGCCTGTGGTGGTGGATGAGCATCCTCGATTACGGCTGGTGAGGCTGCCGGTCAATCGGGGGGGCGCGGCGGCTCGCAATGAGGGCGCGCGGCTCGCAAAGGGTAAATATATTAGCTATTTGGATGATGACGATCGGCTGTTGCCCGGTATGGCTGAGATGGCGATCGCAGCGCTAGAGAAAGCTGCCCACCAGGAAGCGAACTTACCTCAGCCTGTTGCGGTGTTGGGTGGGATAGAAGTGGTGAATGCGGAAGGGCGGGTAGCCAGCACTCGGTGGCCGCCTACCCTACCGAAGGGCGCACATTTTGCGCTGGAGACGGCGCAACCAGGAAAGTCTTTCCTGTGCAAACAGACCCTGGTGGTAGAGCGCGCTGTTCTGTTGAGCATTGGCGGTTTTGATGAGTTTTTTCAGTCGCGTGTGCATACAGAACTGTTTCTGCGGCTCAATCAGGTTTGTTCTATCTTGGGGTTGCCAGTAGTCACCTATCAGCTGACAGCTCATGAAGGCCCCCGTGTTTCGCGCAATCCGGCGTTGCGTCAGCTCAGCTTTGAGCAGTTGATTGCCAAGCACCGCGATATTTTTGAGGCACATCCTCCGCAGTTTGCTCAGTTTGTGTATCGACATGCCCAGGTTTTGCTGCGCATGGGTCAAAAAAGAGCGGCGTTCCAAGCGCTGCTGTGGGCGCTCAAGATTCATCCCTTGCGGGGCTTAAGGCTGCTTAGCCAAGAAGTCAAAAGCGGTTTCAAAAGAGGTGCTTTCTCCCTGTCCTTGCTCTCTGTTCATTCTCTCTGAATATGGCCGTTACAAACCTTGTCAAGAAAGTAATTAAGACAACTCGTTTCTGGCGAGAGCATCGGCTAATTCTTCGGGAATTCAAGAATTTTCAGGGCGTTGCGATTTTGGCGGTGGCGTTTGCCTTTGTGGCGGCTTTTTTTGAAGGGGCGACGGTGGGGTTTATTGCTGCTTTTTTGCAGGGACTGACGAATCCGGCAGAGCCACCTATTCAAAGCCGTTGGGTCTGGTTTGACAACTTCTTTTTGGCGGCGAGTGCTCCGGCGGGGCAGCGAATTTATCGGCTTTCGGCGCTGCTGCTGTTGTGCGTATGGGTGAGGGCCGTTTTCGACTACTTGGGCCGGGTCTATTCTAAGAAGGCGTCGCTAAATTTAGTGGATGGGCTGAGGCGAGAGATTTTTCGGCAGCTGGCCAGCTTTAGGCTGAGCTTTTATGCGACTTCTAAGCCTGGGGTGCTGATCAACACTTTGAGAGGAGAGGTCAAAGAAGTGCAGCGGGCGTTCGACTTGCTGGCCAATTTCTTTGTGTTTTCTTCTAAGCTGCTGGCCTACATGGCGGCGATGCTGCTGCTCTCTTGGCAGCTGCTACTGGCGTCGGTGCTGGTGTTTGGCCTGCTGTCGGTGGGGCTAACGTGGTTAACGGCGAGGGTGAGGCAGGCCAGTTTTGAGGTGCCGAAGGCCAACAAGCTGTTTACTGCTAGGGCGCTCTCTTTTGTGAGTGGAATTCGAACGGTGCACGCTTCGGGGACGCAGGCCGTAGAGACGCAGCGATATGCCAAGGCGACGAGAGAAGTTTACAACGCTCAAATAGATGTCATAAAGCTCTCAGAGCTGATTCAGCCCATTGTAGAGGGGGCCGGTGCTACTTTGTTAGTCGGGATGGTGGCGTTTTCCTACGGGTTGTTGATTACATCTGGTCAGCTGACGGCGGCAAAGCTGCTGACGTTTTTGTTTGTGCTGCTGAGGGCGACGCCGCTATTTTCACAGCTGAATGCGACGATCGTGGGCTTTGTGGCGGTTCAGGGCTCTCTGGGCGCCGTGACTGATCTGCTGCGACGAGATGACAAGCCCTATCTCCAAGACGGCCATCGGGTGTTTGCAGGGCTGAGAAGGTCTATTGATTTTGAGTCGGTGGATTTTGCCTATCGGGCGGGTGAGCCGATTTTGCACGAGGTCACGCTGTCGATTCGGCGTGGTGAAACAACGGCGCTGGTGGGCGCTTCGGGCGCAGGGAAAACGACGCTGACAGATCTGATTCCTCGATTTTATGACCCGACGGGGGGGCGAATTTTAGTAGATGGAGAGGATGTGCGATCGCTCAACATCGATTCGTTCAGGCAGCGGATGGCAATTGTTAGCCAAGATACTTTTATCTTCGATGCGACGGTAAGAGAGAATATTTGCTATGGCGTCGACTTGGGAGATCATCTGAGCCGGTTAGCCTGCAGCGATCAGGCTGTGTATGAGGCGGCCAAGATGGCCAATGCCTTGGAGTTTATCTTGGAGTTGCCCCAAGGGTTTGAGACGGTGCTAGGTGAGCGGGGCATTCGGCTCTCTGGAGGGCAACGGCAGCGAATTGCGATCGCTCGCGCCCTGCTGCGCAATCCCGAGATTTTGATTTTAGACGAAGCGACTAGCGCCCTAGATTCTGTGACGGAGCGGCTGATTCAGGAGTCGCTGGCGCTACTTACTGAAGGCCGCACAGTGATTGTGATTGCCCACCGGCTATCGACCATTACAGGAGCCGATAAAGTGGTGGTTTTAGAAAAAGGAAGAATTGTTGAACAAGGTGATTATCAGACGCTGCTGAAGAGAAAAGGCGCGCTGTGGAAGTATCACCAAATGCAGTTTGAAATGAGTGATGCGTATTGATGCTTATGGATTATCCAATGTTTTCTGTGGTTGTGCCGACCTACAACCGACCAAAGCAGCTGGAGCGATGCCTAATGGCCCTAGTGCAGCTAAAGTATCCGCGCGATCGCTGCGAGATTATCGTCGTTGATGATGGCAGCCAAACGCCGCTTGATAGCGTTGTGGGACCCTTTCAGCAGTATGTCAATATTCAGCTGATACGCCAGGAAAACGCCGGTCCTGCGGCTGCTCGTAATGCGGGGGCTG
>JBCBFY010000137.1:0-12054 GCA_038527325.1 Cyanobacteria bacterium J06614_10
CTAGGTCAGCGAGGTTGTTGTCGGTGCTGAAGTCGAGGTTGCTGCTGAGGTAGGGGAACTGAGCGCCTTCAAAGTTGTTGGGGTTGTCGACATCGATATCGATTTGACCGCGCAGTTCACCCGCCTGATTGGTCTCGGTGTGGAGGTTCACATACAGACCGTCAGCCAGTAAGGTGGCAACTTCTTCATCGGTGAGGTCAAAAGTTCCTTCGAATTCACCCGTTCCATCGCCTTCATCATCGACTTCTAAGTTGCGGAAGATGGGGCCGTTCGTACCGGCTTCTCCGATGTGGATGTGAATCGCGCTTTCAGGATTGCCTGCAGCATCTTCTCCGCCAACGGGAAATAGGGCGCTGGTCAAATCGCTGTACTCACCGGTAACCGTGAGGCGGTTGGCCTTTAGGCTGGCGGTGAATGTTCCTGTAGAAGCAGTGTCTTCGACGGGAATTTCGCTGACTTCCTGCGCTTCTTCTAGCGCCAGATCTTCAGCGATAATTTCGCCTGCTACTAGGTCGCGAACGAGGCCCGTACCCAGGTCGAATTCGTGGTTGCCAAAGGCGATCGCCTGAACGCCCAGCTCATTTTGAATCAAAATATCTGCGCGACCCTGGCCACCAAATGCTTCAGCACTAGAAGAAAAAAACAGGCCAGGAATAATCGCGTCGCCCGAGGAGAGCAACAGCGTATTTTCGAAGTCGTCTTCTAGGGCGTTGATGACAGCGGAGGCGCGGGGCGCATCGTCGAGGGCGGGAATACCGGCCTCTTGGTCGGCGAGGTGAAGGAGTTGAAGCGTAAAGTTTTCCATGGAAGGGTTTGTTAAGGACAATTGAGCGACAAGGGGTTCGTGGTCGCTGGCGACGACCGTATCTTCAAAGAGATTGCGGCCATCGTCGCGAGGAAAATCGTTGTTTACATGAACAATGTCGAACTGGGCACCCGCGAGTAGACTGTCTGAAACGTACAGACTGTCTAAAATCTGACTGTTGCCATCAAAGATGAAGCTGTAGGCATCGCCGTCGGCTTCGGCCTGCGCTACCAGGTTGGTGAGCACTCTCTCATCGCCGACGCCGGGCAAAATCTCTGCTAGGTCGTTGGTGAATTGGAAGGTGTTCAAATCTCCCAGCACAACAACGTTGGCGTCAGCATCTTCGCTCAAGAGATCGTCAACAAAGTTGTTGATCTCTTGAGACTGGGCTTCTCTGGCTTCTTCGCCCGCCTGGACGAAGGGCTGCGGCCCACCGTAGACAGGGGTAGAGCCGAAGCGAGAAGAGAAGTGATTGTTGACAACGGTGACGGTGCTGCCATTGAAGGTAAATTCACCAACGAGTGGGTCGCGGCTACCGGCAAAGGCGTCGAGGCCATCGAGTAGCTCTAGTGAATCTAATGAGACCCGCTCAGGGTTGTAAAAGAAGGCGTTGCGAATGTTGCTGCCGGGGGCACCGCCGAAGGCATTTGGCTCGGGGGCGATATCTGCAAAGGCGTAGGTAGGACCGCCTGCTGCTGCGATCGCATCCACCAGCAGCTGCATTGTCTCAGTCGCATCTGTTTCCAAATTGTCTGCGCCGCCCTCAGTGCCGTTGTTATCTTGAATTTCCTGCAGGCCAATGATGTCAGGAGAGCCCAAATTGCTGACAATCTGCTCAGCCAGCAGCGCTCTTTGGGCGTCGTCTTCCGACTGGGCGCTGAGGTTGAGAATGTTGTAGCTGGCTACGGTCAGGTCGGTGTCGCTACCGGCAAGCGTGGTGACTTCTTGCTCCAGTCCGCTTGGGGTGATGTCGAATGCTTCGGTGACATTCACCTCAAAGTTGCCGAAGCTGTAGCCTACGACGCCGGTGACATCGCCGAGCTGGTCACCCACGGTAAGTGCCGGGGTGTCGAAGCCTTCGGGTAGCAGGTTGGGATCGAACTGAATTTGGACGCGTTCGGGGTTTTGGTCGCCGGTATTGTCTGGGCCGGAGAGGAGGCTGATGCCTCCGCGCGCATTGATAACGCCGTCTGGGGTAGCGGTTGCGCCCTGGTTTGGCAGAGTGAAGGCTTCAGCCGAGAAGCGGTTGAAAACGCGGGTCGGTGAAACGGCCACGGCATCTTCGACGGTGACTCGCATGCCTTCGAGGGTTTCATAAAAGTCGATGGCGTCTTCTGCGGGGTCAAAGTTACCGGCTTCAGTTTGCAGGTTTACCGGTAGCTCGTCGTCGCTGATGACGATTTCGCTGGGGGCGACCCGACCGCTGGTGCCAATAGTCACCGCTTCAGGTAGTGGGTTGTCGCTGGAGAGAATCGCTACATCCGGAGAGGTGAGCTGGGTGATAGAGAGGTTGCCGGTATCAGCGCCACCGGGAATGAATTCGCTGACGGTGGCGAAAACGCGGGCCTCATCGCCGATACTCACGGCGGGCTGGGAGCCAGTGAAGACAAAGATACCGTCTGAGGTCTCATCGTTGCCGTCGCTCTCTCCCTGAAGATAGAAGCCGTTGAAGGCAACGCCGGTGACGATGCCCTCTGTTTTAACGACTTCGCCTACCAGCGGTGAGATGTGGCCTGCGCCCTGAATGTCGCTGATGGCCGCGGCGGGAACATCTACTTCATAAATTGCCAGCGTATCTGACTCTTCGTTGGCGACGGCGAGTAGTGGCTGACCTTCAGGGCTGTCTGCAGCGGAGATGAATGCGAGGCCTTCGGGGCCGATGTCGTCATCGCTGCGAATGTACTGCACAAATTCTGGCTGACGGGGGTCGGACAGGTCGTAGATGAGGACGCCGCCGCCTGCGCGCTCTAGGCCGACAAAGGCATAGGGTCTGCCGCCAATTTCACCAGTTGCGATCGCCTCCGGTTCAGCCCCTTTGTTGTCAGAGCGGTTGTCAAACTCTTCTGGGTCGCCGTCGTTAGCATTGAACAGTTCTGGCGTCAGCTCGGCGGTAATTTGCGCAATCTGATCGCCACTGTCGAAGACAATGTTGCCATTGGCATCAAGGACAGAGAAGGAGCGGCCACCGTAGGACACAATCTGGTCGAGGTCACCATCGCCGTCGGTATCGCCGTCGATGGAGGAGATCGTCAAACGTCCGAGTTCTTCATCGGCCAAGAGAGCTGGATCGAAGCTGTCATCTAGCTCAAGGCCATCGCGACCGAAGGAGGTGACATCGGCGAGGTCCTTTAGACGGATGGCATCGCCGCGCTCGTCTGCATCGGCATCGCCCCGGTCGTCGCCTTCGTTGGCGATGACGTAGAAGGTTTCGCCATTGGCTTCAAAGGAGGCGATGGAGTCGGGCATGTAGAGGCCAAACACTGGCTCATTATTGATATTGATGGCACCGCCTGCGTCACCATCTGCACTGGCCGCGCCGTCTCGGTCACTTGCGTCGAGGCCGTTGCTGCCACTGAAGTCGATGATCCCCAGCTGGACCGCTTCGGCGCCCGGTTCGAGGCCGAAGTCGTTGTCGTTGAGGACGGCTAGGCGACCGTCGGGTAGAAGGGCGATGCCTTCCGGCTTGTCGGAGGGGAGATAGCCCAGGGAAGGTAGGTTGGTGACCTTGGTTTTGCTGACTGGCGAGATTCCCAAGTCTTCCAGCGAATCTGGGGTTTGCTGCTCCAGGGTGAGGTCTCCGAAGTCCTGACCTAGTATGTTAGTCGCACCTTTGATATCTATTTCAAAGACAAACTTTTGACCGTCGTCATCAAGGGAAGAGTCTCGCTCAATCACGAAGAATTTGCCGTCGCCTGCAAACACCGCGTCGCCGATCTTATCGACATTGTTGCCTACTTCAGGGTCTTGAATCAGGTATACATATTCTGCGACCGGTGTCCCTGTGGCGGGGTCGATGCCCAGAATCCGAATCACGCTAGAGGCATCGCCATCTGCGCGGGTTGGGTTGTTCATGGGCGTTTGGATGAAGGCGTAGAAGATGCCGGTTTCGGTGTCGAGGGCGGCGCCTTCAAAGCCTCGATTGCGACGGCGAGTGAGGTAGTCGCTAGGGAGCGTCTCGGTGCCGAAGTCCCCTTCAGCGAATGGGGTGTCGGGGTTGGCTTCTGTGGCCTGAGCTGCCGTCCCCTCAGGAACGTAGCGGTTGAGCAGGGTGCCGCTCTGGTCAAACTGGTAGATGGCCGGACGATATTCATCGACCATCCACAGGTTGCCATCGCCATCGCGTAGGATGCTCTCTAGGTCTGCGCCGAAGGCATCATAATCTGCGCCAAAGGTCTCAAAACCGTCGAGTTCTGGTAGGTCTACGGGGTTGCCGGCGGCATCGACTGCCTGCCGGTCTACGTTGGGGATGTTTGGCAGGCCGGTGATGGGGGTGCCGTCGGGCCGGGTGAGCAGCAGCTGGTCGGTGATGCTGATATTGCCGGTTGATTCATTTAGCTCGAAGGCGACGACCCTAGCTTGGTAGTCGGGCAATATGAAGGGGCGGTTGTTGCCGTCGGCGTCGCCGTTGGGGCCTCGGTCTGGCACCGCGAGGAACTTGAGGTTGCCATTGCCAGCAACGCCGTCGAAGTACAGACCCGAAAAGCCGCCTAGCTCAATGGTTTCACCGGTGGCGGTGGTGAGCGGTTCGCCGCCGTTGGCGATGGGGCCACGGTCTGTGAAGTCGAAGTTGGTGAGCTCGGGGAGGCCTTTGCTGAAGTCTTTGAGGCCGAGGGGCTGAATGCCTTCTACGGTGGCTGAGGCGATATCGACGACAGCGATCGCGTTATTTTCTTGCAGGGTGACAAAGGCCTTTGTGCCGTCTGGGGAGACCGCAATGTATTCAGGCTCTACATCTTGCGCCACTGTGGCATCGGGGAAAATTCTCACCCCATCGGCGCGCAAGTCGGCTTCTCGGCCATTAAATCGGAGAAAGTCGGCAGTGGCTACATTCTCTTGGCTCAGGCTGGTAAATTCGCCGGATATGTCAATAATGCTAACGGAGCCATCTGGGTCGATGCCCTCATCGGGCTCACCTTCGTTGGCAACCAAGATAGTGTTGCCATCGGGTGTGAAGGTCACCATGTCCGGTAGCGGACCTACCTCAAAAACTTGCACAGCCGAGAGGACATCTTCAGAGGTCGCGGCCTGATCGATATCTACCAAGGCAACGACGCCATTGTCTGTCTGAGTGTCGGCTTCGAGCGCGACTGCGAGCAGTCCGTTTTTGTAAGCGATGCTGTTCGCACCGGCAATCGGCGCGCCAAAATCGGCAATATTAATCGTCGCAACTTCTACCGGAGCGGTTGGATCGCTGATGCTGACGGCCTGTAGCTCTGTGCCCCCTGAGACGATGTACACAAGCTGTCGGACTTCGTCGTAGGCAACAATCTCAGCGCCGAAGTCGCTAGTAAAGCTACCGATTTTTTGAAAGGAAGGTGTCATTGCCAAATCTCTATCCTTAAATAATGTTCTTGGAGTGTGGGAATTTAGATGGTTGGTCTTTCGGCTATCTGTTCGGCTATTTGAAGTATGGCTGGTTGTTTTTTTGGGGAAGAGACTGTGTGCTTGACAAAACCCTTGTACTTGCCAAAAACCTTGGCTGCGATCGCCTTTGACCTTTACAGGCACCTTTTTAAGACGCGCGCTTAGGCGCAGACGAAGTGAGCACGCAGGAGATAAACGGGATGTTCACTCCTGACGATTTCTGACAGCGCCTTCAGGCCCGAGCCGATACAGCAACACTGGTTTCCATACAGCACGTAAAGGTTAGTCTCTTTTCGGTATGTTCAAAGAGTGAAACAACATAACGGAAGCCGTCGCTTACCATCACCATATGTGTGACATCTAAACCTTTGCAGAAGTGATAAGCCCGTTTTTGTCAACTCTCTTTTTTCAACATTTAATATAGATTTTATCTATCTGTACCTTGCACCTGTCCAAACGTGTAAGTCGCACCCGCTTAAGCTGTTTGCTCCCTGTTATTGATGCATTTGTGTTGTAAGTAGGACGGTGAATACTGCTCGGTCAACCCTGTTTGACTTTGATGCTAGTAAACGCTATCAAATATTCCAGTTTCTAAGGTAAAGAGAAGGTTATGGCAGGGTTATCAAAAGTCTCTTTGGTCTGTAAGGATTTGTCTGTAGGGTTGTAAAAAAATTGCAAATGCTACTAAGCTATCGGCAAGTCGCCTTCGTATCAGCATAGGCTTGTAACACATCCAAATATTGGGATGAGTGCTGGTGTAGCCCCCCTGCCAGACCATAAATCGTTTGACTTCTGCAGCTGTTGGCACTATCGTTCGAGACTTTTGAAGGGTGCGCAGCGTAATTCATCTGTTCTGACTAGGAAGTAGTGGGCCGTGCCAGATTTTTCAGTCGTGATCTGTACTTACAACGGGGAACTCCGATTGCCTCAGCTGCTGGCGAAGCTGCGTATGCAGCGGGCTCCCTGCCAGGCTATTTCAGAGGTCACCTCCCTGCCCAATTTTCAGACAGCCGCTTCTCAAGCAGCCACTTCATCAGAGGACTCCCAGTGGGAGGTCGTTGTTGTCGATAACAATAGCCGCGATCGCACTGCGGAGATCGTGCGCCAGTGGCAGGCGGATGGTCAATCGGCAACGCCGCAGCTGTGGCGCTCAGATATTCCTCTGCGCTACTGCTTCGAGCCTCGTCAGGGGTTAGCCTTTGCCCGTCGCCTGGCCGTCCGCGAGACTCAGAGCCCGTTGATTGGCTTTCTAGACGACGATACCCTGCCAGATGATGACTGGGTGAGTGCAGCGATCGCATTTGGACAGCAGCACCCTGAGGTGGGTGCCTATGGCAGCAGCATTAGCGGTTTGTACGAGGTGCCGCCCCCGCCCAGATTTCACCGGATTGCCTGCTGTCTGGCAATTATCGACCGGGGGGATCGGCCTTTTTGCTACGACAGGGAGCGGGGGGTGTTGCCCGCAGGGGCAGGCATGGTCGTGCGTAGGCAGGCTTGGCTAGCGCAGGTTCCGGTCGTGCCTGCACTGGCGGGTGTAAGTGGCCGCAGTCTCAAGGCCAAAGGCGAAGATGTAGAGACGCTGAGCTACATTCGCAAAACCTGGCCCATTTGGCACAACCCTCAGATGAAGCTGGCGCACATCATTCCCAAGGCGCGGCTAGAGCCCTCCTACCTGCTAAATCTGTTCTGGCGGATTGGTTTAAGTCGCTATCCGCTGAGAAAGATTGGCTACAGCGCCTGGCAGTGGCCGCTGATTGCGGGACTACATTTTCTGAACGACTTTAAGAAGCTACTGCTAAAGCTGTTGAAGCTGCGACAGTGGGGAACTGTTGAAACCTGCGAGCTGTCTTTACTGTTGGGTAGTTTGGTCAGTCCGTTTTATCATCAGCGTTTGCCCAAGGTTGCCGATTTGTTTGTTTGGAAAGCGAACGGTGGATCGGTCTCTAGATTCGTTCGCGGGCGGCGAGCTGTTTCTCCACGCCCCCGTTCGGCCTCTCATCTACCTGTTCCTGAAGGAGTTGTTGAAGATTCCGGGATTGGAGAATTTGAGTCGACTTCTGTTGGTCCTTCTGTTAGTCCTGCAGTGGTGGGGCGACAACCGAAGTGACTTCTCTGGGCTACCCGATTTACTTTTTCTTGCCAGCGGATCTTTGGCCAGAAGAATTGCCCAGTTCACCCAATGAAAACTGGCCTGGTTACGGTCTGGGTATGTATGCTTGGACGGTGCAAACCTATTTGCGACTTCGCGCGGCGGGAACGGCTTGCCAGCTGACCGAGCGGCTGCCCGATGAGGGCATTGTGCTGTGTCATAGCAATGTGCTGCGGTCGGTTCAGTGTGTGCCAGCGCCGAGGCGATTTTTGATCTGTATGAAGGCGGAAGCGCCGCTGAGTGCGATCGCGCCGATGCACGTGGTTCAAAACCCCACTGAGGCCTCACGAGTGGCAAACTGCTACTTTTTGCCTCACTGGCCGCAGCCCCAGCTGATTCCGCGAGATCCGGCCCGGGGCGATCGCTTTGAAACAATCGCTTTTTTTGGCCATCAAAATTCGCTTGCGCCCGAGCTGATGTCCCACGCTTGGCAGGTAGCGCTGGCAGAACGGGGCCTGCGTAGCCGCACCATTAGCAACACCAATCCCTGGCATCAGTATGAAAAGGTCGATGCCAGCTGGAATGACTATCACGATGTGGATGCGGTGGTGGCCGTGCGCTCTTTTAGTGCTGTGCAGCAGGTGGTAACAGGTGGCTTTTCGAACAAGCCTGCGACTAAGCTGTACAACGCCTGGCTAGGGGGTGTCATCCCGATTCTCGGCACTGAAAGTGCCTACCGTCAGACGGGTCAGCCGGGAGAGACCTATCTAGAGGTTCGGTCCTTTTCTGAGTTGTTAGATGGCTTAGATCGTCTGCGGTCTGATGCGGCTGCGCGACACCTTCTGATAGCACACGGACAGGCACAAGCTGAACAATACAGGCCTGAAAATATTGTACGAGAGTGGCAAACCTTTTTGGAAAAGGTGGCTATTCCTAGCTACCTTCAGTGGTGTGAGTATGGTAGCTGGCAGCAGCAGCGAGCTTTAGCCGTAGCCAAGGTAGCCAGCGTGTGGAACAGGGCCGTGCGGCGTGGCCAGCAACAAATCCTCCGATCTTTTTCGAATGGCCAGATGAGTGTGACGACATGACAGACGATAGGACACAGCACAACAGCGATCAACAACATCAGTTAAATATCTATCTACAAGAGATCTCATGAAACTCTTTTACTATCAAAGGTGCGATCAGAAACCCAATTTTGGCGATGAACTCAACCGCTGGCTATGGCCTCAGCTGAGCGCTGATTTGTTGGATACTGATGAGTCTGTTGTATTTCTTGGTACGGGAACGCTGCTGAATGACAAGTTGCCGGGTCGGGTGACCACGACTGATCGGCTGGTGATTTTTGGGACGGGGGCAGGGTATGAGTCGCCGCTGGGGGCTATTCCTAAAAGCTGGGATATTCACTGCGTGCGCGGGCCGCTTTCGGCAAAGCAGTTAGGTTTACCGCAAGTGCAGGCCATCGCCGATGGAGGCTTGCTTGTCGCGCAGCTGCGATCGCCCAATACCCAGCGGTCTGGCTGTAGCTTTATGCCTCACATTCACCATGCGAATGAGGCCTGCGAGCAGTGGCAACAGATCTGCCAGCAGGCGAATATTCGCTACATCGATCCTCGTTGGCCAGTAGAGGAAGTATTGGCAGCGATTGGGTCGAGCGATCGCCTGCTGGCAGAAGCGATGCACGGTGCGATTGTTGCCGATGCCCTGCGAGTACCCTGGATACCCATCGTCACCGGGCCGCGCATATACCGGTTCAAATGGCAGGACTGGTGCGCCTCAATGAATTTGTTCTACCATCCTTATCGGCTTCCGGCGCTCAAGTCTTACAAGCGTTGGGGACGCGGGCTACGCTCTGGGCAGATAGCGCTAAAGCACTGGCTGGGAGCAGCGCTAGAGGGCCCAATCTCTATGCCGCAGTATGAGCTACTGGACGATCAGAGTGCGATCGCCCGCCGACTGGCAAATATTGCCAAGCAGGCCCCAACGCTCAGTGACGACGCCATCTTCTCTCAGCGGGTAGAACAGCTGCACTCGTGCTTTTCCCAACTCTGTCAGCAATATCTCCGCGAACCCATCATGCACTAGGCTGAGATGCCTAATGGTACGCTGCCTAATGGTACGTGCTAGGAAGCTATGCCTACAGTTTTGTTCTGGAATTTGAATAGAAAAAAATTAACTGAAGAAATTGCACAGCTGTGTAAAATTCATGATGTAGATATTTTAGTGCTGGCAGAAGTTGAGTTTTCTGACACGAAGCTTCAGCGCCGGTTAAGGTACGAAACAGGTTCTCCATACATTGCTCCGTACAATGAGCTGTCCTCTCGCATAAAATTTTTCTTTCGATATCCTTCAGAATCTATACGTTTGGCTGCCGATAGCTACGGACTGTCTATTCGGGAAGTGCATCCACCGCTTGGCCGGTCGATTTTGCTTGCGGGCGTACATCTTTCTAGCAAGCTACACGCCAACCTTGAAGAGCAATCATTTCAGGCGAGAGATGCTGTTGCGAAAATTGTGGAATCAGAGGAGAACTTGGGTCATTCTCGAACGCTCGTGATCGGTGATTTTAATATGAATCCCTTCGAAGGCGGACTTGTCGATGCGGATTCTTTCCACGGTGTGATGACAAAGCGTATCGCCCAAAAGCAAGACAGAACTGTCAGGCAAACGAAAAGAAAGTTTTTCTACAACCCTATGTGGAGCCGAATGGGAGATGGCTACGAAGGTCCTGCGGGTACGCACTACTACCAGCGCTCTAAAAATCGAGAATTTTTCTGGTATACCTTTGACCAGGCGCTTATTCGACCTGCCTTACTGCCTTTTTTCCAGCAGGAAAATTTGCAGGTACTGACCGCTGTGGGAAACCGTAGCCTTTTGGTAGAAGGCATGATTAGCGGCGCTTTTTCTGATCACTTGCCTATTATGATTGAGTTGGCGACTGAATTGGAAGAGCTGTAAATGTCTGGCGTAAAAAATATGTGGGGCGAGCTACCTAAGTCGGAAGAACTTCCCGATTTGCCAATCAAGGTGCTTAAAGAGCAGGGCTCGCTGTTGACTGAAGCGACGGACGGGACGCTGATTGGAGAAGTCGCTGTTCTAAATGGGGACAGTTCAAAATTTAGAGCGGCGTTACGGATCAAAGCACCCTCTTTGAATAACTATATTTTTAGTATTTTGCAAATCGAGTATCCGCTGATGATTTACCCTGTTGACATTGTCGACCAGACGGTCAACAGGAGAAGTACTTGCAAAAATCTCGAAGAGTATGAGGAAAGGCTGGAGACAATACTGAGCTCAGATAAGGTCAAATCTGTCATCACGGCACTGCTTGCACAGATTTCTGCGAACAGTTCTCTTGAAGAAGCTTATGAATCTATTGGCCGCTGACGGAAGATTCAATTACAGTAACTACCTCTACCGGAAGGTTGGCTGCTCGCCAGGCGGACATATCGCCGCGGAGCTGGCGGACATGGGAGAAACCGGCTTTGCCTAAGCGGGCTTCGGCTCGGCTGGCTCGGACGCCGCGCTCGCAGTAGACGATGATTGCTTGGTTTGCGTAGGGTTGTAGTGAGTTGAGCTGGTTGGGGATGTCTCGATAATTGATATTGAGTGCGCCGGGGATATGGCTGGTGGCGTATTCTTCTGCGCTGCGAACGTCTAGGATGAGTGGGGCGATGCCTTGCTCTATTTGGGTTGCGAGGGCTGCAGCGCTGATCTGCCCGGCATGAGGCGGTGAGCTACAAGCTAGGAGCTGTAGGCAGAGCAGTAGGCCGGTGAGTAAGCCGATAGTAGAACGAAATTTCATGATTACTGACTGGATGTGGAAAGCGTTTCCGGCGCTCAGTGTAGATGAGCTTTATGAAATATTGCGGCTTCGGCAGCAGATATTCATTTTAGAACAGCAGTGTCTGTATCTAGATATTGATAGTTTGGACGCGGATGCTTGGCATTTGCTGGCGATGAATGAGGCCGGAGAACTGGTTGGGTATTTGAGGGGGATAGCGCCTGAAAAAAAGTATGCAGAACCTTCGATTGGTCGAGTTTTGATTCGGCGAGATGAGCGGGGAAAAGGGATGGGTCAACAGCTGATGGAAAAGGGGATTGGGTATGTGCGATCGCAGTTTTCAAGTCAGTCGATTCGATTGTCGGCCCAGCTGCACTTGCAGGCTTTCTATGAAGGTTTGGGCTTTCTGCCTGTCGGTGAAAGCTATTTGGAAGATGACATACCTCATATTGAAATGCTGTTAGCTCTATAGCGGATATCAGTAAGGAATAGTGTCAATATTCTCAGCTCAAGATAGAGCGCTGGCTTGTAAAAAGGGATATGGGTTCTAGGATCTCACGACACTATTCGCAGGTATCATTTCAAAGGGAGCAAGTTATTATCTTTACATCCCTTCCGGTCTTACAGACACCGTTCCAATATGCACCCATCGATTCAGCTGCCAGCCTGGCGGGTTTTGATTATTGAGGATGATCCTCTAGTTCAGCTAGGGATTGAGCAGGCTCTGGCCGACCATCCGCAGGTGAGCGTGTTAGACACGGTGGACGATGGCTATCTGGCGGTGGAGGCGGC
>JBCBFY010000138.1:0-11827 GCA_038527325.1 Cyanobacteria bacterium J06614_10
AAACCTGTCGTCTCGCTGATAGCGGCTACAGACAATTTGCCTAAGAGCGATCGCGCAATTTTCACCTGCTCAAGCTTTCGACCCTGCTCAATCCCTTCCGCGACACCCTCTTGACGAGACGTATCAATCACATTGTTCAGGTCTCGGTAGTACTTCAGGCTGCTCTGATAGCTGTCTTGCTCGCTACGAGAAAAGTTAGCAATTTCCGCAATTTCAAATAGCTGTAGAAAAACTGGATCTTGATGCTCTTGAATGGGGAAAGTCGCGTAAAAAAGGCTTCTGTCTTTGAAGAACTTTTGCTTGGCTTTTTGGAGTTCTACGATAAAGCGCTCACCATTCGCGCCCTGGCAGTACAAATCAAAAACAGCCTTGCGATCTACAGGTGCATTGCCCAAATTTTCCGTACTTTTATAAGAGAGTTCAGAGATTTGGTGATGGGAAGGTAGTAGCGTGTTCAGAAAATCAACCAGTAGTTGCTTGTTGGGCTCAGAGCCAAACACTCTCTTAAAGCCAAAATCGGTCAGTAGGTTAACGTAACGCTCTTGCAATGGAAATGCCATTGAACTTACGTGCAAACCCATGCACGGCTGTAGTAGTTAGCTTGTTCTACTCACATTATATATCCAATGGTCTGACCAATGCCCTGAACAACCCGGCCAGTAGCGCATTAGGTTGC
Organism: Cyanobacteria bacterium J06614_10; assembly: GCA_038527325.1. GTDB lineage: Bacteria > Cyanobacteriota > Cyanobacteriia > Phormidesmidales > Phormidesmidaceae > Phormidesmis. Next base: position 677 of record JBCBFY010000138.1, read on the forward strand.
TTCAGAGGAGTCACGACGCTACAACATCAATAGCGTCAATATATATGCATTGGTGAAATGTATGGCCTATCAAGGGTTCTAGAAGCTCCGGGCTGGTTTTTTGCAGGTAAGCTATGCAAAGAGACCTTTAGCGAACCCTCAAAATATTTATCCCATGATTGCAACCAGCACCCGTGCAGCTGATACTGCTGCCAATACCCGCGATTACAAAGTTGCCGACATTACCCTCGCTGACTGGGGCCGCAAAGAAATTGCGATCGCAGAAAGTGAAATGCCTGCTCTGATGGCTATCCGCGCCAAGTACCGCGCCGACAAGCCCCTCGCTGGCGCCAAGATCATCGGCTGCATTCACATGACCATTCAGACAGCGGTCCTCATCGAGACCCTGTGTGAGCTAGGCGCTGAAGTCCGCTGGTCTTCCTGCAATATTTTCTCAACGCAGGACCATGCGGCAGCTGCGATCGCAGCCTCTGGCATTCCCGTCTTCGCCTGGAAAGGGGAAACCGAAGACGAATACATGTGGTGCCTAGAGCAAACTTGCCGTGATGGTGCTGGCAACCTCTGGGAGGCCAACATGATTTTGGATGATGGCGGCGACCTTACCGGCTACATCCACGAAACCTACCCCGAGATGCTCACCAAGATCCACGGTGTGACTGAAGAAACCACCACCGGTGTTCATCGCCTGTACGAGATGTTGGAAAAAGGCGAGCTAAAAATTCCCGCCATCAACGTCAACGACGCCGTTACCAAAACCAAAAACGACAACAAGTACGGCTGCCGCCACAGCCTCAACGACGCCATCAAGCGCGGCACCGACCACCTCATGGCCGGTAAAAAAGCCCTCGTCATCGGCTACGGCGATGTCGGCAAAGGCTCCGTTGCCTCCCTTCGCCAAGAAGGCATGATCGTCAAAGTCGCTGAAGTAGACCCAATCTGCGCGATGCAGGCATGCATGGACGGCTTCGAAGTCGTTTCTCCATACCTCAACGGCAGCAACGACGGCACCGAAGGCAGCATCGACAAAGCGCTGCTTGCCAACATCGACCTCGTTGTCACCGCTACGGGCAACTACAACGTCTGCGATGCCAACATCTTGAAAAACCTCAAGCGCGGCGCAGTCGTTTGCAACATCGGCCACTTCGACAACGAAATCGACACGGCCTTCATGCGCAAAGAGTGGCACTGGCAAGAAGTGAAGCCTCAGGTTCACCAGGTTTACCGCTCTGACGACCCTCAAGACTTCTTGATTTTGCTCTCCGAAGGTCGCCTGGTAAACCTTGGCAACGCCACCGGCCACCCCTCTCGAATCATGGATGGCTCCTTTGCCAACCAGGTTCTGGCGCAAATCTTCCTCTACGAGCGCAAGTTTGCCGACCAGTCTGCTGAAGAGCAGGCCCGCGCGCTCAGCGTTCAGCTACTGCCGAAGAAGCTAGACGAAGAAGTGGCTCGCTACATGGTTGAAGGCTTTGGCGGCGTCATTACGACGCTCACGCCAGAGCAGGCTGACTACATTCACGTTGAAGTAGAAGGCCCCTTCAAAGGTGAAAGCTACAAGTACTAGGCTAGGCCTACCGGTCGGTACTTAATTTCACAAAATCCACCTAAAACAACGCCAAAAGAGACTTTTAATCTCTTTTGGCGTTGTTTCTTTAAAGCTCACTCAAAAGAGCTCAATAAGAAGTATTTCGGCTTGTTCACTTTCGGCTAGTAGTGCTTCCAGCGACTTGTGAGAGCTAACCGCTCTATCCTTTCTTTGAAGGTTTTGTAAAAGAGACAGCTCAAAGGAGGTCTACCTCACACGAGATAAAGTTATTGCCCGAAGCCATTTTACAAAGACGGTAGTATGCTTCTATCACTGTTGCTAATTGAGTAGCGATCAAGCCCTATGGCAAAACTTTCAGTAGAACTCCAGCGATATTTCCTTTCTGAAACGGAGGCCACAGGCAGGAGCGATGTCGACAAAGGCAGACGCGATATCACAGCTGAGAATGCCTCCCTTACGACAGCAGAGGGAAACACTCAGCTCAAGCCGGTCACGCTGAATGAAATTTTAGAGATCGCGGGAGAGCGAACCTTTGGTTTTCTGTTTGTTTTACTCTCTTTGCCGTCGGCGCTGCCGATTCCTGCGCCGGGCTACTCGACGCCGTTTGGCATTGTGATGTTTTTACTAGCCGCGCAGCTGATTGCCGGACGAGACCAGCCGTGGCTGCCAGAAAAGTTTCGCAAAAAGGGCTTTGAGCGGGCCCAAGTGCAAACCCTGATCGGCAAAGGGATTCCTTGGCTGCAGAGAATTGAGACCGTTGCAAAGCCTCGGCTGACGCCGGTATGCACCTCCAGGACAGGACAGATGGTGATTGGTATTGCGGTCGCACTCATGTCCATTTCCATGATGATTCCAATCCCACTCACCAACACCCTGCCCGCCATTGGCATCTTCATCACCGGCTTCGGACTGCTCGACGACGATGGTGCTATCAGCCTTGGCGGGCTCACCATATGCGCCATCAGCGCAGCAACCACCACTACCATTCTGTATCTGCTCGTTCGCCTCGGGTTTGAAGGCATGACCCAGGCAGTAGAAGCTGCCAAAGACTGGATTAAGCCATAGGCTGACCGCATCCCGACCGCTAAGGCATGAAACACTGAGGGATGAAACCCACAAGAAAAGCGTCGCGGAGGTCACCCCTCCGCGACGCTTCAACCGTCACACACTTTCAAACTAGCGAGCTAGCGAATTAGGGCCACATCGCTATCGACCTTGCTATCTGCGGGTACTTTTTTTCGGCTGAGCGCAGCGCCCAAAAGATAGCCCGCAATGCAAATGAGCAAACCGTACAGGTTCACGCCTAGGTCCAACGCATACTTGCCGCCGCCAATGCTCAGGCCAGCAGGGAAAATGGCATTCCCTGTAGCACTCTCGATCACTCTGATAATGCCAAAGGTGAGCCCTGGCCAAAAAGCCAGATGGAAGCTCAGCGCACCCGCCTTCCGAATAAAGGCCAGCAGAAAGATTGGCGCGAGCCCCATCACCATGGTGCCGCTAATCGTGGTCGCCTGGATGATGGCAGGCCCAACCCGGTCGCCCATGTAAATGCTAAAGAGCGGAATATTGCCCAAGAGCGCGATCGCAACAATCCACCAGCGACCCAAAAACGCCTGCCCTTCCGTCGGCACACCTTTGCGGTTTCCCCAGTCTCGCGCACCGAGCTTCGCCACACTCGAAAAGGTCGAATCCAAGGTAGACCCGGCACTCGTCAGCATAATCGCATTGAAAACCAGCAGCATCGGCAGACCAAACAGCGCCGGAACCGCCAGCGACGGGTGGCCTTCTACGCCGTTTGCCCGGGCATACAGCCCCACCGAGCTAAATAGCAAAATGAAGCTGCCGCTAATCAGCCCGGCCAGCACAAATCCCTTCACCATCACTTTAGGCGACGTGATAAAGGCGCGGTCAGTCATTACCGGGTCATGGAAGGGATAGCTAAAGATTTGCACGGCGGCCAAACCACAGAACGTGAGCCCGGCCAGAGAGGTTTCAGCATCGACAGCCGGGAGGCCACCATTGACCAAACCAGGCCCTAAAGTCGCCAAAATTGCCACCAGTAGCACCGCGGCCAGCAGCATTTGAGCACTGTCGGTCAGCAGGCTAGAGCGCAGTCCGCCAATCAGGCTGTAGTAAACCGTGAACGCCGTCACCAGCGCCGCCGCAATCCAGTAGCCAGCACTGCCTTCCGCGCCAAAGTACAGCGAAAAAACTTTCGTATTTGACCAGACTTCATTGAGCAAGCGAATGGCGATCGCAAGCAAAAAGAGCCGCGCACAGACCTTGCCATACTTACTCACCAAAAAGGCAGGAATCGAGGAGTGACCACCCACCGTACGGATGTAGTAGAGCGCGATCGCAGCTGTCACAAAACTCAAGTAATAAATCGCGTAGCCAATGCCGCCCGTTATCCCGAAGGCATTGCCCAAACTTGCGGCATTGTCGATAGATTTGGCAAAAATCCATGAAATTGCCGCGCTCGACACCAGTAGCCACAGTCCAGGCGACTGTCCGCGCTTAGACTGTCCTTCAAAAAATTCGATTGCAGAGACTTTATCTGGCGTGGTGGTTCTTACCAGGCCAAATATCAGAAAGCCATATCCGGCCAAAAGCGCCCACGTGAGGGTCTGTGTCAACTCCATCAGTTATTTCTGTTCCAAATAAAAAACAATATTAGAAGTCTATCGGCCCGGTATCAAACCGACCTTTAGACCGCTTAACACAAGCGCGTAAAGCAAAAAAGTTAGGCAACAGACCGAGCAACCGCAAGCGGACCAGCCTGCCGTTCAGCCGCTGGCAAAATCTCAGCGCAGGTGGTCCAAATTCCCGTTTCTAACGACTCAATAAACGCTTCGGGCAAGCCTTCCTCGCGCATTGCCCTCACCGTCGCCGAGACATCGTAGGTCATGTGCTGTAGGTGAGGCTCAGGCGCTGCACTTGCCGCTGGCCACCTCAGCAAGCCGTAGGTAACAGCCGAATTGCCCGTATTGGCAGGTCGCCCCAGCACGCCCACATTGAACCAAAAGCCAGAGCGCTCATCTGGTTGCGTAACCTGCCTCAGCCAGGGCAAACCAGAATGGGTCGCACAAATGCCATCCACACCGTAGCGCTGCAGATAGTCCAAAATTTTGGCATCCTCCGTTTCGCTCGCCCAGACAAACTCATTCACTTGGTCTGGGCTACCATGACACAGCAAAATACGACGCCCCCGCCAATGCAGCTCAATGAGCGAGGGTAAGGTCTGCATCCAAATGCGGTGGTGAGGCGCTGTGTGGGTGTAGGTGTAGTCGTAGCTGAGCTGGGCAAAATGGCGATCGCGCGGGTCAGAATAGCCACAGCCACAGTCTGCCAGGCCATGGCCCACCGACTCGTCATAGTTGCCCTGCAGACAAGAGACATCAGCCTGCTTCAGCAGCTCAATCGTCCGGTTGGGCAAGGGTCCAAATCCCCCCAAATCCCCCAGACAAAATCGGTAGGCACTGTCAGCCGTTTCTGCCAAAAACTGTTCTACCGCAGCAAAATTGCTGTATGGACCACCGCATAGCGCGATCTGCTCGCACGCATCAGGTATTTCAACGATATGCGGGCTGTCGCGCCTGCAATTACTGTCAATGACCATAGCAGATGCCAATGCCCGTCAAAACTACACCCAAGACTATAGCCAATCCTCCCCAGCACTCTATGATGACGAAATGAGAGTTTACTGAGAAACTTTCTGAGGATTTCTGAGTGTGGAAAATTCTGTGACGATGGGGCCAAACCGCCAACCTATCACCGTTCTAGACGTGCTTGCTTGGATTTGTATTCGAGATAGGCGGCTGCTGTGTGTGCGATCGCAAGGAAACGACGTCTTCTATCTACCCGGTGGCAAGCGAGAACCCGGCGAGTCTGACTGGGAAGGCATCTCCCGCGAGGTAAAAGAAGAACTCAGCATCGCTCTCATCCCCGGCACGCTCATTGAGGCGTTAACCATAGAAGAAGAAGCCCATGGATTTTCCGCCCCGACCCGCGTCATCATGAAGTGCTTTCGGGCCGACTATCACGGGCAGATAGTGCCAGCCTCTGAGATAGAAGAAATCGCCTGGCTCAGCTTCGCAGACCGACGCAAATGCGCGCCCGCCACCCAAAGAGTGCTAGAGGCCATGGCTGCACAAAACGCTATCGATTGAGCAATGCCAACTGATGGCCCACGCTCACAAACTGAGCAATGGCACCGCAGCTATGTCGCTAATTCTGGAATTTCGTAAATCACAACGCCAGAAACAGCGTCATTACCCACATGCGCGTAGCCAGATTTCACCAGCTCCTTTAGCTGCCCTTCAATCACGTCGAAGGCCGCGCCAGTCTCCAACACACAATCTGTTACCGTAAGTCGCCCGTGGTTGCGCTTTGCCAGCTTCAACAGCTGCATGGTGAGGGGCGTCGCCTGAGATTTTGGCGTTTGCACCAGGCTAGGGGTGTCGTATTGGCTGAGTCGGTATTTGCGATCGCGCAGCTGACGAGCCCGTGCCTCTGACATTCTCGGAATATAGGCCAAATCCACCAGCTGGCCAATCCCCAACAGCCCAAACGTCATCATCCACAGCAGGCCAGTACCAATCTTGCCATTGTAAAAGCGGTGCAGCCCGCAAAAGCCAAACAGCCCCGCCGCCCAAAACACGTAGCTCACAGCCGTATTACCCACAGCCTCAGTATCCAGCGCATCAACTGTTAGAGATGCATCGTAAGCCTTCTTGCTAGACGGTTCCATCGCAGTTTTCCAGTGGCGAAAAGCAGTAGAGCTTTGCTGACCAGTGCGCCCTACTGCTTCAATCATATCAACAGCTTTTAAAGCTGGGAGGCAGGATAGTCCACCTACTGCAGACGGGATAACCGTAACCTCGGTCATACCCTGCCTAGCGTCAAGGCATCTGCCCTATTCGGCCTTTACCCTTCGCCGCCCCAGCAAAAGCCCCGACAAACCGGTGGCCAGCGCCAACAAGCTCACCGGCTCCGGCACAGACTGCGCATTCACCTCATCTAGAAACTGGTCGAACACCAGGGTGTAGTTGCGAGCCCGCTCCTCAATCAGCCCGGGGAAAACCTCATTGATAAATTCAAGATTATCCGTTTCAGGGTCGTGCCAAGTTGCCCCGCCTGGCACTCTTGGATCGGCTGTTTGGGTGTAGCCATCTTGCTCGCCAATGTCCCAGTTTGTCGCTTCGGCAGCTAGTACCGGCATCAAAAAGTCAAAAGATTCCAAATCGCTGCAGCAACCCGTCCCCTCAGGGTAATTTTCGTTGAAGCCGGGATTGCTTTCTGCTGCAATGCCATTTTCTTCAGCAATTTCGAGCGCCATATCCCGATACTTAAACCAAGACGGGTTTTCAGTAGCGCCGCGCCCCGCATTAAAGTACATCTTGTCGCCCACAATGAGGCTGTCGAGATTCACCATCAGTAGCGTATCGTCAATCTCCTGTGGCTTCAGAGTATTGGCATAGTAGTCTGAGCCGACCAAACCCACCTCCTCAGCCCCAAAGAAAACAAACTTCACGGTATGAGTGGTTTCTTTTTCTAGCCTTTGCGCTAGCTCCAGCAGCACGCCAACGCCAGAGGCATTGTCGTTAGTGCCCTCTAGGTTGCTGCGGTCTATGGTGTCGGTGCTGGGTGCGTTGTCGTAGTGGGCGCCCAGCAGGATTTGTTTGCCTGAGGTACCAGGGCGCTGAGCCACAATGTTGTAAGACGTTAGGGGCTGCTCTCGAAATTCGTAGTCGAAGGGTTGCAAAGTAGGCTCGTAGTCAAACCCTTCGAGTTGTTGTACCAAGTAATCAACAGTCTCCGCTTCTTTGGCGGTGCCAACACTGCGGCCCTTGAGATTGTTAGATAGGTAATTGATCGTGTCTACTGCCGTTTCACCAAAATCAAAGTTGGCAGCTTTGGTAGGGAGAGACCAAAACAAAGAAGCCGTGACGCTCAGAATGGCTGAGCAAGCAGCTGATTTACGGATTTGCATAAGTTACAGAAAGTTATCTTTAAGCGTGAAGCTAACCGAAGTGTATCGGGCCACTTAGAGACAACTGTTTTTGTTGATACATACCCAGTAGGCTTCATGAAAACTACACCAAGCCCCACCTAGCACACTTGGTTACTCATGCCCTGTGCCTAACCTATTCATGACCTAAGCTCCGCCCTACTCGTGGTCAGTCTCAATCCGGCCCAGCCCAGTCCCGGGATAATAATGAGCCAAAATCTCTTGGTACGAATACCCTTGCTCTGCCAAGTCTTTGGCACCCAGCTGGCTCATGCCCATGCCCTTGTGAGCATCATCGACAATCGCCTGCGAAGCCGCATACAGAGATTCCACAATGCCCCCATCGTGGCTAATAAATTCACCGGCAGTGGCCTGCACGGCTAGCTGAGTGCTATTGGCCTCTCGGTCGATGCCCTTATACGCCTGAAAGCGCTGAGTATTGTCTAGGTCAAAATAGGCTTCGCTCGCCGGATGAATATTGTGCGTCAGCGCATACGACCGCGCTGCAACCGCCTGAGCCTTCAAAGATTCGAGCGCCCAGCCCGGAGACATCTCAGTGCCCACCACGCTATACAAATAGTCTCCTAGCAGCACATAGTTCACCGCGATCAGGCCCCGCTCTCGAAGCGCGATCAGCATCCGCCCCCGAAACCAGCTATCACCAATCGCTACATAGCCGCCATCTTCCGGATAAATCCAAAACGCACTCGGCATCGCTTCACCATCGACGACAATGCCGCCATCGATTTCTGACAGCGCCGCCGTTTCTGCCGGTAGCACCTTCAGCACATTGCCATCCAAATCACTAATCACTCCGCTGCCCGACGTCGCAAAGCCAATTGCACTCACGTCTTTGGCGACGGCCACCCGCATTTCCAAAACGTTATCTATCGTTGTCCCCGAAAAATCGACTGGGGCAATGGCAGGCGCAGGGGGCGCAGCAGCAATCACCCGCTCAGACTGAGGCGGTGCAGATGAAGCCTTTGGCTCACTATCAGAAGCGCTCTCCTCGGTTGCCTTGTCAGCGGTTGCCTGTCCATCGGCTGTGCCGACAGATGCTCCGAGCTTAGAAGACGGGTCAGTAACAGCAGCGCCATTCGCAGGCGTCTGGTCCTGCAAGGAAACAGGCACACCCGTGAGCGCTTCTAGCTTGCGGTAAAAAATCTGATGGGTGAGGTACAGGTCACCCGTTTCTACCATCGACTCAGCGGTGGGGTCGCCAGGCAAGCTCACCGGTGCAGGCGCCACGACACGGCGAGGCATCAAGGCAGCCTGCAAACGCGTAGGCGCAAATCGCATGGCGGCGAATCCACCCGCAGCAGACAGCAAACCAACCGCTGCAGCTGCTTTGCCCAGCTTGCCAGCCGAAAATCGTGACAGACGTTTGGGTGCCAGTGTTGCAGTAGCGCCCTCAGCGTCTGCTTGCGGCGTTTGAGATTTTGTCTGCGGCTTCAGAATCCGCGACAGGAGTGGCTGCTTTAGCATCGTTCAGTCTTATATGTCTTATATGAAGAGGGCTGACTTATCTAGCGCTTCGTTTCAGCTTTTTGTACTTTCTTTTTTCAGAGGCGTCGACTGCAAACCCCGAAAAATACACAAGCTTTACGCTCGTATAACAAAATAGATGCCCAGAGATACCTAGAGAGATAGTCATATGCACCGTTCTTTATCTTCTATTTACCCTTACAGACAGAAGAGGACGGCACGAGACTCCGCTATGCTTGCTCTGCGCTTCGCATATCTTAAGCTTTATGACGATAATTTAACAGCGCAGTGAGCCAGAACCCTTTAAGCTCTGCTCACAGCTTTATAGCTAGCTTCACAGGCCCCTTCACTCAGCCACTTCATCACATTTCCGCCAGCGCAGGCGGATTACCACCATGACGGCAGCTTCACCCGCGACCGACCCAGCCACCAACGCAACGCAGACCCGCAAAGACGCGCGGGTACTGGTCGCTGGCGCAACCGGCGGCGTTGGCCAGCTGACGGTGGCTAATTTGATTCGTCAGGGCTATCCCGTCCGCGTTTTGACGCGCAGCGCAGCCAAAGCCGAAGCTATGTTTGCAGATACAACCGCTGCGAACGATATCGAAATTGCCGTGGGTGATATTCGTCAGCCGGATACGCTACCGGCGGCAACTGCAGGCATTACCCATCTGATTTGCGCAACGGGCACCACGGCGCTACCCTCTGCCCGCTGGGACTTTCAGATAGACCTTGGCAGCAACCCTGCCGAGCAGATTTTCAACTGGGGCAAAATTTACCTGGATGAAGACTTTCGCAATGCCAACGCGCGCAACACGCCAGAAGCCGTCGATGCCATCGGCGTTAGCAATTTGGTTCAGGCTGCGCCAAAAGACCTTCAGCGGTTTGTGTTTGTCTCCTCCTGCGGGGTCGCTCGCAAAGACCAGTTTCCGTACAGCATTTTGAATGCCTATGGCGTTTTGGATGCCAAGGGCAAGGGAGAGACGGCCATACTGCGGTCGGGGCTGCCCTACACGATTATCCGCCCCGGCCAGCTAACAGATGGGCCTTACACTTCCAGAGACTTTAATTCGCTGGTAAAAGCCAGTACAGAAGGCAAGCTCGGCGTCACCATCGCGACGGGCGATACGCTCAATGGGCAAACCAGTCGCCTTGATGTGGCTGCAGCTTGCGTTGCCTGCTTGGATATTGATGCGGCTGAAAACAAGGCGTTTGAAATAATTAGTAAAGGCGATCGCCCTGCGGAAATAAACTGGTCTGCCCTCTTTAGCAATGCGCGCTAGGGATGCTCACTAGGAATTGCCGCGCAGGACTAAATTCATAGAGAAGGGCGCACAATACTGCGCGCCCTGAGGGATGTATCCTACGTGTCGGAATGGCCTACACCAAGAAGTTCACCGCTAACCACAGCGCTAGCAGCGAGCCAAAAACGCCAATCCAAAGCTTAAACCGAATGTCCATCGCCAAATTCGTCAGAAATAAAGTTGTCACTCCAATCCTAACGAGAAACCGGGCCCAATAGGGTATTGGGTAACACGATAGACATCTTGATTGAGTAAGAACTTCACCATCAGGCCGAAACCAGGTTGATATCTTCAGCGGCCACTAGGGCGATGCCCTTTCAGAGCGGCTCCGCCAACGCGTAGTGTAGGCACGCACGAATGTCCTCTGGTTGCAGCTCACTGTAGTAGTCACGGATGATATCGGCAAACGATAGCTCTTCGTTGAGCAGTTCCAGCACACTTTGAACAGGGATGCGCGTTCCAGCGACACAGGGTTTGCCAAAGTGGACCTGTGGGTCAACCACGATTCTATCCATGTCAACAGGCTCTAAAGCGATGGCCTCATTCTACGGCATTCCTTTTATTCAAAGGCTAGCAACCGCTAATTTAACCCCCGTTTTTGGGACAAATTAGACACACAGACTCCAATGCTGACGGGCGATCCAGAAGCTCAAGCAGCAGCATTTCAGACCACTCAGAAAACGACCGTTTTTTTGACACTATGCTTGCTGTAGCAATTACTTTGGCCTCAGTAGTTTGGGCTATTCGACTAGACTAGCGATGTCGAAAGCCTATATCGAGTAAAATTTTGCCCCGAAAGTCCTACC
>JBCBFY010000139.1:0-11655 GCA_038527325.1 Cyanobacteria bacterium J06614_10
CAGCTTTTTAGGCAAAACTGCAAAAGGGTCTGATTATCTAGCACCCACTGCGCTCACAATCGACCCGTGAGGCGTCCCTCTGCCTGTCGTCCGGCTCACCCAACCCAATCCTTCTGTTGTCCCGACCCAAATTTTGTTGCCGGTATCGGGTGAAATCGACAAAATATGCTCAGACGGTAAGCTCGGTACCTGACCCACAATCGCCCCATTGTAAGGATTGAGCTTAAACAGGCCGCGGCGCGTACCGACCCACAGACTCTGCGTAGAATCAAACGCTAAAGCCGTTACGTTTTTGCCCCGGAGCTGGGTGACGGAGCGCAAAAGCTGACCAGTGCGGCTGTCTACCACCAAGAGCCCTGTAGGGGTGCCTACCCATACATTTCCTTGGGGACCGATAGCCATTGCCTGCGCAGACCGACCAGGTAAGTCGCTGACTTCGTCGGTGATGTAGGCAGAGGCCGTGTTGATTCTCACGAGTCCTTCTAAAGTGCCAACCCACAGATTGCCGTCGGGAGCTAGCCCAAGCGCGTTTGCGCTGACGCCTGGTAGCGCCTGCAGCGTCGTCATCAGCAGACCTTCGTCTGGGCTGATCATGGCAACGCCTCGGTCTGTGCCCACCCAGAGAAAGCCTCGCTGATCGATCAGAGTCGACAGCACTCGGTTTGAAGGGAGCCGGAAGTTTTGAGCGGTGATTTTGTTGATGCGGGGTTCGACGCGAATCAGGCCTTCGGGGGTGCCTAGCCAGATGCGCCCGACCCGGTCTTGGCTCATGGCATCAATGAAGCGATTTGGGATGGCGACTTCTGCCTGAACCTGTCCCGTTTCTGGATTGATGCGTGCCAGCCCCTGATGGGAGCCTACCCACAGGCTACCGGTGTAGTCTTGCTGTAGCGCCCCGACCTGAAAGTCTTGCTCGATGGGATTAGGGCGACTGTCGCGCTCTACCGTCAGGGGCCGAGTGGGTGTGCCAATGTTGGGCGGTATGTTTGCCAGTTTGCGAGGTGGCAGGTGAGGCGTCGTACGCGGTGATGTGCTGAGCGCTCTTCCAGCTAGCTGTACCTGGGCATTGACTGAGTCGCTGGTAGCTACCTGAAATGGATTGCCGCCCATCATGGCTAGTGAACCCCACATCATGGCAGCGCTGAAGAGAAGCTGGCTCGCCTTTTTGGCCATTTGGTTGGCACGGTTCACGGAAGATGACCTCTGAAAACTGACGGATAGGGACAGGCCGCTGGAGACGGGCAAAGGCTATGTCATACAACTAATAATGCTGATGGAATAGCTTGCCCAAAAGTACCCGCGCCAGCTGATGAAATAACAGCGCTCTGTAACAGCGGCAGCGTCAATTCTTAAATTTGCATAATGAGCCGGAGTGTTTGGCAGAAACCTCGCTTATATTTTTTGCAGAGTAAAAGAGTTAGTCGCCATTCGCCTCGGGCAAACGCTCAAAATACAGTTGATATCTAGCATTTTGTTTACAAAATGTTACAGACTATACTGCGAGTGTGAAAAGCTTGAAAGCCTTTGAAACCTTTCTACACCGGCGATCATAATTTTTAATTATCAGACTATACAGAACTTCTAAAAGGAAACTTATTGGTTGCCTGATAGTATTCTGAAAAGCATAGGTTTATCTGACAGGCTTAATCTGAAAGCACCCAAACCTAATTAGCACGGTCGTTCTACAGTTGCTAGAAAGTCTCTTGCCAAAGTTTTTCCCAAGGTTTTTCTTGGTGGACTCTCTCTTTGGCGGAGCTTCTTTAACGCTGAGCGAAGACTGTTTCGTTACGCTTCGAACTTCAAAGATCAGAAATCGTTCTGGCTTGTTGTCGGCGCTTTCGCGTTGGCAGCGAGCTTCTAGGGCGCGGGTGTGGGTCTCTTTTCTATGAGATGTATGGAGTTCGGTCAATATCTAGTTTGCTTAGAAGAAAAAAGACAGGAAATAGGGAAATATGTCCTACTCACAGACTCAGTCCAAGTCTGGTGCTGGTTATAGCGCTGGTGTACAGGATTACCGGCTGACTTACTACGCCCCAGACTATACGCCTAGAGATACAGATATCCTTGCTGCTTTCCGGATGACGCCCCAGCCTGGCGTGCCTCCTGAGGAATGTGCAGCAGCGGTTGCGGCAGAATCCTCCACCGGTACTTGGACGACTGTGTGGACTGACTTGCTCACCGACATGGATCGCTATCGGGGTCGTTGTTATGACATTGAGCCCGTTCCCGGCGAAGACAATCAGTACATTGCCTATGTTGCCTATCCTCTCGATCTGTTTGAAGAAGGCTCTGTAACCAACCTGCTGACGTCTATTGTTGGTAACGTATTTGGCTTTAAGGCACTGCGGGCGCTACGTCTAGAAGACTTGCGGATTCCGGTGGCTTACCTTAAAACGTTCCAAGGGCCTCCTCACGGTATTCAGGTTGAGCGCGATCGCCTCAATAAGTACGGTCGTCCGATGCTGGGCTGCACCATTAAGCCTAAGCTGGGTCTCTCTGCTAAGAACTATGGCCGAGCTGTGTATGAGTGTCTGCGCGGCGGTTTGGACTTTACTAAGGATGACGAGAACATCAACTCTCAGCCTTTCCAAAGATGGCGCGATCGCTTCTTGTTTGTCGCTGATGCGATTCATAAGGCACAGGCTGAGACCGGTGAAATCAAAGGTCACTATCTCAACGTGACTGCGCACACCTGCGAAGAAATGCTCAAGCGGGCCGAGTACGCCAAAGAACTCGAGATGCCCATCATCATGCATGACTTCTTGACCGCTGGCTTCACAGCAAACACCACGCTCTCTCACTGGTGTCGTGACAACGGTCTGCTGCTACACATCCACCGGGCGATGCACGCAGTACTCGACCGTCAGAAGAACCACGGCATCCACTTCCGCGTTTTGGCGAAGTGCTTGCGGATGTCGGGTGGTGACCACATTCACACCGGTACGGTGGTTGGTAAGCTTGAGGGCGACCGGGCTGGCACGCTGGGCTTTGTTGACCTGCTGCGTGAAAACTACATTGAGCAAGACAAGTCTCGTGGTGTGTACTTCACCCAAGACTGGGCTTCTATGCCGGGTGTGATGGCCGTAGCCTCGGGTGGTATTCACGTTTGGCACATGCCTGCGCTGGTTGAAATCTTTGGGGATGACTCTGTCCTCCAGTTTGGTGGTGGTACGCTGGGTCATCCCTGGGGTAATGCGCCGGGTGCAACGGCTAACCGAGTTGCGCTGGAAGCTTGTGTGCAAGCGCGAAACGAAGGCCGCAACATGGCTCGCGAAGGTGGCGACATCATTCGTGAAGCTTGCAAGTGGTCTCCTGAGCTGGCAGCGGCTTGTGAACTCTGGAAAGAGATCAAGTTCGAGTTCGACACCGTCGACACTATCTAGCGTGTTCTATGCTTTGCCTCAGCGATCGCAATTGAAACAGCCGTTGAGGCAAGGCATTTGGTATCTGGCAGGACGGTTTTCGACAGCGGCTTGTTAGAGAGTGTTTAGCACAGTAGATTTTTGGGGCTTGAGAAGTGCTCCCGACCTATGAATCTCAAGCGAATTGCGAAAGAGACGGCACAGGTGCTCACGAGCTACCTCACCTACCAATCCGTTCGCACCGTGCTAAATCAGCTCAGAGAAACCAATCTCCCCCGGTTCTATTGGCTCAATGAGTTTTCGACCCGGGAGCGACTGCAAGACGGCGAGGCCTACATTAGTGCTTTGCTCGGTGAGCAGCCCGATTTGGCCCTCAGAATCATGACGGTACGTCAGCACTTAGCCGAAGAAGTAACAGAATTTCTTCCTGAGATGGTGACCTCCAATATTCAGCAGGCCAATATTGAGCATCGCAAAAAGCAGCTAGAGAAAATGACTCAGATGACTTCTGAAGAACTCACGGCGGGCGCTCAAAGGACAGAGCAGGAAGCCAGCGGTGCTGATGAGTCTTCTGCGGATGAGCCAGACACGCCCGATACCGAACCGTCAGACAGCTAGGCCCATAGGCCTTTTTATTCCTTTTGATTCGGCTCACTGCCATTAGCAGTAGCCACGGCAAACCTTATTTCCACTGAGAACAAACCTCATGAAAACTCTTCCAAAAGAGCGTCGGTATGAAACCCTTTCCTACCTTCCTCCCCTGACTGACGCACAGATCGAAAAGCAGATCAATTACTGTCTGCAAATGGGCTACATTCCAGGCGTAGAGTTCAACGAAAACTCTGACCCTGAAGTGTACTACTGGACGATGTGGAAGCTACCTCTATTTGGCGCTACTAGCACTCGCGCAGTCCTCGACGAAGTTCAGGCCTGTCGTTCTGAGTATGGCAACTGCTACATCCGCGTTGTTGGTTTCGACAATGTGAAGCAGTGCCAAGCTGTGAGCTTCATTGTTCACAAGCCCGGTAGCAACAGCGGCGGCTACCGCTACTAAGCGCTTCTGTTTTCCAATATTGCGTTCTTCCTTGTGCGTCTTTTCTTAATGCATAAGCCGAGAAACTCTGAGAAAAGGGGCAGGTCAACTGTCCCTTTTCTTTTGGTGTGTGATAATGGCCATGAAGCAGAGAGGCTTTTTCAGAGAGGCTTTTATGGTTGATGTTACTACTGCTGTGAAAAGTGCCGCCCGATACCTTAAAAATATAGAGAATATCCTCGGTGACGAAGCTAAAAACCTAAGACTAGAGGAAGTAGAAAAATCTGAAGACATGGGTCAATGGCTAATAACGCTTGGGTACGATGTGCCGACTGCTTCGCCCCCTAGCTCAAAAATCTTTAGTGCTCCTGCCTCTTCTACGAATGGTAGTTGGAAATTTGAAAGAGAGTATAAGCTCTTCCACGTAAATGCGGAGACGGGTGAAGTGGAATCTATGAAGATCCGAAAAGTGTAATGGACAGCGTAGAGGCGCTGCTGCGTAAATACTTTTCCAAAGGAATCCTCGTTGATACAAATATTTTGCTTTTGCTTTTTGTTGGGGAATTAAGCAGAGAGAGAATATCAACATTCGGTAGAACGGAGCAGTTTACGCCCTCGGATTACGACTTGCTCGTTAACCTGTTAGAGCGTTTTGACGTGATCGCCACGACACCCAATATTTTGACAGAGGTCAATAGCTTACTGAATAAACTTGGGGAACCTGCCCGTAGAGTACTGGCTAGCGGATTGACCGTTTTACAGGAAACCTACCTTCCCAGCAAAGAAATCGCTTCCTTAGATTGGCCCTTCTTAAAGTACGGTTTGACGGATTGCGGCATTGTGGAGGTTGCAGAGAATAGGTACCTCGTCCTGACAGATGACCTGAAGCTAAAGTCCTATCTTAGTCAGAAAGGTATAGATGCTATTAACTTTAATAATTTGAGATATCTCTAGCTGGATGTTTTGAAAATTATCAGCTGGCTTCTGCTGTCATGTAAACTGCTTTATAGACCTCATTTGATGAATGCAACAATGTCTCAGACGGAGCGCTTAGTGATGCTGGCGGAAGATCAGCTGACTGAATACAGTAGTGATGCGCGAAAAATTGAGAAGTTGAGGCAGAAGATTGCGCTTTCGGTGTCGCCTGCGCAGCAGAAACAGGTCAAAGCAGAGTTAGAGGCTGACCTGCATCAAAACTTTTTTGATGACATTTTGCTGGAGCAGCGGCAGGCGGTGGCGTTGCCTTTTTGGGGAATTGCTGGATTGGGGTTGTTGTTTGGGATTTCTTTTACGCAGCCGGTGGATTTTATCGCGACTGGCATTGGGGGAGCGATCGCAATCTTGGTACAAAAAAGGGGCTGGCGGCTGCAGGCAAAAGATTTAGTCGTGCAAGCGCTGACGCAAATAGAAGAGCGTACTCAAGCGGCTAAATCTACGAGCGAATAAGAACAACTAGAACAGATTCTGTATCTGTTGCGGCCCTTTCCTATGGCTTACTATATCTCGCCAAGCTTTTTAAACAAGCTGGCTGTTCACATCACTAAAAACTATCTGGAGCTGCCTCAGATAAAGGTTCCGTTGATTCTGGGTATCCATGGCCGAAAAGGAGAGGGCAAAACGTTTCAGTGTGAGCTGGTGTTTGAGCAGATGGGGGTGGAGGTTGTTCATATCTCTGGGGGAGAGCTGGAGAGCCCAGATGCGGGTGACCCGGCGAGGCTGATTCGACTGCGCTACCGAGAAGCAGCTGAGCTAGTGCGGGTTCGGGGCCGGATGGCGGTGTTGATGATCAACGATCTCGATGCTGGGGCGGGTCGATTCGACCGGATGACGCAGTACACCGTGAATACGCAGCTGGTGAACAACACTCTAATGAATATTGCGGACAACCCGACGAATGTACAGCTGCCGGGTAGCTACGATGAGAATCCGCTGCCCAGAATTCCGATTATTGCGACGGGCAATGATTTTGCGACGCTCTATGCGCCGCTCATTCGCGATGGCCGGATGCAAAAATTTTACTGGGAGCCTAGCGCTGAAGATCGGCTTGGCATTGTGGGTGGCATGTTTGCCGATGATGGGCTCAGTGCTGAAGATATTCAAGCGTTGGTAGCTCGGTTTAAGGACCAGGCGATTGATTTTTTTGGGGCGGTGCGATCGCAAATCTACGATGAACAAATTACCCAATTCATTCATTCCGTCGGTATCTCACAGGTTGCCGCCAGCGTTGTAAACGCGATTACCCCGCCCACTTTTACAAAGCCCAATTTCCAGCTGCCCCATCTGATCGAAGTCGGGGAAAGTCTCGAAAGAGAACAGGTACGCGTTCGAACGATGGGACTCGTCAGTGAGTACAATCAGGCCGTGACGCCTGCTGGCCAGTCAGCGTATCCTCGTCGCCGCTACGAAGAATCTCTCCTTTTGACGCCACCTGCACCCAACGGGTTGACACCTTATACGACAGGCAATTCGAGTGAGAAGGTAGATGCGACATTGTCTTCTCCGTGGAAGCGCGCCCGAAGGTCTAAAGTTGCGCAGATTCCTCGTTCTGGTGAAGAAAAGGAGACTCTTGGCGGAGATCCGGGTAGTGGAAACTTCAGAGATGCAGACCGCTTGAGCGCTGATGGCTACGAGCGGGTTCAGTCAATTCTGGCGACGGGCTGTCGGCTGGGAATAGAGCATGTAGACCAGCGGCGGTTTCGGACAAATTCTTGGCAATCTTATGGAACGCTCAATCCGGATGACCGTTCGGAAGCGGTCGATAAGGTAAGGGCTTGCCTATCGCAGTTCCCCGACCATTACGTTCGCCTAATCGCGATTCACCCGCAGACGAAGCAGCGCCTGACAGAGAAGATTATCCACAGGCCAAAATGACAACATCATTGATGGGATGCAGTTCGGCTTTGTAGATACTGCTTGAGTCTTAGCAGGCTGAGCGTTTGACCAAGGTTCAGCGGCAATAAGGATACCCCTTCCAAACGAGACTGCACCCAGCCTTCACCCCATTGCCATTCATGAAACCCATCGATACTGCCACTCAGTAAAAATCGAATGCCGGATGCCTGAAGCGTTTCGACTTTGTGATTGGTTTTGACAGGCCCAAGATTACTCTCAAAGGTTTGCCCTATTGAAAGCGGAATATCAGTGGCGTTTGCCAAACCCAATTGCTGAGGCCACAGCCACTGCTTCAACCGTTTGGGCTGAATTAAGCTAGCTTCAATTTCTGCTTTTGTGGCAGCAACTTCAATGCGAAGTTCGCTGCTCTGATAGCTGCCAAACATACTCGTCTGTGTACCTTCTCCGTTTGAGCCTACTTACTTGCGACCTTTTCAGGCTGCAGCACTGCTTCTGCCGGTAGCTCTAAGCAATAGCCCGCTCCATACACCGTTTTGATGTATTGAGGATGTCTGGGATCGGGCTCTAGCTTGGTGCGTAGATGCCGAATGTGAACCCGAATTGTTTCGATATCATCGTTGGGATCGTACCCCCAGACTTCTTTGAGAATTTCGCTGGGGGAGACTGTTTGACCGTGCCGTTGCAGTAAGCAGTGCAGAAGCTCAAATTCCAGATGGGTGAGCTTGACGGTTCTGTCGAGCCAGATAGCTTCAAATCTCTCGGGGACAAGAGTCAGCGGTCCGTAGCTAAGAATCTCACTATGCTTTGCCGCTTGTGGGATGCGGTCAGTCCTTCTGAGTAGGGCTCGGACTCGAGCAAGCATCTCTTCTAGCTCGAAGGGCTTGGTTAAGTAGTCGTCGGCACCCGCGTTAAACCCGTCTACTTTGTTTTGTGTTTCACCGAGAGCCGTCAGCATCAGCACTGGGATATCGGCTGTTCTGTCATCTCGCCTGAGCCGTTGGCAAACTGTGAATCCGTCTACCTTCGGCAGCATTAGGTCCAGCATAATGAGGTCTGGAACCATCTGGACAGCAAGCGCCTGCCCTTTAATTCCATCGGTCGCCTGGCTAATGTCATAACCAGCCATCTCAAGGTTGATAGACACAAGTTCTACGATAGCCGGGTCGTCATCAATGACAAGTATACGAGGCATATTATGAAGGGGTGTTGATATAGGTTTAAGACTACCACCTCTGTCATAAGCAGTGGTTACATATAATCACTACTCTTAACAAAACCAATGGGTCTGATGGCTCAGGCCGACGGTACTATTTCGCTCATGAAATAATATTCTTGAACTTATATTATGCTATGTGGCGTAGTGTGACAAAAGTTTTAAGGCGTCCTTAAGGTTTGCGGTCCTAGTTGTTCGCTAAGACCACTTATCAATGGCATATATTCTCAGGTGTAAAAGCTTTGGTCAACAAAATTACACGCCTGAGCAACAGCCTTGCCACTTGGGCAATGACTGACCAACACTTAGGTGAAAAACTCCCCAGGTAGGATTCGAACCTACGACCAATCGATTAACAGTCGACCGCTCTACCACTGAGCTACTGAGGATCAGGAACCTTATAGTACATAAGGCAATGTCTGTTTGGCAAGGAGGTTTCGCTCGGTTTTTGGCGAATCCTCAAGCCGGTTTGTATTATACCCAACAGTGTCCGCTTGCGGGGGCAGAAAGTGAGCTGAAAATGATTTGGAGCCGCTATTCTGTGTAGCCCATTCTCATATTCATGAGCTTGGCCTGCACCTCTGGCGTCAGGTTGGAAAATACGCGTCCAGCTTTCTTTTTTCTGGGTTTTTGGCGATGCTGCACTCGCTTGCTGATGCCGATGACTTCTTGCTCAAGCTGCAGAGCCGATATACCTTCGGCGCCATAGCCTATAACAGTTTGCCGGTGGACACTGTCTGAGGTGGCGACGATGAGCCGCTGGGTGAATTTGCGTGCGTCGTTGCGAAACTTGGCGCAGGCCCGTTCGATATAGCTATCGGCGGTTTGGCCGAAGCCTGTGTAGTGGACGGACAAGTGTTGGGTGATGGTTTCTTGGGAGGCGGGAGTTCGCTGCTCGTAGGCATCAAAGACAGCCCAGGTCTCATACCCTTGATAGGCGCTGTAGCTCGCTAGCGTCCCAATGAGCTGCTCTCTGGCAGCGTCAAATCCCTGGGCCTCCTTTAGTTCACTAAGGCCCGCCCAAGCGCCAATGATATTGTATCCATCTACTAGAAGGATGGCTTGTGAAGACTTGCCCGCCATGAGAAGCTCGGTTAGCTAGGGAAAAGGTAGAGAAATAGACGCGTTCTTCTCTCACTCAATAGTAGGCGATCTTTCTTAAGATTGTTTACGCTTTTAGCCACAATCCGCTCTTTAGGCGCTAGCGCAAGCTCAAGGCGTTGATAAGTAATTTGTTTTGAGCTTTTGTTTTAGGCGGTTTGGGTCGCCGCGATCGCTAACGTTGCCGTTCTCAAGCAGAAAAGCGCGATCGCAGTAGTCTAGTTCGGCGAGGCGGTGAGTGACCCAGAGTGCGGTCAGCCCTCTGCTTTTGACCAGGGTTTGCACCTGGCGAACCAGGTCGAGCTGACTGTCTGGGTCGAGCAGGGCGGTGGGTTCATCGAGTAATAGGATTTGGCAGTGTTGGGCAATCGCACCGGCGATCGCAACCCGCTGCTTTTGACCGCCGCTCAGCGCGTAGATAGGGCGTCTTTGTAAGTGCAGTAAGTTGACGGCTAGTAGCGCTTCTTCTACCCGCTGGCGAATCTGGTCGATGCTGAGCTTTTCTTGGACTAGGCCGAAGGCGACATCTGCACCCACGGTGGGCATGACCAGCTGATGGTCGGGGTTCTGAAAGACGAAGCCGACGGGGCCTGCGGTTTTGATGCTGCCTGTCTGGCGTGGGAGCAGGTTGGCCAGCAGACGCAGAAGGGTTGATTTTCCGCTGCCGTTGTTGCCCAGCAGCATGCAAAATTCACCCGGAGAAATGTCTAAGGAGCAGTCTTTCAGCACTGCCGCGCCCGAAGGCCAGTAGAAGCTGACGCCGCTGACGCTGATGGCAGGCTGTGTGGAGGGTGTCAGACTGTCGGATTGATCTACTGGCTGAGCGGGGCGGGACGCTTCTGTCATAAAAAACTTGTGATGGGCCAACCACTAGCTGCAACGGTTGGCCAAATATGTACTCAATAGCCAGCGCTACTCACCAGCTAATGCAAAGAAGCCGGGGGCGCGGCCAGAGGCGCCTGCACTGCCAGACTTTTCGTAGACCTGAACGGCGGCTAGCTCACTGACTGCGATCGCAATCTTTTTCCCTGTGACCTTATCGCAAGTCAGCTCTAGAAGAACCGGGTTACCAGATTTAATAGCGTCCAGCACCTCTTTGTAGGCAGCTTCTGCCGATTCCTCGTCTTTCTTTTGAACGGTGAGCGGAAGAGCGGTGTGCTTGAGGGCGAGTTCAACGATGTACATGCTGTGTCTAGTGTTGTCTAAAGATCGGTTTTGAGTAGGCAAGGCCAAGACTATCAGATATTCACGGGCCTGAGTTTCGGGATCTGCGCTGGGCTGTGATGCTACCTAGGGTGCTGCTCCCTAGTATAGCTATGCGGTCTGGGTGGGAGAGAAGCGATCGCATCAAGCTGTGTGGGTACAGAGCTACCCCGTAAGGTTTAATAAGGTTACTTAATAGATTGTATTAATTAAGCTCTGTAACCGTTTTGTATCGGGCGATTTGGCCACTGGGAAAGGTGCCGTGAAGGGATTAAAATCCGCTGGTGACAGGATTTTTGAGGAAAGTTTGCTTATAATTAATGAGAACAAGGGTAAAGATTGGTTAACATCCATTCTTATCTTGGTAAGCAAGTGTTAAGCGCGACCTTGCCAAATTCGGCTCTGTGATCTTTGCCTGCTCTTATTTTTAGATTATCCAAACCTGGAGAATTCCTTTTTATGACCATCGCAATGGGACAAGCGCCCGCCGCGCGGGGACGGTTTGACGTCGTCGACGACTGGCTAAAGCGCGACCGCTTTGTATTCGTCGGTTGGTCCGGTTTGCTTCTATTCCCCTGCGCCTTCATGGCAATTGGTGGATGGATGACCGGAACGACCTTTGTCACCTCGTGGTACACCCACGGGTTGGCAAGCTCCTACCTAGAAGGCTGCAACTTTCTGACGGTTGCAGTTTCCACCCCAGCAGACAGCATGGGCCACTCCCTGCTGCTGTTGTGGGGCCCCGAAGCCCAAGGAGACTTCGTCCGCTGGTGCCAGATTGGCGGCCTGTGGTCGTTTGTGGCTTTGCACGGAGCGTTCGGCCTGATTGGCTTCATGCTGCGTCAGTTCGAGATTGCCCGTCTGGTCGGGATTCGGCCCTACAACGCAAT
>JBCBFY010000140.1:0-11291 GCA_038527325.1 Cyanobacteria bacterium J06614_10
ACATCTGCTCAATGCCGCTGCTGATATGGGGGGCAACCCAGTAGGAGATGTGCTGATTGAAGCGGGGAAAATTGTTGCGATCGCACCCACCCTCACCAATCCACCACCAGAGACAGACATCATCGAAGCCGAAGGACAGTTTCTAGGTCCTGGCCTCATCGACCTCTACAGCCAGAGCGGCGAACCCGGCCACGAATCTAGGGAGACTTACCGCTCTCTGGTGCAGGCAGCCACCGCAGGCGGCTTCACCCGCGTCGGCATTTTGCCAAATACCCAGCCAGCCACTGACAGCGTCAGCGCAGTCGCCGCAATTCACCAGGTCAATCAAACACAAAGCAACTCGGCGAATCGTCAGCTAAATGACACAGCAGGCGACCAAGCCCAGCTAATGCCCTGGGCCGCGACGACGCTACAGACAAAAGGTGAACAGCTCACGGCACTGGCCGAACTGGCTTCAGCAGGCGCCATTGGCTTCACCGATGGCCTACCGCTCACGAACCGGCTGCTGCTACGCAGATTATTGGAATACGCGCAGCCCCTGCAAAAGCCCGTGGCGCTCTGGCCCTGCGACCTGCAAATCGCGGGAAACGGCGTCGCGAGAGAAGGTCCAGATGCCCTTAGGCTCGGCCTCATCGGCGTTTGCGCAATGGCTGAAACGACGGCGCTGACGGCACTCATCGAATTAGTCAGCGACCTCTCTACCCCAGTTCACGTGATGCGGGTTTCAACGGCCCGCAGCGTAGACCTTATTGCTGAAGCAAAAAATAGAAAGTTACCCATCACAGCCAGCGTAGCCTGGCACCACCTACTGTTCGATACGCAAGACCTGAAGCACTACAATCCGAACCTGCGACATGACCCACCGCTGGGCACACCCACTGATAAGCAGGCGCTGATCGACGGGGTAGCCAGCGGGGTACTCGATGCGATCGCCATCGACCACAGCCCCTACACCTACGAAGAAAAAACCGTCGCCTTCGATGCCGCGCCACCAGGCGCCATCGGCCTAGAGCTGGCGCTACCGCTCCTCTGGCAAACCTTTGTAGCAAGCGGTCAGTGGACAGGTCAGCAGCTGTGGAACGCGCTTAGTACCCAGCCTGCTCGCTGTCTCGGTCTGCCAGTCCCTGCGCTCAAGGTAGACATCCCCGCAGAGCTGACCCTGTTCGACCCGAAAGTGGAATGGACAGCAACCAAAGATTCGTTGCGATCGCTCTCCCACAACACCCCCTGGGCCAACCGCAGCATCCAGGGCAAAGCCACACGCATTTGGACGCCTCACCGCTAAACACACAGTTAGCCAGACAGTTAGCTAGACAGTCAGCCAGCACTCGCATAGCCATATCCCAAGCGGCGAGCCATTCTAGCCACACTAGAGTCCAAGCTACTCTAGCCCACCCACCCGATTCGGGGGCCAAAAGCGAGCCGTCGCCCTGCCGATGATTGAGTCCCCTGGCAAAAAGCCCCACACATGTCCGTCAGAACTGCCGTTGCGGTTATCACCCAGTACTAGGTACTGCCCCTCCGGCACCACGCTAGGCCCCCACGTGTACACAGGCGGCGCCTTAATGTACGTTTCGACCAGCGGCTGATTGTCGATAAATACTTTGCCATCGCGAACTTCAACGGTTTCGCCCGGCAGGCCAATGATGCGCTTTAGGTAGGCATCGCCCGTGGTGGCGTTGGCGGCTTCCAAGGCTTTTTGGGGTGCCCGAAAGACAATGATGTCGCCTCGCTGTGGCGTCTGAAAGCGATAGCTAATCTTCTCAATGAACAGGCGATCGTTAATTTCTACCGTTGGCCGCATAGAGCCAGTTGGCACCACCCGCGCTTCAGCCACAAACTGGCGTATGCCGAACGCCATCAGCACACTCAGACCCATGGTTTGTAGAGCTTCTACCCAAATATTCGGCTGCTGCTGCTTGGCCATGACGAGACTATCGGCGTAAGTAACTAAATGGTACAGACTAGGCTAACCCCGCCGTCGAGCAATAGGGCATCGAATCTATGCCAGTTAGGCCGGTGGACCTGTCTTGTGTAGGCAGATCTTTCGCACGCTTTTAATTCAGCCCTGATTAATCGAGCCCGCCAATTCGCTGCAGTGGCCAGAAGCGAACAATCGCTCGCCCGATGATGCTCTCACGTGGCAAGAATCCCCATACGTGGCCGTCGGAGCTACTGTTGCGATTGTCTCCTAAGACTAGATATTCACCTTCGGGAACGGTTTCAGGCCCCCAAGTGTACACGGGCGGTGCCTGGATGTAGTCTTCTGAAAGCGCGGTGCCGTCTACAAATACTTTGCCATCGCGGACTTCGATGGTTTCTCCGGGTAGGCCGATGACTCGCTTGATGTAGGCGTCGTTGGTGGTAGATTTTGCAGCTTCTAGGGCTTTCTGAGGCGCTCTGAATACAATGATGTCGCCTCGCTGGGGTGGATTGAAGTGATAGCTGATCTTTTCTACCACGAGCCGGTCGTCGATTTTGAGTGTCGGCAGCATGGATTCGGAAGGGATGAACCGGGCTTCTGCCACAAATTGGCGAATACCCAAGGCCAAGACAATGCTCAGGCCAATTGTTTGGAGTCCTTCAATCCACGGATTCTGTTGCTTTTCAGACACGACAGTTCAATTCAGATGGGTAAGAGAGCAAACACAGCTAACAACAAAGCAGTATAGCGCTTTGGCCCGGCGTAGCGGATTTCCTTTACAGCCGACAAAAGAGCTCAGCAAAGGTTCGCAAAAAAGATTCGCAAAACGGCGCATCTGACTGCGACGGCTCTACAGCGCGCTAACACCGATTAAAACATTAAATTTGCCGGGTCGTTTGCCGACTAATCTCGGTGATTCTTCAATCATAGTAAAGATAAGCACTCGTTAATAGACGGTAAATAAAACACACGGTTTGACAGGCTATGACCTACGCAGCGCCGATGGCAAAGCAACCGCTGATTATTCAAGGAGCCCAGGTACTGCTCCCCTCTGGGGATATAGAGCCTAGAGAAGTTGCGATCGCAGATGGCAAAATCACGGCTGTCGGCACCCAGCTAGACGTTCCTAGCAACACACAGACCCTAAACGGGCAAGGCATGACCCTCCTTCCGGGCGTCATCGACCCGCAGGTGCACTTTCGCGACCCGGGGCTGACGTACAAAGAGGACCTCTTTACGGCGAGCTGCGCCTGTGCCAGAGGTGGCGTCACGTCTTTTTTAGAAATGCCCAATACGCTGCCGCCGACAACAACCCCAGCAGCCCTGACCGAGAAGCTAGCGATCGCAGCCGCCAAAAGCCTCGTAAACTACGGCTTTTTCATAGGCGCGACCCCTGACAATCTGCCCGCTTTGCAAACGGCAGCCCCTACCTGTGGCATCGCCCTTTCTATGAGCTCAGATTCCATCGGCTCAGCTTCCACAGGCTCAGGCCAAGCTCCCAGCTCAGTGACGACGCCTGACGCTATCGAGCCCATTTTTGCAGTGGGTGATCGCCTGATTGCGGTTCACGCAGAAGATCAGGCACGCATTGCGGAGCGACGGCAACAGTTTGCGACTGAAACGGACCCAGCCATCCACACCAAAATTCAAGACACCGAGACCGCGCTCATGGCCACCAAGCTCGCCCTGAGCCTGGCTAAAAAGTATCAGCGGCGGCTGCATATTTTGCACATGTCTACCGGCGATGAGGCAGAGCTGCTACGCCGCGATAAACCCAGCTGGGTAACGGCAGAAGTGACGCCCCAACACCTGCTGCTCGATATCAGCGCCTACGAGAAGCTGGGCACGCTGGCTCAGGTGAATCCATCGCTCAAGTATCCGCGCGATCGCGAGCTGCTCTGGCAGGCCCTCCTAGATGGCGTCATCGACTTCATTGCCACAGACCATGCCCCGCATACCCTAGCAGAAAAGGCCCAGGGCTACCCTCAGGCACCTTCTGGCATGCCCGGCGTCGAAACGGCTTTGCCGCTCATGCTGACCCAGGCCACAGAAAATCGCTGCAGCGTCGCCCAAGTCTCGCACTGGATGTCCACAGCCGTTGCAGAGGCCTACAACATTCCAGATAAGGGCTTGATCGAGCCTGGCTACGATGCCGACTTAGTCCTGGTAGACCTCTCTACCTACCGTCCTGTCCGCCGCGAAGAGCTACAAACCAAGTGCGGATGGAGCCCCTTTGAAGGGTGGGATCTGACCGGCTGGCCAGTGGTCACCCTCGTCGGCGGTCAGATTGTGTACAATCGCGGCAAAATCGATACGACAGTACGTGGCCAAGCCCTGACATTTGAGTAACGGCTCAAGTCACCTTTGCTGTCGACGCCTGCTTTCCTCGATACTAACCACCCTATTCACCATGTCAAATCCTTTTCGGCCCATGAAGTATCTGCCCTGGGCAGAGCTTTTTCAGAGCGCCTTCGTCACCATCGTCATTACGGTGGTACTCGACTTTTTGCTGTGGCTGGCACTGTTCGAAATTGCCACCAACACAGAATTTGAAATTCCGCTGCCTCAGGTTCTGCTGCCACTGATAGCACTGCTCGTGCCCGCAGCTGTGTCACTGGGGATTGGTGCGCTGGCGGTGGTGATCACAGAGCGGTTTTTCCGTCAGGTGATGCTGAGAGCAGGTACGCTATGGGCTCTAGTTGGCTGCGTGCTAGTTGTCCTGTTTTTACGCGGCTTTTTGCCCGTCAGGAGTTTGCTTGTTGGCGGGATAGACTATTTTTCTATTGTCGGCATTACGGTGGGAGCGTTTACCTACGGACGCCGATACTGGCGCTATTAAAGAGACTTAGAACAGGTTGTACTGCAGCGAGAAGTAAATGCCGTTGTCCTGGAGGGTGTCGCTGGTGCTGTCGATATCCACGAGGGGAATGCCCCAGTCGATGCGCGCAGAGAGGTTGTCACTCTGCTGCCACAGCAGGCCAAAGCCTGTGCCCACTAGAAAGTTGTTGCCATCTGGATTGTCGCTGTGGTTCCAGGCGGTACCCATGTCTAAGAAAGGGGTGATTTGCACAATGCTGTCGTCGGAAAAGCGAATGATGGGGAAGCGGGCTTCTGCCGAGACCAGCGCGCCATTGTCTCTTAGCAGCGCGTCTTGGCGATAGCCCCGCACGGTTTGCTGACCACCCAGGCCGAATTGCTCTGAAGACAGGAGGCGATCGCTCGCTAGCTGCACATCGCTTCTAAGGAAAAAGAGAGAATCTCTACCCAACAGACGCACCCACTGCCCCTGCCCCCGCCAAGACAAAAACTGACTGTCAGGCTCATCGCCATCATTGTTCGTGGCATTGAGAATATCGACGCCTAGGTTGAACTGAGAGCGAGCTGCAAAGACCTGCTGCTGACTGCGCTGGGTCCAAGCCTGAGAAAAGCGCAAGGCCGTCACCCGGGTTTCACCATTGTCGTCGGCACCGGGCGATAGGGGAAAAGGGCCAATATTATCAATGCCAAGTCGGGTTTGATTTTCTTTGTGAGACAGTTCGAAGCCCAGCGTCAGCTCCTCCGTCGGCGTTTCTATCAGTGGGTGCTCGACCCCCACTTCGTAGTAAAACGCGTCCGAGCTGATATCGAGCACATCGAACGTATCGTCGATCACGCGGCTCTCAGAAATGCCGCCTTCTAAAATAACCCGCGTGTTGCGAGGGCTCACCGGAATGGAATAGCTCAGGTCTAGGCTGTTGCTACCGTCGGTATTGGCATAGCCCACAAAGGCGCGATCGCCAATGCCAAACACATTGCCCTCGTTGATATCTATCCGACGGCGAAAGCTGCCAATATTAGGCGATCGCCCGTTATCTATCCCCACAGTCAGGTCAAAAGAGTCAGCCTCAGTCACCTCTACTCGCAGAATGCTAGTACCTGGCTGCACACCGGCCTGCAAGTCAGCAGAGACCGTTTCTATCAACGGGTCAATCTGCAACCGCTGCAATCCTTCTAGTAGCTCATCGGCATTGATAGGTGGCTGCGCGGCCAATCCCAAACGACTGCGAATATAGTCTGGATTCAGCCGCCGGGTACCGACGATCTCAATCTCTTCGATCACCCCTTCAATCACCTGAACGGTGACCACACCTTCCTCTAGGGTCTGCGGCGGAATAAAGGCGCCCGAGGTTAAAAAGCCTTCTTCTACATATCGCTGCGTCACTGCAGAACGCAGCTGCAGCAGCTCATTAAACGTCACTGGCCGGTCGATGTACTGCGCAAATAGCTCAGCAAAATCTTCAGTGGTAAAAACCGTGCTGCCCTCCAGCTCGATTCCGCTGATTACAAAGGTTTCTTCGGGGCCGCTGGTGACGCCGCCTGGTGTGTTTGATCCATCTGGATCGCCCAGCAGCTCATCGACTGGGGGCAGCTGAGGTAAGGGTTGATCGGGCAGTGTCTCTGTCGGGCGCACAGGAGAGACATCGGCGGGGGGGAGCGGTTCGCTAGGCACAGTTTCTGGCGGTAGCGAAGGCGGCAAGTTTACTTGAGAAACCGTCTGAGCTTTGGCCACCGAAAAGGCTTTTAGCGGCGCTGCCCATGCGATCGCCAAGAAGCCAAATACAGATAACTTAAACAGTAGAGAACGCGAAGGAGTCATGGTAGCAGCAGCGCAAAGAAGCTTCACCCTGTAAGATTCCCGAATCATCAACTTACGTTCACAAATCATTAATTCAACGTCCCTACGAGTGGACTTTCTAATAGGTACTGAAAGCACATAGCCATTAGTAACTAACACTTAGACCCTGCCTCCTATCAGACAGTTTCCTCACCATCTAGAAGACATCCCATTACAACAATCCACTACCGATGATCGGCACCTAACGGGCAATTAGCACCGCTCGCAGGCCAGCCGCCTCTGCTCCCACGTAGTCTTCCGACCGACTATCACCTATGTGCCAAGCATCTCGCGCAGCGCAGCGATGCTTCGCCAAAGCCGCCTGAAAAATCTCAGGAGAGGGTTTAGCCGCACCCACTTCAGTCGAAATGGTGACTGACTGAAAGTAGTTAGACAACCCCAAAACGCTCAAAACTCGGTACAAACGAGAATCAAAATTAGAAATAACCCCTAGACCTATGCCCATCCCATGCCATCGATTCAAAGAGGCCAGCGTATCGGGATAAACGCGCCAAGGTGCGCTGGTTTCAAAGTAGCCGTAGAGCCCGGCATAAAACGTATCGAAGTCTTCGAACTTACCGAGAGCGCCGACCCGGTCGAAGGTCTCAGCCACAATGGCCTTCCACCAGCGATACTCAAGCTCTGGAATCGCCGAGGCAACCGCGTGGGGAAACGCCAACCTTTCAGCAGCGGTGAAACTCTGATAAAACGCTCGGTTAACCGCTTGCGGATCAGTATTGACCTGAGCGGTCCGCGCAAGACCGCTATATAGTTCGCCAACGCTACTCTTTACTCCAAATAGGGTACCAAAGGCATCTAGAAATATGACTTTGGGAAGCGTCTGTGAAACAGCAGCGGGGGGCACAGAAGGAGACACAGAGGAAAGCATGTATGAAAAAGAACGAATAATGCATTATGGCCGATGATGTCGAAACTACTGACATCATTTTTGTCATAATTCATACTTCAGTACTCTTTTCGGTACTGTTTCAGCACTGCTTCAGTATTATTTTTCTGTTTTTACTAGCAAATCTTGCACAGGCTGAGTCAGCCAGTTGAGCCCAACTCGAATCTGGTGCTCTAGGGTAGGCATGCGATAGAGGTAAGTTAGGCGTCTGGCCAGATGGGCCAGGCTGCCGTCTAGCTTGATGCCTAGGCCAGTCAGGGTAGCGTTGTCGCTGCCGAGGGTCATCATTTCACCCAGATGCTGATAGCGGAAGGGCAGTAAGGGTCGACCGGTCAGGCTCGCCCAGATGTTCCAAGCGGCATAGTCTGCCTGCTGAAGCGCTGCTTGCGCTGTGGGCGGTACCGTTTGCCCAGTTGTATCTACGCCATCTGCTAGGTCACCCAGGGCGAATATTGTCGGCTGGCCAGTAACCTGTAGCGTCGGGTCGATGGTGAACTGTCTGCGCTGATTGCGAGGCAGATCGAGGGCATCTAGCGCCGGGCTCACTTTGCTACCCACCGTCCACAGCACAATGTCGACAGGAATCGTATCTACTTTGTCTTTGTACTCTAGTGAAATCGAATCAGCCGTCACCGCCGTTACGGTCGTTTCGTAGTCGACCCACACGTCTTTTTCACTCAGCGCTTTTTTGGCGGCTTCTTGATTGAATTTTGGGGAGGTTTGCAGGATGCTACCTGCCCGCTCCACGATCCGCACGCGGCCCTTATCGCCCAGACGCTCTGCAACTTTGCAAGCGATCTCCACACCGCTGTAGCCACCGCCGACAATGGCGACCCGAATTTTTTCGGGGTTGGCATCTTCCAGCTGTCTCAGTCGTTCTTTGAGCCGGTAAGCATCTTCTAAGGTGCGGAAAGGAATGGCGTGCTCTGCGACACCGGGCGCCATGTCCATGGGCGTTTCTCCGCCGAGCGCCAGCACGATGCGGTCATAGGTGAGAGACTGGTCGTCTGTGAGCGCTACGGTTTGCCCGTTGATATCGATGCTGTCTACGCCGCTCTGGTGAAAGCGCACGCCGGTATTCGCCAAGAGTTCTTCGTAGGGAGGGGCGATTTCCCAGGTTTGGAGTTCGCCCGTAACCAGCTCGTATAGCAGGGGGGCAAAGACAAAGCGATCGCGCTGATCGACCAGCACAATATCGGGCTGAGCCGCGTCCCAATTGAGCTTACTGAGCGCAAGGGCTGTATACAGACCGCCGAAGCCACCACCGAGAATGCAAATAGACTGGGACATAGAGGAGCATAAATCTAACAAATTTAGAATAACGCGTTGACTAAAACGATGCCCGATAAAACCCGACTAATCTGTCTTAGGTGTTACGCCAGTCCCTTATGGTTATGCGGCAACCGTGCTTTTCAGCTTTTGCATCCAGCTTTCTCGACCATAAACACCGTTTAGCAGTGCATCTAACTCGAACATCTGCTCTATCTGAGGCCAATAGATGTATGCTCCACCACCATAGGGAATAACATCTATCAGTTGCTCTCTCGTTGGCGTTGGCAGCGGCTCTATTTTCCCGTCAACGTTAATGACCATCTCCAAGTTATCAACTTGCCATGCATGGCGTGAGTTATCCATTAGGAGCACTTCGACTTCTCGACTGATAGGCAAGTATTGAACGGCTTTAATCATCAATGAACTCTCCTTTGTTGACGTACTGCTTCCAAATATTCTTGCACTCTTCTCTATGAGCCGTTACCTGCGCAATCGCTTCTTTTATGAACTTAGGTGTGTGCTTAATCTGCTTCTTTTTAGAAAGCGGTTTTACAACCACTTCCGGCGCTGAAATATCCAACTCTACCGAGTAATCTGGGGAAACCACATGCACATGAGGCGGGCCGTGCTCATCACGGGTCATTACTTGAACGATGACGTTACCGTAGGTAAAAACTTTAACCATCTTAGATTCTCAAGCAAATGAAATATCACCTACGCTTTGCTAATACTTACTGCTAGCCCCCTTATTCCCACTCGTTGAAATCTTGCGAGTATGGATTTTCGACGTAAGTGTTTCGGTAAGACTGCGAATTGGTGAACGTGCTGCGATCGCTCCCTTTTCCCTTCGAATCTTGCCAAGCTGCCCCCATCCCCTTAAAAATGCCTCTGCCGACTAGGCCAATGCCCCGTCCCAACACTTCAGTGAGCACATACACAACGCTGCTACCGATAAATGAGATGGCAGTCCGCAAACGAGGTGAGAGCGCATCTCGGGTTTCCATCGCCAGCGTCACCACCAGCGGAATACCCTTGAGCCGATCTAGCTCGGCCCGCCGGGGCGCATAGATAGAGGTGCGAGCAATCCCGCCCGGCGTCAGCGTAAAAAGATTGTAGCGACTCTCGAAGATGGCTTTGGGCTCATTTACAAGCCGGTCCATGCGGTAGCGCCAAGAGAGATCGTTGCGAAAGCGCTCAATCTCCCGAGAAGACATCAAACGGCTGGTGTAGAGGCTTTTTTTAATCGGTTCAATGTCTGCTAGGCGGTTCAGCAAAGGTTGAATCACCGCATTGGCTACCTGGATCGTGAGATTTTCGAGCAGGCGCTCACTGTAGGCGATCGCTTGAGGCGTGCTGGCCAAATAAGGCGAACTCTCAATCACCATCGGCTCCTGAAAAAGCCAGTGGCCAAACAGCTCAGGCACCATCGGAATATTCTCTAAAATTTGCGCCTCCACCACCGGCTGCTCACGCTGCAAAATAGTGACCACTTCTTCTTCTACATTGCCGATCCGCACCGTGTAATATTTGCCAAAAAAGTCTGTATTCACAGCATCCCAAAGATCGCGAATCACTCGGGCAGACCGCGAGGGCAGCTGTCCTGGCTGTAGGTCAGACGCTCTCAGGTCTGCGAGCAAATCTTCGAGCTGCCTCAGCACCAAATACAACAACTCTAATTTTTTGTCGGGGCGCAGAATATCAATTTCTAATGGGTAGTCGCTAATATTTTTGAGCGGACGCTGTAGCTTGGCAAAAACCCCTTCAAAAACAGCATTCTGCACATCTCCTGCAGGTCCTTGCAGTCCGCCAGATTGCCGCGCCTCTATGGCTGCAACGGCCGCCGTCGCCGTCGGAATCAGCGCATCGCGGTCTAAATATCGCGCGGCAGTCCTATCGGCATTGGTACCGCCATACTGCCCCTGCGCAAACCGAATCCAGTCTGTGCTGGCTGAACGACCGGGGCGACCAGCACCAGCACCCACCAGCTGAGCTTCCGCCGCGCCCGACTCAAACCGAGGTGTGCGCCATAGCGCCGACATTAGCCATCGAGCAGCAATCAGCTCTCTCTTTTTGCCCGCTAGCACCGCCTGGTTTAGCCAGGAAGCAGTCTGCTGCCTAGCCTTTTCGACGTCTGAAAGCGACTGGTTTATTTGCCGAACGCCCGAGAGCCGCATACTGATTCGCATCGCGGTAAGGGGACCTGGAATATCGTTTAGGCGAGAGAGGGAAGCGGTGCGATCTTGCCTAGATGAAGAATTAGGTCGAGCACTGGGCTGTGCATTAGATTGAACAGATTGCGACCCGCCGCCCGGCCCCACGTCTGACTGAGCCATTGCATCGCGATCGCGCCCCTCTGCGCTCGTGGAAATACCCGCAGAGGTCTGACGAATCAGCTGAGCTAGCCGCCTCACCGACATGCTCCGCGTACCGTAAGCATTTGCGCCCATCCGCTCTGCAGCTGCCTGCAAAACCGGTTCTGCCTGCGCGCTCAAAACGAGAACAGGCAAATTTGGAAAGGCCTGCTTCAGCTGTTG
>JBCBFY010000141.1:0-11170 GCA_038527325.1 Cyanobacteria bacterium J06614_10
TGCATTCTGCGCTGTGTGTTTGGCGGTGATTGTGGTTGGGAGAAGGCGTTTGTTTGGGCGGCGACGGGGCAGATGGTTTTGGGTAAGTATTGTTGTATTTTTGTCAGTATATTTATTGATCGTTGGTTCGGCGGCGGTTGAGGATGTTTATGCTCAGTGGGATTTGAACCGGTATGACCTGGATGGAGATGGCTTTTTTGGTGGTGCGGAGCTAACGAAGCAGCAAGCGGAAGCGATGGCTAGGCTAGTAAATGACGTGGGCAGGAATTTTTCTGTAATTACGGGTTTGTTGTTTGCTTTTGTTGTTTCAGGGACTGTTTACATTGTTGCTATTCTTGGCGAGAAGGTTACGAAGGGATAGTCTGAGACGCGCTTTTTTTGTACTGTGGGGTTAGTCGATGAGGCTACTTGTGAGCGATGGAGGGTTTACCTATGGAAAATCCCAGTATTCTTTCTCATGTTTCAATTGGTACGAATAATTTTGAGCGGGCGGTTGCTTTTTACGACAAGGTGTTGGCGACGTTGGGTTGTCAGCGACTGATGGAGTATCCAGATGCGATCGCTTACGGAAAGATATACCCAGAGTTTTGGGTGCAGACGCCGTTTGACAATCGGACGGCAACGGTTGGAAATGGTACCCATGTTGGGTTTATTGCACCGGATAAGGCTGCTGTGGATGCGTTTTATGAGGCTGCGATCGCAGCAGGTGCCACAGAAGACGGTGCGCCTGGTGGAAGGGAGGAATATGGACAGCCTTACTATGGTTGTTTTGTTCGAGATTTGGATGGGCACAAGGTGGAAGCGGCGTTTTGGGATGAGCAACTGGCGGCAGCGTAGATTCTCAGCAGCGTAGATTCTCATCTACTACTCAGTTTCCTGAGGTTAACTGATGAGAGTGATTTCATGTGGATTGCGTTATGAAGAGGACTGTTTGTGTCCGGGTTGCGATCGCGGTTTGCTTACTGCTGACAGCTGGCTGTGCAGCTGCTTCTGTTAGCAGTGATAGGGTCGATGAGATGCCGGTTGGCCATGGGTCGCCTCAGCCAGCTATTGTTGCCGATGCTAAAAGCACTGATGCCGACGCTGATACAGAGAAGGCAGATAATACGGTAATTCGATATTTCGTGGATGATGCAGGGTTGGCAATACGGGGGACAGACCCGGTGGCTTATTTTGCTGAAGGGGCGGCGATATCTGGACGTCCGGAGTTCGCTTACAGCTGGAGGAATGCAACTTGGCAATTTGCTAGCGCAGAAAATCGAGATTTGTTTGCGGCTAATCCTGAGCAGTATGCGCCTCAGTATGGAGGGTTCTGCGCCTGGGCGGTGAGTGAGGGATATACGGCGTCGATTGACCCTGAAGCGTGGCGAATCGTAGATGGCAGGTTGTATTTGAACTATAGCCAAGGAGTTCAGCGGCAGTGGGAGCAGGATATTCCTGGCAATATCAGCAGAGCCGATGAGAACTGGCCTGGAGTGCTGAGTGAATCGTAGTCGACGACACTAAATTTTCTCATTTCATTTCATCATAAGACAGAATAAAATCATCAAGAGACTCAATTAGAGTTTAATTAGTCTCAAAAAGAGACTTTGAAATGCTTAGAAATGCTTAGAGGTTTTTGAAGATGTACGCATCTTCAAAGTTGATGTTGCTTGAGTATCTTTGAACCTGTTTCTTTCTACTATTCAACCAGTCGAGGAAACACGGCTTCGGTGTAGTGACTGTGTGCGTATTGGCTGGCTGCTTGAATGGACCGTGCGATGTGCGGAGGTACGAAAACGGCGTAGGTTTCTGTGGTGTCGGGGTTTGTTTGGGTGAGGATGCGATCGCGCTGACTGTCCACGTCTTGAAAGCGACTTAAATGGGGGATGAGAAACACCATAGATTTGGGGCATTAACATCCCTTGAATCCAACCTCTTAGCCAAGTACGTAAGAAGATGTTCTTGCCTGGCAGCCAAGACAACTGTGATTGGGGCTTTTTGCATAACCCCCCGAAAAGGTAAATTCCAGAACGAGACGAATGAGACTTACTGAATCGGCCTATGCTTCAGTTGCTGTAGGATTGCTTCCATGTCAATGAATTCAGGCGCTTTGTAGAACTCATAGCGGCCATGAAAGATAAGGTGCTGCCAAGCGATGGGCGAGACCATCTTGAGTAGTTCCATCCTG
This sequence comes from Cyanobacteria bacterium J06614_10, assembly GCA_038527325.1. Classification (GTDB taxonomy): domain Bacteria; phylum Cyanobacteriota; class Cyanobacteriia; order Phormidesmidales; family Phormidesmidaceae; genus Phormidesmis. The sequence goes on from JBCBFY010000141.1 coordinate 2,171, forward strand.
TCGCTATCCTGCTGACGCTCACTGTGAGTAAAGAGCTTGGAGAGGATCAGCATGTTGTAATAGACGATGCAATTGGTGAGCAGCCGAGCGCACTCCCCCCAGATCTGCTGCTCATACTCAGTCTTAAAGCGCAGCTTGCCAAAATTGGCATAAGAGATCACCCGTCGCAGCTGGTGATAGCTTTCCCCTCGGTTGAGCACCCGCTGAACGTTCTGCCTGAGCGCTAGGCGATCCACAAAATCGAGCAGATAAAGGCTCTTGATAATATTGTCGTATTCCCACAGCGCCTGCCGCGTTTTGTTTCTGCGGGCATAGGCGCTGAGCTTACCGACAATGATGCTCTGAGTCGTCGTCTTTAAGGCCAGCGACACCATGATTCTTTGAATATTATCCCACTCCGCTCGGATGAGTTTCGTATTGATTTTTCGGATCGGATTGAGAATCGCATCACCATACTTACTGGGATGCTGAAAGCCATAGAGCGAGCGACTCATCGTCCCATAGATATCCTTATATCGTGGGGCAAACTCATAGCCAAATAGGTGCAAGAGCGCAAAGTTCACTTGATTAGCACCATGCGTGTCAGTTGAGTGAACCGTTGGTTGGATATCAGTTGTGTTGTTAAACAACAGATCAAAAACATAATGACTTTCGTGCTCATTGGCCCCGATAATCCTGGCATTGATAGGAATGTGGTTGGCGACCAAGGTGTAGGAGACGATCCCTTTTTTGAGGCCGAAGTACTTGGGTGAATGGCGCGAGTTGATCGTCTCAATCTGACTCTCAAACTTTTGCCCATCGCTGCTGGAATGGAGCGCATCACCGACGTCGTACTGACTAAAAATGGGTAGCTCATAGGTGGCATTGCAGACCAGGTCATTGGCCACTTCGAGCGTTTCTGGTCGCAGAAAGTTGTCGGAAGCATCAGCTAAAGTGTGGTAGTCAATGTCAGAGGTTTCGGCCATCTGACCAATGCCCATATTGGTGCCCCAAGCCATTAGAGCGGCGATCAATATCCGCTCGTCTGCGGTGTGTTTGGTGTAGCGTCCGAGAATATGACAGAGCGCATCGGTAAAGTGACAGCGCTGATTGACGAAATGTAGAACACTGCTGAGATTGACTTTCTTCAAATCACTGAACATCGGATGATTCTCTGCGTCTCGAATACCCGGCGAAGAGAGCGACCATTGGCCGCGTGGCTTCAGCTCAAAGTGCTCATTCTCCCCTGAGCTCAACCGCTGATTAACCTGAGCGAGTCGGTCTTCTAGCTGCTGTTCGAGTTCGGCTAAATGGTCTTGAATCGGCTGTTTCAGCGTTGCTAAGCCAGTGGCAGCAATCAGCTCAGCCTTTGCTTTCCATTGTTTCTCACTGAGTAAATCATCCTCGAAACTGCGAAAGCGCACACTGTCTCGGCAGAAGATGTCACCAGAATCCAAACCGTGGCGCAGTAAGCGATAGATCAAAAACTCATAGCGATCCGGTAGCAGCTGCCCGCTGTCGTCACCAGCCGCATAGAGATAGCGCTTAGTCGCATCTGGAATGCACTGCATAGGAAAGGCATCTGAGCGATACTGGCTCAACGGTTTACCCTTTTGAATGACCGCTTTCAGGAACTGGAGTGCTTCGAGAACAGGTGCATGTCCAGGTGCACTGGCAAACTCAACCGCCTGCAAAATAGGCCGTAGGTTGCACTTGAACCCTTGCGCCAAGGTGTCGATGTGCTCCCATTGAAAGGCTGTTTCATCGAACGTTGCTTCAGCGACAATATGCTCTGCGACAAACGCCAGCTTCTGACGGTCTAGAATGCCAAATGCTGTGGCCTGAACGGATTGAAAGGAAGCATCTTCAGGAATGCTGTCATCGGTGAAGAGCTTGAGTACCTGCCCGGCCTTCGCCAAGTTTTGGTTGTTCTCTACCCGATACTCATAAACCCGTTCCTTGGCGGCAACTTTACTGTCTTCGACGTACTGTTTTACTTTGTGGATCAGGCTGCTGAGCAGGTTGTCGTGAGCGCGTTGATAACGGTGATGAATAAAACAAAGCAGATACACATGCGCCACGCCTTGAGACAACTGATTGAGCCGAAAGACGGAGTAGTAGTTCACCAATGACGCATAGTATTTGATGCTTTCCCTGGAAATTTCCAGCGCAGGCAGCAGCGTTTTTGTCAGTTTATATAGACTCTGAATCTGCTCACATCGGCTGATCTCCCGCTTGACTTCACTCAGACTGAAGCTTCTCGGTTCCCTTTTGAGTTGAGTAATTTCGTATAGTCCTGGTGCGTTTTCAATCAGCTGATTCAACGCCTGTGTATCCGTTTGCGATAGCTGTTGTTTTACCCTGAGCACCAGACGGTCTTGCTCAGTGCCGATGGCTTGGCCGACGACATCTTGTAAAAAGCTATAGCCAGGGGCAATGAGCCGCTCGGCCTCCAAATGACGAAGCAGCTCTCGAAAGATATAGATCGGTTTGCTACAGGTTTTGGCTGCTTGCTGCGCTTTGACCAGTAGGGTTTGACGCGCTGTGTCGTCGCATTGCCGATAGTCACAAAGCTCTAGAATAATTTGCTGGTGCTTCAGCCTAGTCGGTTTCGTCGGCTCATATTCGGTGAGTTCAAAGCTAGGGAAGTATTGCGCTTGGATGTAGTGAATGTCTGCGCTTACGGCAGAAAACGGAAAGATAAAAAAGCGATGGCGGGCTCTGAAGTAGCCCAGCTGTAAGATGGCGTAGATCTGAGACTTGAGGCCGTGCAGCGGCTTGATAGCAGCAATGTCTTGGGGCGATAGCGCAAAGTACTCGGCCTGCTCTTCAGGGGTGAAATGAGGCAGGCCGTAGAGTTCTTCAATTTCATCATCACCTAAGATCTGAAGCCGTTTTGAGGAGGTATTCGCGCTTTGCTCCGACATCGGTGTTAGCTCTCTGTGCTCTCGGGTGCCTTGTATGCGGTGCCGCAGTAGGGGCAGAAGCGATGCTTCAAAGAGGTGATGGGCGCATCGCATTGAACGCAGGTATGACGGAGTTCGCTACCACAGCGGAAACAGTAGTGGGCGTGAACATGCAGCCACATCGGATCTGGTGCGTTACCCGGTTGCCAGCACTGCGGGCAAAACTTGAGTGCGCCGGTTTCCTCAACCGCGATCCCTTTTGCCGCTGCCTCCAGGTGGGCTTCGGGGACGTCTAGGGCGTAAGCTAGTCCGCGTTTAGTCTTGGCTTTGAGCACCGTCGTATGGCCACGCTCAATCTTGCCAATGCTCTGAGCGTGGATGCCGGATTTGTCAGCGACGGCCTGCTGACTTATTCCGAGGGCTGAGCGGAGCCGATGGACGTAATCAGCCAGCGACTCTCCGGGCTTTGGGACGGTTGAAGATTTCAAAGCTTTAATTAACTATCGAAATAACGGTCTGTCTAAACGATAGAGTGAAGGCTAGCGTTTGCTGCTGACGTTTACCTTTATTTCAGAGTCATGCCGATTTCTCTAGCGATGGTGACCACGCAGTTTTTAGACCGACCAGGTCTAGCTCAGAAGACGGTGAAATCATATGAGCTGACGCTGATGCCCTTGCTGGCTCAGTACGGCAGCTGGCCGATTGAAATTTGCGATCGTACCCTCTTGACTGAGTATCTCGATAGTCTCTCGCACTTGGCCTATACAACCCACCATCGGCATCAGGCAACGATTCAAGCTTTGTTCAACTATGCGGTAGAAAAACAACATATTAAAGCGAATCCAATTGCCAAACTAAAGCGACGTAAGCCTGATGTCAACAAAGGCGAGCATGATTCTGATGAAGCCATTCGCTATCTCACACCAGACCAGCTTCAGAAGATGTACAAAGCGGTTGAAACAGACTGCCGCACCCATACGATTGTAAGATTGTTGCATCGTAGTGGAGCGCGAATTTCTGAGCTACTGGCGCTTGATTTTGAGCAAGTCGATCTCGAACAACAGAAGTTTCAGGTCATTGGTAAGGGTAACAAGCAGCGCTGGTGCTTTTACAGCGATGATGCGGCCCAGCTGCTCAATACCTACCTCAAGCACTATCGGCATCATCGTTGCCCGGCTTTATTCACAGCACAGCAGCCGATAGCGGGCAACGTTAGCCGATTGAGCTACCGCACGGTGCATCAGAACTGGCGACGGTTGATTGCAAATATTCCCGAGCTAGAAGGGGCTAGACTGCACGATCTGCGTCATACTTTTGCGACTGAGCGCGTTGGCCTGATGGGGATTGAGGAGCTGAGGGCACTAATGGGACATGAGTCCATCATGACCACACTGAGGTATCAAAAAGTCACCTCTGCTAGAGCTGAGACAGTAGCCCAGAGTGCTCTAAAGAAACTGGCTACCGAAGCTATGCAAACTTAGAGCCTGAACATCTGTTTGCATTATGTAAACAGAGAATAGCTTGTACTCTGCAACAGTAAAATATGACTAAGTACAGAGGAACGGGCTCCACTCAGCTATCTATCAACTGAGAATCAAGGAAATTACCATGACCAATACAACTGAGGCTATCGTCGAACTCGATACAGATACGACTGAGGCTATCGTTGAACTCGATACAGATACGATTGAGGCGAATCAAGCCAGGGTAGCTGTCATGATGACACTGCTCCCTGAGCAGTTACGATTAGTCGCTGACTGGCTCATCGCTGAGGCGAGTATTGACACACACACAGACGATGGTCCACATGACCTTTACGATTTAGCTTCAAAGCACTTAGTTCAAGAGCTCCTTGAACATGCCGACTTCAAGGAAGGTCATATCAGTACATATAGCTCTAGAGAGAAGCAGATCTTCTCGGTTGACGAGTCTCGAATGTCTTAATCTGGAATTTACCTTTTCGGGGGGTTATGCAAAAAGCCCCTGATTCTATTTTTGCCCAGTCTTGAACAGAAAAGTCATTCTGCGTATCAGAGAAGGGGGATGGATTGCGCACACCTTTTTCTCGATGAGCATTTTGACGCATTTGCTCGAACAAGCCATTGCTGGAGAAAGCCTGCTCGGCGACATCTCGAACACTGACGTCTTTCGGCAAGCGTCTATTGATATGCTTGCCGATGCGCTTCTGGGGATTGTTCATCACCTTGAGCCGCAAATCGTGCAGCGGTTTGATTCCGGCTTGCTGCTGTTTCTTTTTGGTTTTGATAACCTGTAGCGCTGTTTGCAGAAAAAACTGAGAGAAATCACGTGGGAATCCGTCCGGCCCTAGATTGGAGTCTATGTTAGGAATATTGGCTGTTGCTACATGTTCTCTCAACAGATTTAATGCTGCCTGAGGACTGCTACAAAAAACAACTTCTGGCTCTGGCTTTTTCATGACGGCATATGCACCTTTGATCGCCGCCGCCGCTCGAACTTGCTTTATTGGCTCCGTTGATAGATATAGGCGTTTCCACTTTTCCTGATAGTCAGGAATCATCGCAATTTGTTCAGGCGTTAGGAGCTGGATCTGCGTCATGGAACAGGAATTTAGTAGGCGCGTTCTGTTGCAGAATTCCCCCCTTAGCGATGCTTCAGTCACCATGTGAAGAGGCTGTCTCCTTGCAGTTTGTGGAAGCAGTAACAGCGTGGTGATCATTCACGTCACGAAACCCTGTGCTGTTCCAACAGCGCTTTCACTAAAGCTTGAGACGTTTTCAGCCGTTTAGAATTTGGGCTCTGGGCTACCCAAGCTGCTAGCTCATTCAAAGCGCCATTTAGTAAGTGGGAAAACCCTTCTGCATCCACAACGTCGAGCTGCCCTTCGTCTACCATCTCCTCGATGGCTTCCCGAAGCCGCCCAAAGCCATACTGGTCAAGCTGCACTAGCGTCTCTGCAGGCAATACAGCCGGGGCATCAAGAAACACAATCCGGCGCAAATCGTCCTGTTGAGCAATTTCTAAAAATGCTAGCAAACCCTGTACCAGCTGCTCCCAGCTATCTACACCCTTATCTTCTAACAAGCGGACCCGGTCAGTAATGTAATCAGCAATTTTGCCATAGGCTTCTTCTACGACCGCTTCAAACACGGCCTGCTTGCCTCCTTTGAACTGGTGGTAGAGCGCCCCCCGTGTAATTCCTAGCCCTTGAATTATCTTTTCTGTTCCGGTGGCAGCATAGCCTTGGTCAGCAAATAGCTGATAGGCGCGGTCAAGTATCGCTCGGCGGGTACGACGGGTTTGCTCAGCTTTCGTAAGTTTGGTAGCCATATCTCACTGACTTTCAGGTCAAGAATAAATACATACAGACAGAATGTATCTTGACAATTCAAGTGGATTGATTCATCTTAGATACATACCGATTGTATGTCTTAGAGGTGAATGATGTTAACAACCCGTTTTGCAACTGCCGCTGACATTTCATTTTTGTCTCATGTTATTTATGAGTCGTCTCTGCCGCCGGAGAATCACAGTTTCTGGGATGGTTTGCTGCAGGAGAGCTCGACTGAGGCGGAAGCCTTTATTGCTGCCATCCTTAGGGCCGAAGCCACGAACTGGAGTCAGGTTGATGATTTTTTGATTGTGGAACGCGAGGGGCGGCCGGTGGCGGCAGCTTCTATTTATGCGGCGGTGGCAGAGGATTATCGACCGATCCGTCTCGACCGAATGGGCGAAGTCGCTCAGCTTTTGGGCTGGTCGGCGCAGGCTGAGCAAGCCTTTTGCGATCGCTATCTTCAGTTTTTTGGAGGGGAGCCAAAGCCTATGTTTTTTAAGCCTCAGGCGCCTTGGATTATTGAGTATGTCGCAGTTGTTGCTGAAGCTAGAGGGCAAGGGGTCGGTAAGTTTTTGCTGCGATCGCTGCTGGAGCAAGCTCGGCAAAAAGATCGGCTTCACGTGGGCATAATGGTCGTCAATGGCAATGACCGTGCTTATAAAGCTTACGAGTCTATGGGATTCAAGCCCTATGAAACGCTCTACGCTGACTATTTTTTCAACAACTTTGGCTTTGAATTTTCAGGTTTTACTAAGTTTGGGCAGATTCTAGCCCCGGCTAGTTAGGTAAGGTAGAAGGTAGCTAGCTGTAGATGTAGATGTAGCACGCTAAAGGCTGAAATCGCATCTCAGTGGTACGCTTTAATGGCAGAAAACTGCAGCGGTTTTGAATTAGATTGATGGCGAAGCTTGAATCATCTCTTTCCGAAAGGCTTAGGAAGAATCCAGCCTGGATAGCAATAACTCTTCTCGTGCTTTGGGTGTCGTTATATTGACCTTGGATGAAGGCGGTGACATTAACATCGTTGTCAGCAGAGGGCAAGCAGATCGCTTCGAGTCAGCATCGAGAAATGCCTGGCATTACGAGAGAGGTTGATGCCGCAATGGCGCATCATCAGCAAACACCGATACACCTCTATCTGCACTACTCAGATCGCCTAGCTCTTAATCCTCGAAGCATTTTGACTAGTTGCGGGTTACGCAAATATCCGAAATCCTGAATCTTATGCTTATTAATAGATTTAGAGATTAAGATTGGGAGTCGGGACTAGAATTGGACTAAATATTTGGCTCTATAGCCAGCCAGTGGATCGAAATATCCCTCATTGCCTGACAGGGTACTCCTTTGGCGTAGCTCCGTCCATCAGCAGAGAGCTGGCTGACGAAACCTGTATCGTCAGCAGCGCTTATGAATCGAAACGCCAACCATGACCAGTCCAATGCCCACAACTTCCACAAATGTCGGCACCTGCCCAAGGACCACAGCACCCACCACAGTAGCCGTAGCAGGCAGCAACGTTAACATTAGCGCGTAAGTGTTTCTAGGCAGCTGCGACATTGCTAGCTGATCGCAAATATAAGGGACAACGGAAGAGCTAATCCCCACACCAACTCCAGCCAAAATGAGCAAAGGATGGGCAAAAGCCGCGATCGCATCCGACACCCCAATCGGCATCACAAAAATAAAAGCAGCAACCATTGCCGCGCTCAATCGACCCACCCCTTCGCCCGCACCCTGCTGGGAAATGCGATGACCCAACACAATGTAAGTCACAAACAAAAGCGCATTCACCGATGCAAACGCGAGACCCAGCCCATCGCTCGAACCACGCACATCGATCAATAGAAAAACACCTGCGATCGCCAGCCCCAAAGCCGCATAGTTCCGCAAAGACCTCAACCCCCAAAGCGCCACAGCAATGGTGCCGACAAACTCCATCGTTGCAACCAAACTCAGCGGCAAACGATCAATCGCCAGATAAAAGGCACTATTCATCAGCGCCAAACAGGCTCCCAACATCAACAGCAAAACAGTCGTCTCGCGACTTGCCGCACGGAAAACCTTCCAAGGCTTTGCAAACAAAGAGAACACCAGTGCAGCACTTGCAATCCTGAGCCAAGCAACTCCAAGGACATCTACACGAGCAAACAACAGAACTGCAAAAGATGGACCCAAATAGTGAAAAATAGCGCTGACTAAAAACCAAAAGTGAGGCGGAACTGCCTTTACGGGAGCAGACCAAATATGTTGTATTTTCATACAGTCATGTTATCAAGGTCATTTTTGATTTCACATAGTTAATCAAAGCCAGAACAACAGAAGCAGCTATTAATCACAGGGAAAAATAAAAAATCACCTTCGAACAAAAAAATCTGCACTAGACGACGTAGATGCGCAGCTACTACAGATTCTGCATGCAGACGCTAGAGTATCCCTCGCCGAGCTCGCTCGAAAGCTAAACATGTCCGCACCCAGCATTTCAGAACGGCTCAGAAGGCTCAAAGAATCAGGAGCCATCGAAAATTTCACCATCGCAGTCAACGTCAAGCCACTTGGCTATGCGCTTTCCTTTTACATTCGAATTCGACCACTACCCGGCCAGCTATCCAAAGTTGTTTCTGAAATACAAAAGATCAGCTCAATTGTCGAATGTGACCGAGTAACCGGTGATGATTGCTTCATCGCAAAAGCGCACGTCAGATCCACTCGAGAACTCGAAGACATCATTGACCGCCTACTTCCCTACGCCCAAACAAACACATCCCTAATTCAATCATCACCAGTCAAAAGACGGCTCCCGCC
>JBCBFY010000142.1:0-11095 GCA_038527325.1 Cyanobacteria bacterium J06614_10
TCTTCAACTTGGATATGAACATAGTGCCTTTGCACCGTGGTACTCAAGTGAACGTTCCCTTGGACTGGCGTGTGCTTGATGGCGTTATTCAACAAATTGAGAAACAGACGAATGAGATGATCTGGGCTGCCTCGAACTTGTAGATCGAGCAGGAGATGGGTTGAGAACTGAATCTGCTGCAGGTCGGCCAATGGCTGAATCTGTTCTGCGATCGCTGCTAATAAGTCACTCAGGTTAATCGGGTCTAGCTGTATAGTCTGACGCTGTTGCTCTAGCCGAGAAAGCAGCAAAAGATCGCTGCTAAGACGAATCAGCCGATCAACTTCTTGTTCCATGGCCTGTAGCGTTTCTTTATATGCCTGAGCGGTGCGGGGTTGACTGAGTTCTACATGCAATTGCCCCTTCATTGCCGTCAAGGGCGTTCTGAGTTCGTGGGAAGCATCAGCCGTAAAGCGCTTCTCACGATCAAAGGTCGCCTGCAGCGAATCCAGCATTTCATCAAACATTTTGGCCAGTTGTGCTAGCTCGTCATCTGTTGTGCCCTGGTAGCGAATGCGCTGGGTTAAATCGCTACTGACGCTGACCTGCCTTGCAGTGCGAGTGATTTGACCAATCGGCTTCAGAGCGCGATTAGCCAGAAATAAGCCGCTTAACCCTACGATTCCAAGCAGTAGCGGGATTTTTAGTAAGTGTTGACTGAGCAGGTTTTGCAATGTGACATCAACAGGTTCTAGAGAACGGGCGACTGTCAGCCAGCCGGGAGGCCTATCTGGTCGCGGCAAAATCTCCTGCGTATACATTCGCCACCGTCCATCGTCTGTTTTGATAGTCTTAAAACCAGATTGCAAGCCCTGCAGAGTGGGGAGCGTAAGTGAATCGCCAAGATGCTCTTTCAGAGAGCCATCCGGCGCGAGTAGATAAATTTCAACGCCCGCATCGTTCAACAGGGAAGCCAGTACCGGCGCTTCCTGGCGAGGGTCAAACATTAGTGCATCCCCCTCATCATCGAGGTTTTTCAGTGCTTGAATAGTCGTGACCTCTAACGCATTATCAATCTGATCGAATAGCGTCTGGCGAAATCTGAGATACATAAAGCCGTCGGACGCCAGCATAGAAAGTCCTGCTAGCAAGCTGTACCAAGCGACTAGGCGTAAGCGCAAATTGCACCAGGGTTTTCGATAGTTCATCGCTACATCGAAAAAGGACTAGTCAGGGGCAGACGTGTCACTGTCGGCACTGAGTCGATACCCTACGCCCCTAACCGTTTGAATCATCGAGGAAGGTGTGTTGCGATCGAGTTTGCGCCGCAGATAGCCGATATACACATCAATTACTTTGAAATCGCCGTAAAAGTCAAAGCTCCAGACATGCTGAGCAATTTGAGTCCGACTGAGCACTTGGTCTGGATGACGCATTAAGTATTCTAGCAAGGAAAATTCGCGAGGGCTGAGGTCGATGGCGCGATCGCTCCGCTTTACCAAGTGTTGAACAGTATCCATTTCTAAACTGCCTACCTGAAGGACAACGTTGTTTTGAAGGGGAGGACGCCTGAGCAAAGCTCGCAGTCGGGCTAAGAGTTCTGTGAAGTCAAATGGCTTAATCAGATAATCATCTGCGCCTGCATCTAGCCCCAGCACGCGATCTTGTACGGTGTCCAGCGCCGTCAACAGCAGCACCGGAGTTTGCAAGCCGCGTTGACGCAAATCTTTTAGCATGCTCAGGCCATCTACTCCGGGAAGCAAGACATCTAGCACGATTACGTCATATTCGGTTGCGATCGCGTAGCCGATGCCTTCCTTGCCATCCGCAGCGAGATCTACGGCGTACCCTGCCTCATTCAAGCCTTGATGGATAAATCTGGAAATTCCTGCATCATCTTCCACGACTAATACACGCATAATTTAGCCAGCTAATGCCTCTCAAGTAATTTATCTTCAATCTACAGTTTAGAAAACAATCTCAAATAACATCCGGTCAGGAAAGCGCCACCCTATAATTATGCTAGCCTCAACAAAGCTCTTCATTAAAAATGAATCCTTCCGGATAATACGGATGCTAGCAACAATGCCAACTCTATCTAAACCATCCACTAAGCCGTGCGTAACAACCTTCGATGAGTTTGTGCAATTGGCGGATTACTCTTTAATGGATACATTAAATGCTGATCCGGATGCCTCTGCAGAGGGTGACGATCGCCGTGCTCGTCAGGTTTTTTCAGGTCACTTCGTACCTGTCGCACCCACGCCGCTCACAGAACCCGAATATGTCACCCACAGCAGCACTTTCTTTAAGGAACTTGGATTGAGCGACGAGCTAGCGCATGATGAAAAATTTCGCCATGTATTTTCTGGCGATCTCTCTGCTGCGCACGAGCCGATGCGTCAGGTTGGCTGGGCAACTGGCTATGCACTGTCGATTTATGGCACCGAGTATGTCCAAAATTGTCCATTTGGTACGGGTAATGGCTATGGCGATGGTCGGGCGATATCTATATTCGAAGGAATACTCAATGGTCAGCGTTGGGAAATGCAATTAAAAGGGGGGGGACCCACGCCTTATTGCCGGGGTGCAGACGGGCGCGCGGTACTTCGTTCGAGTGTGCGAGAGTTTTTAGCGCAAGAATACATGCACGCTTTAGGTGTACCCACATCGCGCTCTTTGACTCTGTACGTTTCTAAATCTGAGACCGTTATGCGGCCTTGGTATTCACAAGATTCGCAATCCTTTGAACCTGATGTTTTAGTAAATAATCCTGTGGCCATTTCAACTCGCGTGGCACCCTCTTTTTTGCGCGTGGGTCAGCTAGAGTTATTTGCTCGGCGCGCTCGCACCGATGCTCATCCAAAAGCATTAGAAGAATTGCGCATGATCGTGTTGCACTTAATCGAGCGAGAATACAAAAGCGACATCGATCAAAGTCTAAGTTTCGCCGATCAATTGGTTGAGCTAGCCAAGCTCTTTCAACAACGTCTCACGTCACTGGTGGCCAATTGGCTCCGTGTTGGGTACTGCCAGGGTAATTTTAATAGCGATAACTGCGCCGCTGGTGGCTTTACGCTCGACTATGGACCCTTTGGGTTTTGCGAAAGTTTTGACCCTTGGTTTCAACCTTGGACGGGTGGCGGCGAGCACTTTTCCTTCTTCAATCAGCCGAGCGCAGCAGCAGCGAATTATCATATGTTTTGGCAATCTGTGAGACCGCTACTCGCAGACAATGCTGAAGCCTTAGAACAGTTTGACCAAGTACGCCATGGCTTTGCAGAAGCCATGCAACAACAATTTCAAAAAACGTGGGCGGCCAAACTTGGATTGACTGAATTTAACCTAGAGCTGTTTAAGAAACTAATGCAGTTAATGACCGACTCAGGAGTAGATTACACTATCTTCTTCCGCGAGTTATCCCACATGCCAGACGATATCTCAACATTGAAAAAGAGCTTCTATGGTAAAACATCACAACAACTCAATGCGCAGCTAGATAAACAGTGGAAATCTTGGCTAAATAGCTGGCGCGACCTCGTCAATAAGGATGGAAATATAGCCGAAATATCAGCAAAGATGAAGCAAACTAACCCAAAATATGCGTGGCGAGAGTGGTTAATTGTCCCTGCCTATCAACAAGCCATGCAGGGTGACTACACGTTAGTGAAAGAGTTGCAAGAAGTACTGAGCAAGCCATACGATGAGCAATCACAAGCAGTAGAAGATAAATACTATCGTCTAAAGCCTGAGGCATTTTTTAACGCTGGTGGCGTGTCGCACTATAGCTGTTCATCTTGATTTTTGAATAAAAATCAAAAAATAGAATTAGGTCTGTGAGCTAGTCATGGCTACCAAAATGACGCTGAGCGCAATTCCTGTTGCTATCCGTTACATATTGCTGTCGGCATTAGGGTTTGCACTGATGTCGGCTTGTGTAAAAACGGTGGCAGGTTATGGCATTCCCGTATTAGAGATTATTGCTGCACGGGCAGCAGTGTCTTTGTTGCTGAGCTATGCAGATGTCAAGCGGAAACGTCTCTCTGTGTGGGGGCATAACCATTCGCTGTTGGTTGCCAGGGGCAGCGTGGGGACACTGGCGTTAGTCTGTATTTACTATGCCGTCTCTACGCTTCCATTAGCTGACGCGACGGTGCTCCAGTACACGCATCCTGCCTTTACCGCTATTCTGGCCCTGTTTTTTCTAGGTGAACCGGTGAAGCGCTCAACAGTGCTCTGTATTGCCCTGAGTTTTATTGGTTTGATAGTCATGGTTCGGCCTGGGGCCAGTGGTGCCATGTTGGGACTGCCACCATTGAGTGTAATGGCCGCGTTAATAGGTGCATTTGGTAGCGCGGTGGCATATGTGATCGTACGACGCCTAAGTCAGACAGAAGACAGCTCAGTTATTATTTTTTATTTTCCGCTTATTGCACTTCCTATCTCACTGCTTTTACTAGGCAACAACTTTGTTTTCCCAGACCCTAACGCGCTTTTATTATTACTGTTGGTGGGTGTGTTCACTCAGGTAGGACAAGTAGGACTCACGAAAGCGATGGCAGCAGAGAAAGCTGGTAAAGTAACCTCATATTCATACGTACAGGTTATTTTTTCTGCCATTCTTGGCGTTGCCTTTTTTGGTGAATTGCCTACTCTATGGACGTTAATAGGCGGTACGCTAATTATCTCTGGGGCACTGGTAAATGCGCTGTGGAAAAGTTAAAACTACAGTAGCCGTCAGTTCCGTCAGACAGAAATATGATACCGACCTCTACTGCATCTTCTGAGCGTGTGGATTTCTCTTACGGATGGCGATCGCTCGCCCACTCCCGCTGGTTACCCTTTGCCTTACTCACCCTCGGCACTGCCAGTAACGCAATCTACGCCCATACGCCGCTAGTGGCCTTTGCCGCCATGAGCGGGGTAATGCTGAATCGTCGCCCGGCGATCGCAACTGCCTTGCTAATTTGGCTAGTGAACCAGGCCATGGGCTTTGGATTAAGAGGCTATCCCCTCAGCACCACTGCATTTACCTGGGGTGCCCTGATGGGAATTGGCACGCTATTAGTGGCTGCTTTTGCCAGCATTCGACCAAGATTCAGTCAGTCGTCTTGGCTAGGCCATCTTTTATGGGTCGCGATCGCACTCTTCAGCGGCTTTGTTCTCTATCAGGGACTGATTATGTTGGCCTATCCGGCGATCGCAGATGGGCACTTCATGGGCTGGGAGATTATCGCCAGGCTCTTTGTGAAGCAGGTGATTTGGACTGGCGCGATCGCGCTCGGACATGGGATAGGCATTTGGAGACAGCTCTCCCAGCTTCGTTCCATATAGAGCTAAGCAGATAATCCGATACCCCCCTAGGGCATTGTTGCAGTTTGTAGAAGACGATAGTGTTGTTTGTGCTTTAACGCGATTGACACATACGTTTCAATCTACTGAATATGCAAATAATTCAACGGGGTCGTCTCATTGGACTACTCAGTGTGTTGGTCGCTGGATGGGCGATCGCAAGCTGCTCTCCGACCTCAACTGAGACCGCAACCGATGGCGGCTCAGACGTTGTGGCTGAAAGCGCCCCTGCTCAGTCTGGCTCTGCGGAGCAAATCGTACTGGCTATTGGTGGCGAGAGTGAAGAAGGCTATGACCCAACCCTGGGCTGGGGTCGCTATGGTGCGCCACTGTTTCAAAGTACGCTGCTAAAACGAGACGAAAATTTAGAGATCGTCAACGATTTGGCCACTGACTACAGCGTTAGTGAAGATGGCCTAACTTGGACGGTCACGATTCGAGAAGATGCTGTTTTTTCAGATGGTGAACCGTTGACGGCGGCTGATGTTGCCTACACTTTCAACAAAGCCGCCGAAAGCGGCGGCCTTACCGATGTCACTCAGCTAGAGCAGGCCACCGCAGTGGATGAACGCACAGTGGAGCTTGAGCTCAAGCAGCCACAAAGCACCTTTGTCAATCGCCTGATTACGCTTGGAATTGTGCCAGAACATGCCCATGGCGATGACTACGCTCGCAATCCTATCGGCTCTGGCCCCTACAAAATGGTGCAGTGGGATGAAGGTCAACAGCTGATTGTAGAAGCTAACCCTGAATACTACGGGGAGGCGCCTGGAATTGAGCGACTGGTGTTTTTGTTTGTGGAAGAAGATGGCGCGTTTGCAGCGGCAAAAGCAGGTCAGGCGCAGGTGGCGGCAGTGCCTCAATCACTAGCGGTGCAGGAAATTGAGGGAATGACGCTGCGAGATGTTGTCAGTGTTGATAACCGAGGGCTGATGTTTCCCTACCAGCCTGCGGGCAGCGGCACCACGCCAGATGGCGATCCGATTGGCAATGATGTCACGGCAGATTTGGCGATTCGACAAGCGGTTAACTACGCGGTTGACCGGCAGGCTTTGGTGGAAGGCATTTTAGAAGGGTATGGGTCACCTGCCTATGGCCCGGTTAGTGGGCTGGCTTGGGAAGAGCCTCAGGCCAATATCGAAGACGGTCAGCCGGAGAGAGCACAAGAGATTTTAGCTGAGGCGGGCTGGGCCGATAGCGATGGGGATGGCATTGTTGAGAAGGATGGCTTAGACGCTGAATTTACAATCTTGTACAAGGCCGATGACAGTATTCGGCAGGCGCTGGCCCTGGCAACTGCTGAAATGTTGGAACCTATCGGTATTCGGGTCAACGTAGAGGGAAAAAGCTGGGATGATATTGAGCCGCTGATGCACAGCAATGTGGTGGTGTTTGGCTGGGGCAGCCATGATCAAACCGAAATGTACAATCTGTACCATTCACAGTCGGCGCAGGGTGACTATTACAACACGGGCTACTATGCGAATGAGGCGATAGACACCACGCTAGATTTGGCGATGGGCGCACCCTCAGAAGCTGAGGCTATCACCTACTGGAAAGCCGCGCAGTGGGATGGGGATGAGGGCGTTACAACAAAAGGAGACGCTGCCTGGGCTTGGCTGGTAAATCTTGACCACACCTATTTTGTTGATGAGTGCTTGGATGTTGGCGAGTCGCAAGTAGAACCGCACGGTCATGGCTGGCCGATTACCGCGAATATTGCCGAGTGGCAGTGGACATGCGAATAGGAATAGAGAAAAATCGGAAGAGAGAAATTGGAAAGTAAGCCGGTTTGCCGTAGCAAAAACAGTAACCAGGCGATCGCACCCACTCATCCCCGTTAAGTTGGAGTTATCTATCCAAATCATAGAAATTTAGGTAATACCCATGCTCCGACTTCAGCAAATCGCCACTGCCACCCTACTCAGCGCGCTCATGCCTCTTACACTGGCCTGTACTACACCATCCAATTTGCCGCCATCCGCACCACCCTCTGCGACATCGGAGGAAAATCTCTCTGAAAATCCATCTCCTAATCTGACAGAACAATCTGAAAAATTAGCGCTTGTCCCCTACACGCCTCTACCTGATGAAGTCGCTCAGCAGGTCACCCAAGCGCTGGCTACCAATATCGGCGTACCAGTCAGCGAAGTTGGCATTGAGCGCTACAGCCGCGAGACCTGGAGCGACGGCTGCCTAGGACTCGGCGGTCCTGCAGAAGGGTGTTTGGCAGCGCTAACGGAGGGCTGGCAAGTCGAGGCGATTCACTACGAAACCAATGGCCGCGCCTTTTATCGCAGCGACCTGGCAGGCGAGCAAATTCGTCGCTCTGAGCAGACCCAAAACCTGCCCCCTTCGATTCAGTCACGGCTGTTTGAGCTGACTCGCGAGCAGTTTGATTCTGACGCCGATACTCTGACAGTCATTGAGGCTTCACCACAGTTGTGGAATGGCTGCATGGGCGTGGCTCCGCCGGATGCAGTCTGTACTGAAATTGCCATTCTTGGCTGGCGGGCTGTTGTCAGCGATGGCCAACAGCAATGGGTTTACCACACCGATAATTCTGGTAATGATATTCGCGTAGCCGAAAGTAGCTAAGCAATCAGCGTTTCTTTCAGGAGATGGATTCTCTTTCAGGAGGTCGAGCAGTAACAATGCAAGTAGGAGAGATACAAATCAGAGCTTTGTCGATATTTGTTGCCCAAAAGCTGTTGCGACTCGGATTGTTGTTGCTGGCGGTGGCTGTTTTCACCTTTGTGTTGCTGAGCCTTTCGCCGATTGATCCGGTGCGCGCTTACATTGGCGCGGACATGATGCAAATTAGCGCCGATCAGCAAGCATTAATTGCTGAGCGCTGGGGGCTAGACCAGCCGATGTGGAGCCGTTTTTTAGACTGGCTAGGCCAGCTCTTGCGGGGGAATTTGGGGACTTCGTTAGTGTTCAATCAGCCGGTGAGTGATGTGATTGCGTCGCGGTTTCAGGCGTCTTTGCAAATGCTGGCGATCGCATGGGTTCTCTCTGGCTTGCTTGGCCTATCCTTTGGCATTATCGCTGGAGCGTTGAGAGGTCGCTGGCCTGATCGGCTCATTCGGCTCTATGCTTACACACTGGCCTCTGCGCCGACGTTTTGGGTAGCGCTGCTGCTGCTAATTGTCTTTGCCGTATCGTTAAAAATAGCGCCGATTTGCTGCGCTGCGCCGCCTGGCGTGCTGGCCCAAGAGGTAACGCTCTGGCAGCGGATACATCATCTGTTACTACCCGCAGCGGCCCTTAGCATTATTGGTATTGCCAATATTACGCTGCACACGCGCCAAAAGCTAATCGACGTGCTGCACAGCGACTATGTGTTGTTTGCTCGTGCGCAGGGTGAAAGTCTATGGAATATTGTGCGCTATCACGGATTGCGCAACATTTTGCTACCGGCGATTACGCTACAGTTTGCCTCTTTGAGTGAGCTGTTCGGCGGCTCAGTACTCGTAGAGCAGGTGTTTGCCTATCCGGGGCTAGGGGAAGCGACTGTGCAGGCCGCGCTGCGTAGTGACATTCCTTTGCTGGTAGGGATTGTGTTTTTTAGCGCGCTGTTTGTGTATACCGGCAATACGCTGGCTGATTTGGCCTATCCCATTATCGATCCGCGCATTCGTTTGGGAGGGCGCTCGGCATGAGGCTCACGGTATCTACGCCGCAGACATTACGCCGGTTAAAACGACAGAACAACCGCCGACAAAAGACGCTGGCGGCTATTGTTCTCGGCAGCATTTTTCTGTTGGGCATTATTGTCAGTCCTTGGATGTTGGGTGATTCGGGACTTTCGACTGTGCTGATGCAGCGCAATCAGCCGCCTACGTTGGGCCACCCTTTTGGCACAGATTGGCTGGGCCGCGATATGTTAAGGCGATCGCTCCACGGCCTTTCGCTGAGTTTGCGCGTGGGTCTGCTCGCCGCGAGCGTCAGCGCCCTGATTGGCACAGGTTTGGGCTTGATAGCCGGGACCTTGGGCGGCTGGGTCGATGCGGTCATCATCTGGATTATTGATGTTTTCTTTAGCCTGCCTCATTTGGTGCTGCTGATTTTGATTGCCTTTGCGGTGGGTGGCGGCACCCAGGGCGTAGTCATTGCGGTGGCGCTGACCCACTGGACTAGTCTGGCGCGGGTGATTCGCGCGGAAGTGCTGCAGGTGAGCAGCGCTGACTATGTGCAACTCTCTCGCCGGTTGGGCAAGCCGCCCATGTGGATTGCTCGTCATCATATGGTGCCGCATGTGGTGCCGCAGCTATTGGTAGGTCTGATTCTGTTGTTTCCGCACGCGATTTTGCACGAGGCAGCGCTGTCTTTTATCGGCATTGGTCTATCTCCCCATCTACCCGCGATTGGCATTATTTTAGCTGAGTCGATGCGGCATCTCTCGACGGGCTATTGGTGGCTGGGCGTGATGCCCGGTGGGTTGCTACTGCTGTCGGTAAAAGCGTTTGACTGGCTAGGTGAAAATGTGCGATCGCTCCTCGATCCGAAAACGAGCCAGGAATAACCCGTAAGTAATCTAAAGAACAACAATGCTATCCATCTCCAACTTAGGAGTCACCTTTACACAATACGACCAGGGACTGCGCCGCAAGCAGCTCTACGTTATCACCGATTTAAATCTAGACGTGAACGCTGGCGAAGTCGTGGCGGTTGTTGGCGCGAGCGGCTCTGGAAAAAGTCTCTTGGCTCATGCGCTGTTGGGCATTTTGCCGAAGAATGCGACCATCAGCGGAACCATGCAGTTTCAAGGAGAACCGCTCACGCCTGCTCGCTGCCGCGAACTGCGCGGCCAAACCATTGCGCTCATTCCCCAATCTGTTGGATATCTCGATCCGCTGATGACAGTCGGCTCGCAGGTTCAGCGAGTCGCTCAGCTAGGGGGCCGCACCACAGCAGAAGCGTCTACAAGCGTAAACAACACCTTCGCCCGCTACGATTTGCCCATCAGCGTGCGCGATCGCTATCCTTTTCAGCTCTCCGGCGGCACGGCCAGACGAGTTCTCGTCTCCACAGCGGTAGTGACGCCAGCCCAGCTGGTGATTGCCGATGAACCTACCCCGGGGCTCCATCCCGAAGTGGTGGTAGAAACGCTCAGCCATCTCAAGGCACTCGCCGCTGAAGGCCGGGGCGTAATTTTAATTACGCACGACATTGAGGCCGCCTTGCAAATTGCCAATCGAGTGGCTGTCTTCTACGCCGGAACCACGGTCGAAATTACCGCTGCCAGAGATTTTTCGAACGGAAACTTGCGCCACCCGTACACTCAAGCGCTGTGGCGATCGCTGCCGCAAAACGACTTTGTGCCAGTACCAGGCAACCAGCCTAGCCCTGAGCAGCTACCACCCGGATGTCTGTTTGGCGATCGCTGTCCTTTGGTGAGCGAGCAGTGTCGAGTGGAAAGGCCCCCGCTCAGAAAGTTGAACAATGGCTGGGTGAGGTGCATTCATGCTGAAGGGTAATAATCTGTGGTTTCGCTATGGAAAACAGTCGCCATGGGTGGTGGAAGCGCGCAGTCTGTCGGTAGCACCGGGTGAAATTTTGGGACTCATGGCACCCTCCGGCTATGGCAAAACCACGCTCGGCAAACTGTTGGCGGGCTACCTGCGGCCCAATCAAGGTACGGTGAGCGTCGATGGGAAAGCACTCCCCAACCGAGGCTATTGCCCAGTGCAGCTCGTTTTCCAAAACCCTGAGCTATCTATCAATCCACGCTGGCGCATCCGCCAGATTTTAGCAGAAA
>JBCBFY010000143.1:0-11001 GCA_038527325.1 Cyanobacteria bacterium J06614_10
AATATCGACAACTTGAGCAACATCAAAGCTGAGCTGAGACTGAATCGCTTCTTTGGTTACCAGCGCGGCGACTTGCGCATCTTCTACCATCTGGTGCAGACGCTCAGCCGGGTAGGTCGGGTCCATCGGCAGGTAAGCTGCGCCAACTTTCAGTACTGCGAGCAACGCAGCGATTAGCTCAGGGCTGCGCTCCAGGCAAAGGGCAACCAGATGATTCTCACTCACGCCGACGGACTGTAGATGACGAGCGATCTGATTCGCTCGCTGGTTGAGCTGCGCATAGCTCCAAGTGTTAGAACTTGCAGTCAGCGCTGCTGCATCTGGCGACGCTGCGACCTGTTGCTCAAACCATTCGTGAACAGGCCGTAGCGGCTCAGAACCCGTACCCCTCTGAACACCGAGAAACCGTAACTGTTGCTGTTCATCTGTGCTGAGTAGTGCCGCTTGGTCTATCGTACGCTGAGCATTTTTCATTAGCTCTGATAGAAGCTGCTCAAAGTTGGTCGCCATCTGTTCGATAGTTTCTCTATTGAACAGATCGCTGTTGTACTCCCAATCTCCAACTAATCCTTCTTCGGTTTCTTCGACCGAGAGCGTCAGCTCAAACTTAGCGACCGATCCATCCAGCTCAAGCGGGCTGACTTTGATGTCTGGCAGCAATAAATCAGGTTCTTTGTTGTTTTGCAGAATGAACATTACTTGGAACCAGGGTGATGTATTTTGCTGGCGATCGCTCGGCAAAATCTCTATCAACTGCTCGAAAGGCGCATCTTGATGGGCATAGGCGCCTAAGGAAACAGCTTTAACCTGCTCTAAGAAATCGCTAAACTGCGGATTGTCGCTACAGTCAAGCCGCAGTACTAGCGTATTGAGAAATAAGCCAATGAGACCTTGTACCTGGGGATGGTTGCGATTTGCAATTGGCGAGCCGATCAATACTTCTGCTTGGCCGCTGTAGCGATGCAGTAAGACACCGAAGGCTGCCAGTAGCGTCATGTATAGCGAGACGCCAGCCTGCTGACTGAAGCGGGAGATTTGCTGGCTGAGCTGCACAGGTAGCGACTGGCTGACAGTAGATCCTCTAAACGTCTGTGTAGCAGGTCGAGGTCTATCGGTAGGTAAGTCGAGCCGTGCGGGCGCATCGCCTAGCTGCTGCTGCCAGTAGTCAAGCTGGGCTTTTAAATACTCTCCTTGGAGAAGCTGCCGTTGCCATTGAGCAAAGTCTGCGACCTGGATGGGGAGCTTGGGAAGCTGAGGCATTTGTCCCTGAGCCAGTGCTGGATAGATGCTCGCGATTTCCTGAGTCAGGATGCCTAAAGACCAGCCGTCCGCAATGATGTGATGGATGACAACTAAAAGAATTTGTTGCTGAGGTGCCCTCTGAATGAGCTTGGCTCGTAGCAGTGGCCCCTCAACTAAATCGAAGGGCTGCCCAATGTATTGAGCGATGACTGATTCGATGTCTGCTGAGCCTTCTAAGATTTCGTATTCGACCTGAGCGGGCAAGCTTTCATGAACGATCTGAACCGGCTGTTCGTCGATCATGCGGAAGGTTGTTCTTAGAGACTCATGACGCTCCATCATGAATGCTATGCACTGATTGAGAACGTCGGCTTTGAACTCACCCTGTACCTGCAAACAGATGGGCATGTTGTAGGCCCCATCCATATCTTCCATTTGCTCCAGCAGCCAAATGCGCTGCTGAGCAATGGTTACAGGTAGCGGTTGAGTGCGATCCGCAACAGGTATTTCTGCCAGCGTTACGGGGCTTTCGTTGGTTTGTGCGTCGGTAATGAGCGCTGCGATCGCGCTCGCGCTCGGACTCTGAAACAATGCGGCCAGAGGCAGCTGCACCTGAAAGTGCTGCTGAATTTGTGAAACTAGCTGCATCGCCAGCAGCGAATGGCCGCCTAGCTCAAAGAAGCTGTCTTCAATGCCAATAGGCGATACCTCTAACAGGCTTTCCCAAATAGCGACCAGCTCAGTTTCCGTTGGGTTGCGCGGCGCTTGATACCGGCTCTCTGTTACTAGGTCTTCACTTTGAGGAACAGGCAGCGCCTTGCGGTCTACTTTGTTGTTGCCCGTCAGCGGCAGCGCGTCCATCTGCACGATGTAGGTTGGCACCATGTACTCTGGTAGGCGCTGACGCAGCTCTTTTCGCAGCTCTTTTTTAAGAGCGATCGCATCAATCGACTCTTCTAACGGCGCGACGACATAGGCACAGAGTGTTTGCTTACCAGGGGTGTCTTCTCTACAGATGACGGTTACTTCTCGAATCGCAGCAAGCTGGGCGATCGCCGATTCAATCTCGCCCAGCTCTACTCGAAAGCCGCGAATCTTCACCTGGTTGTCAGCGCGGCCCATGTAGTGCAACTCACCGTCAGCAGTCATTCGCACCAAATCGCCTGTGCGATACAGACGGCTGCCTGGCTTAAACGGATGTGCGATAAAACGCTCTGCGCTCAGCTCTGGCTGGTTCAAATAGCCCGCTGCCAAGCAAGGCCCGCCCAGATACAGCTCGCCCGCTACGCCCAGCGGCGCTAGCTGCAAGTGTTGATCGAGAATGTAGGTCTCAATGTTTCCGAGCGGACGACCAATCGGCACGTCTGCGCCAGGTAGATATTGCCAGCTGGCACTCACTTCGTAGAAGGTCGCAACGACCGTAGCCTCAGTCGGCCCGTAGGTATTGAGCAACCGAACGTTGCGCCCTCGAGCAATCTGCTGCCACTGCTGCACAATCTGTGCTTGTACCTTCTCTCCGCCAATAATGACAGTACGCAGCGAATCTGGTAGCGTCGCCAGTCCTTGAGCAATGTCCTTAGTCAAGCGATGCCAAAATGCGGTTGGCAGATCCCATACGGTAAGCTGCTGTTCAGCACTTACCCGACAGAAAGCTTCGCTGCTAGCAATCATCTCGTCATCGCGCAGCAATAGCGTCCCGCCGCTGCACAGCGTCAGATAGATTTCTTCTACTGCCGCATCAAAGCTGATAGAAGCAAACTGTAAAACGCGCTCATCCGACCCAAAGCCGTATTGAACCCTAGACTGCTGCACAAAGTTTGCTAGCCCTCTATGCGTTAGCTCTGTGCCCTTGGGTTTGCCCGTTGAGCCAGAAGTAAAGATGATGTAGGCCCGCTCGTCTAAGCCAACTGTTTGACCCAGATTTGTAGTCGGGTAGGCAGCAATACGCTCATCTGCAATATCAATCGTGTTAGAAGCTTGTAAACCGTGCCGAGTCTGAATATGTTTTCGAGTAATGAGCGCGGTGGCCTGAGCTTCTTCTAGCATTAAACGCAGTCGCTCAGATGGATAGCTCGGATCCATTGGCAGATAGGCCGCGCCCAGCTTTAGAACTGCTAGCAGCGCAGCAATCTGATGGTTACTGCGCTCAACGCAAACAGCAACAATTTGATTAGCACCAATGCCAGCTACCTGCAAGTGTCGAGCAATCTGATTGGCCCGTTCGTTGAGCTGGCGGTAGCTCCAGCTTTCTATATCTGAGTTTTCTGTTTCTGAGTTTTTTCTGCCAACAAGCGCAACGGCATCGGGCGACTGTTCTACCTGCGCTTCGAACCACTCATGCACCGGACGCAGCGGCTCATTAACTCGGTCGGGCCGCTCGGCTAGTGAAAGAAGCTGTTGCTGTTGGTCTTTTTCTAATAGTGAAAGGCGATTAACAGAATCGCTGGCATTTTGAACGATCTGCTCTAGCAGATGCTCGAAGTTAGCTGCAACTCTCTCAACGGTCTCTACTGCGAACAGGTCGCTGTTGTACTCCCAGTTGCAAATTAAGCCATCCTCTTCAATAGAAGCCGATAGCGTCAGATCGTACTGAGCAATGCCAGCATGGGTTGATAGACTCTCTAGCGTTAGATCAGGAAGCTCGAACTTTGCCTGCGGTGCGTTTTGCAGCGCGAACATCACCTGACACAGTGGCAGATAGCTAGGGTCGCGCTCAAGCGGCAACGATTCGATTAGCTGAGCAAAGGGAACATCTTGATTATCAAAGGCATCGAGGCTGACGGTCTGCACGTAGTTCAGCAGTGTTTCAAACGACTCGCCTTCAGAAAGCTGTATCCGCAGCGGCAGCGTATTAACAAAAAACCCAACTAGGTTCTCTAAGTCGGGATGCTCGCGACCGGCAATCGGCGTAGCAATTACCAGATCGCTCTGCTGGCTGTAGCGATACATCAGCGTCGCAAAAGCACTCATCAGCGTAGTGAATAGGGTTGTGCCATGCCGCTGGCTAAAGCGCTGTAGCTGCTGCGAGAGCTGAGCAGAGGTTGTTCGCCGGACTATGCCGCCGTTAAAGGTTTGCACTGCCGGACGCGGGAGGTCGGTTGGCAGCTTAAGCAGGGCAGGGGCATCAGCAAGCTGAGAGACCCAGTTTTCGAGCCGATCTTGGTAGTCTTCTGATTGCTGCT
The DNA here is from genome assembly GCA_038527325.1 of Cyanobacteria bacterium J06614_10. Taxonomy (GTDB): domain Bacteria; phylum Cyanobacteriota; class Cyanobacteriia; order Phormidesmidales; family Phormidesmidaceae; genus Phormidesmis. Next base: position 4,425 of record JBCBFY010000143.1, read on the forward strand.
GTCGCTGTTGCCAAACGGCATAGTCGGCGTACTGGATAGGTAATTCTGGTAGCGCTGCGTGATCGCCCTCCTTATAAAGCGCCATTACTTCCCGCACAATCAGGCCCATTGACCACCCGTCAGCGATAATGTGATGCAGCGTTAGCAGCAGCACATGCTGAGTCGGCTCTACTTGCAGTAGCTTGACCCGCAGCAGCGGCTCTGTCTCTAAATCGAATGGAGTTTGCGCTTCTGCCTGTAAGCGGTGAGTCAAAACTTCTTCATTGGCGATCGCCTCGACTGAAATTTCCAGGCTAAACGGTGGCTGAACGAGCTGGACGCCTTGACCAGCCACGTCTGCAAAGCGAGTCCTCAACGCCTCGTGACGCTCAACGATTTCGTTTAGACACTGCTTTAGCGCGGCAACGTCTAACTCGCCGGTCAAACGCAGGGCGAAAGGCAAGTTATAAGTAGCGCTAGCTCCTTCAAAGCGGTCTAAAAACCAGAGCCGCTGTTGAGCTGAGGAGAGCGGAATGGGCTGAGTGCGATCACACTGAGGAATCTTGACTGCCAAATCGCTGGCCGTCTCTTCGGATGCCGATTCGACTGGTTTCCCTTCAATTTCTCTAGCTAAGGCTTCTACCGTAGGTTCACTAAACAGCGTACGCAGCGATAGTTCTTTGCCCGTTTGCGTCCGAATCCGCGCCAAAATCTGCATCGCAGCCAGGGAATGACCGCCTAAGGCAAAAAAGTTGTCGGTGACGCCGACGCGGTCGAGTCCTAGCACTTCGGCTGCGATCGCAGCTAGCCCTGTTTCAGTGAGCGTCCGAGGTGCGACATAAGCTTGCTCCACCGTCCAGTCGCTTTTCTGCGGCAGCGGTAGCGCTTTTCGATTCAGCTTGCCAGCAGGCGTCAGCGGAATTTCAGCAATTGGCATAAATAGTGCAGGCACTAAATAATCTGGCGCTTTGGCTAGCAAAGCCTGACGCAGCGTTTGAGAAACAATCTCGTCCTTGTCCGTTACGACATAGGCAATCAGCCGGACGACGCCTTGCTCATTAGGATGAACAACGACAGCACACTCGCGAACGGTATCAAGCTGCTGCACCAGCGCCTCAACTTCGCCTAGCTCCACGCGGAAGCCACGAATCTTCACTTGGTCATCCGCGCGGCCCAAATAGTGCAGATTGCCATCAGCACTCATCTTTGCCAAATCGCCCGTACGATACAACCGCTCGCCCGCCATGAACGGATGCGCAACAAAGCGCTCTGCCGTCAGCTCAGGCCGGTTCAGATAGCCTGCCGCCAGACCAGGCCCACCCAGATACAGCTCACCCGCTACGCCCAACGGCACTAGCTGCATGTGCGCATCGAGAATGTAGCTCTCAACATTGCCCAGCGGTCGGCCAATCGGCACGTCCACACCCGGCACATACTGCCAGTCAGAGGTCACTTCGTAGAAAGTTGCCACCACCGTCGCCTCAGTCGGGCCGTAGGTGTTGAGCAGTCGAACATTACGTCCTTGCACAATCTGCTGCCACTGCTGCACAATCTGTGGCTGTACTTTCTCTCCCCCAATGATGACAATACGAAGGCTCTCAGGCAGCTCAGCCAGGCCCTGTTCAACATCTTGCGTCAGCCGCTGCCAGAAAGCGGTCGGCAAGTCCCACACCGTCAGTTGCTGCTCAGCACTTAGCTGACAGAACGTCCGCGTACTGGCAATCATCTCGTCAGTGCGCAGCACCAGCATGCCGCCACTACACAGCGTCAGATAGATCTCTTCTACTGCCGCGTCAAAGCTGATAGACGCAAACTGTAGAACCCGCTCATCCGAACCAAAGCCGTATTGAACGGTGGACTGCTGCACGAAGTTCGCCAGACCGCGGTGGGTCAGCTCAGTGCCCTTCGGTCTGCCGGTCGAACCAGAGGTGAAGATGACATAGGCACGCTGTTCTAATGAAATAGTGAGGTCTAAATCATCAATAGACTGGTTCTGAATCGCTGCGTCGTCAACATCAATAACTTGAGCGACACCAAAGTTGAGCTGAGACTGGATCTCTTCTCTCGTAACTAGCGCTGCTACCTGCGCATCTTCGACCATCTGATGCAGACGCTCTGCCGGGTAGGTGGGATCCATCGGCAGGTAAGCTGCACCGACTTTTAGCACCGCGAGTAATGCGGCGATTAGCTCAGGGCTGCGCTCCAGGCAAAGAGCAACAATATAATTCTCACTCACACCGACAGACTGTAGATGACGAGCGATCTGGTTTGCTTGCTGGTTTAGCTGCGCATAGCGCCAAGAAGTGTTGCGAGCAGTCAGTGCGATCGCCTCGGGCTTTTCTTTAGCCTGCTGCTCAAACCACTCATGAACAGGGCGCAGCGGTTCTGCTGTCACGCTCTCTTGAACAGAAAGAGAATGCATGCGTTGCTGTTCTCCCGCACTGAGCAGCGGCACCGCATCAATCGGCTGCTCAGCGTCTTCGACTAGCTGCGCCAGAAGATGCTCAAAGCAAGCCGCCATGCGCTCAATCGTGTCTTTATCAAACAAGTCGCAGTTATATTCCCACTTACCAAGCAAGCCGTCATGAGTTTCTTCGACTGAAAGCGTGAGATCGAACTTGGCAACGCCCATGTCGAGATTTATTGGCTCAAGCTCAACGCCGGGCAGCGAAAACTGAATTTCCTTGTTGTTTTGGAGAATGAACATCACCTGAAACCAGGGCGATGTATTTTGCTGGCGATCGCTCGGCAAAATTTCTAGTAGCTGCTCAAAAGGCGTATCCTGATGCGCGTAAGCGCCTATAGCAGTTTCTTTTATCTGTTGTATAAAGTCTGTAAATCGAGGATTGTTACCACAGTCAAGCCGTAGTACAAGCGTGTTGAGAAATAGGCCAATGAGACCTTGTACTTGAGGATGGTTGCGATTGGCAATCGGAGAGCCAATGAAAACTTCTTCTTGAGCGCTGTAGCGGTGTAACAATATGCCAAAGGCCGCCAGCAGCGTCATATAAAGTGAGACGCCAGACTGCTGGCTAAAGCGATTAATCTTCGCACTAAGCTCGGTGGGTAGCACCGCACTTAAAGTAGAGCCAGCGAAGGTTTGCTCTGATAGGCGAGGCCGATCTGAGGGTAGCTCCAGTCGGGCGGGTGCATCGCCCAGTTGCTGTCTCCAGTAGTCAAGCTGAGTCTGTAGGTACTCTCCTTGCAGTAGCTCTCGCTGCCATCGTGCAAAGTCTGCTACCTGAATAGGCAGCTCGGGTAAAAGGGGAGTTTGCCCCTGAGCCAGCGCTGGATAAATGCTCATCATTTCTTGAGTAAGCAAACCCAAAGACCAGCCGTCAGAAATAATGTGGTGGATTGATACCATCAAGATTTGCTCGCGCGGTGCTGTTTGGATCAGCTTTACCCGCAGCAGTGGCCCCGTTGTGAGATCGAATGGCTGGCTCATGAAAGCGATCACACTCTCTGTCACATCGTCCAGTTCTTCCATGACCGCATAGTCAACTTTGCAGGGCAGGCTCTCGTGGATGAGCTGCACAGGTTGCTCATCCACCAGGTGGAAAGTCGTACGCAAGCTCTCGTGACGTGAGGCAAGAAAGGCCAGACAGCGATCGAGTACAGCCACATCCAGTTCGCCTCGAACGCGCTGACAGGCGGCCATATTGTAAGCCCCATCCATATCTTCCATTTGCTCTAGCAGCCAAATGCGCTGCTGGGCAACCGTTATCGGCAGCGGCTGAGTGCGCTCGGCAACGGGGATATCGACCAGAGCAAGGAAACTGCCGCTGGCTTGACTATTCGCAATTTGCTTCGCTGTTGCTGCGATAGTCGGATTTTGGAACAGGCTCGCTAGCGATAGCTGCACCTGAAACTGCTGCTGAATTCTGGAAACTAGCTGCATTGCCAGCAGCGAGTGACCACCTAGCTCAAAGAAGCTGTCTTCAATGCCAATAGACGATACCTCTAGCAAGCTCTCCCAAATGGCGACCAGCTCAGCTTCCGTCTGGTTGCGCGGTGCCTGATAGCGAGTTTCTGTTGCTAGATCTTCGCTCTGAGGAACAGGCAGCGCCTTGCGATCTACTTTGTTGTTGCCCGTCAGCGGCAGCGAGTCCATCTGCACGATATAGGTTGGCACCATATACTCTGGCAGCTCTTTTCGCAGCTCTTTTTTAAGGGCGATCGCATCAAAAGACTCATCTGCGCGCGGCACAACATAGGCACAGAGTGTCTGCTTACCAGGCGTATCTTCTCTACAGATGACGGCCACTTCACGCACCACATCGAGCTGCCCAATAGCCGATTCAATCTCACCGAGTTCTACTCGAAAGCCGCGAATCTTCACCTGATCGTCAGCGCGGCCCATATAGTGCAGATCACCATCCGCGATCATCCGTACCAGATCGCCTGTGCGATATAGGCGATCGCCCAGCTTAAACGGATGTGCGATAAAACGTTCTGCGCTCAGCTCTGGCTGATTCAGGTAGCCCATCGCCAGGCCAAGCCCACCCAGGTATAGCTCGCCTGCTACACCCAGCGGCGCTAGCTGCCTATGCCGATCTAGAACGTAGGCTTCAACGTTTCCAAGCGGACGACCAATCGGCACGTCAACGCCTGGCGTGTACTGCCAGTCAGAAGCTACTTCGTAAAAAGTCGCAACGACGGTTGCCTCAGTGGGGCCGTAGGTATTGAGCAAGCGAACGTTGCGCCCTTTATCAATCTGCTGCCACTGCTGCACAATCTGTGCTTGTACCTTCTCTCCGCCAATAATGACAGTACGCAGCGAATCTGGTAGCGTCGCCAGTCCTTGAGCAATGTCCTTAGTCAAGCGATGCCAAAATGCGGTTGGCAGATCCCATACGGTAAGCTGCTGTTCAGCACTTACCCGACAGAAAGCTTCGCTGCTAGCAATCATCTCGTCATCGCGCAGCAATAGCGTCCCGCCGCTGCACAGCGTCAGATAGATTTCTTCTACTGCCGCATCAAAGCTGATAGAAGCAAACTGTAAAACGCGCTCATCCGACCCAAAGCCGTATTGAACCCTAGACTGCTGCACAAAGTTTGCTAGCCCTCTATGCGTTAGCTCTGTGCCCTTGGGTTTGCCCGTTGAGCCAGAAGTAAAGATGATGTAGGCCCGCTCGTCTAAGCCAACTGTTTGACCCAGATTTGTAGTCGGGTAGGCAGCAATACGCTCATCTGCAATATCAATCGTGTTAGAAGCTTGTAAACCGTGCCGAGTCTGAATATGTTTTCGAGTAATGAGCGCGGTGGCCTGAGCTTCTTCTAGCATTAAACGCAGTCGCTCAGATGGATAGCTCGGATCCATTGGCAGATAGGCCGCGCCCAGCTTTAGAACTGCTAGCAGCGCAGCAATCTGATGGTTACTGCGCTCAACGCAAACAGCAACAATTTGATTAGCACCAATGCCAGCTACCTGCAAGTGTCGAGCAATCTGATTGGCCCGTTCGTTGAGCTGGCGGTAGCTCCAGCTTTCTATATCTGAGTTTTCTGTTTCTGAGTTTTTTCTGCCAACAAGCGCAACGGCATCGGGCGACTGTTCTACCTGCGCTTCGAACCACTCATGCACCGGACGCAGCGGCTCATTAACTCGGTCGGGCCGCTCGGCTAGTGAAAGAAGCTGTTGCTGTTGGTCTTTTTCTAATAGTGAAAGGCGATTAACAGAATCGCTGGCATTTTGAACGATCTGCTCTAGCAGATGCTCGAAGTTAGCTGCAACTCTCTCAACGGTCTCTACTGCGAACAGGTCGCTGTTGTACTCCCAGTTGCAAATTAAGCCATCCTCTTCAATAGAAGCCGATAGCGTCAGATCGTACTGAGCAATGCCAGCATGGGTTGATAGACTCTCTAGCGTTAGATCAGGAAGCTCGAACTTTGCCTGCGGTGCGTTTTGCAGCGCGAACATCACCTGACACAGTGGCAGATAGCTAGGGTCGCGCTCAAGCGGCAACGATTCGATTAGCTGAGCAAAGGGAACATCTTGATTATCAAAGGCATCGAGGCTGACGGTCTGCACGTAGTTCAGCAGTGTTTCAAACGACTCGCCTTCAGAAAGCTGTATCCGCAGCGGCAGCGTATTAACAAAAAACCCAACTAGGTTCTCTAAGTCGGGATGCTCGCGACCGGCAATCGGCGTAGCAATTACCAGATCGCTCTGCTGGCTGTAGCGATACATCAGCGTCGCAAAAGCACTCATCAGCGTAGTGAATAGGGTTGTGCCATGCCGCTGGCTAAAGCGCTGTAGCTGCTGCGAGAGCTGAGCAGAGGTTGTTCGCCGGACTATGCCGCCGTTAAAGGTTTGCACTGCCGGACGCGGGAGGTCGGTTGGCAGCTTAAGCAGGGCAGGGGCATCAGCAAGCTGAGAGACCCAGTTTTCGAGCCGATCTTGGTAGTCTTCTGATTGCTGCTGTCGCTGTTGCCAAACGGCATAGTCGGCGTACTGGATAGGTAATTCTGGTAGCGCTGCGTGATCGCCCTCCTTATAAAGCGCCATTACTTCCCGCACAATCAGGCCCATTGACCACCCGTCAGCGATAATGTGATGCAGCGTTAGCAGCAGCACATGCTGAGTCGGCTCTACTTG
>JBCBFY010000144.1:0-10953 GCA_038527325.1 Cyanobacteria bacterium J06614_10
ATCTTCTTCATGTCTTCTCCGAAGCTAGTTCCTCCATTTACCGCTAACACGGCTGCGCAAAAAGTGCGCATGGCAGAAAATGCTTGGAATAGCCGAGATGCAGAGCGTGTCTCCATGGCCTATTCCATCGATAGCCATTGGCGAAACCGAGCAGAAGTCTTCCGAGGCCGTGACAACATCCGTGAGTTCCTAATCCGCAAATGGAACAAAGAATTGGACTACCGGCTAACCAAAGAAATGTGGGCTTTTGGTGAGAACCGGATAGCTGTGCGCTTTCAGTATGAATGGCGCGATGATGCGGGTCAGTGGTACCGGGCCTACGGCAATGAGAATTGGGAATTTGATGAAGCGGGCCTGATGAGACGGCGCGAAGCCAGCATTAATGACATGCCGATCAAAGAAGAAGACCGCCGCTTCCACTGGCCCGCACCCGGCCCACGCCCCGAAGACCATCCCGGACTAATCGATTCACCAGTGTAAGTCTCCGGTCTCTCGGGCGTCCTCTTCGAGGATCCCACCTAGCCGTAAGACTAAGGGAAACGCAAATTAATAATCTCTCCTTTATTCTTGAATCCGGTTCCCTCTCCCATCGGGAGAGGGCTAGGGTGAGGGGGCCGGAATGTTACTTGCTAGCAGCTCCCCAACCAGCCGAAAGCCCATCGACTCCATAAGAAGTCATCATCCCGCACTCAGGCGTTTCGCTACTTTGTAGCCACCAATGCCAACTGCGATCGCCCATCCGAGCGCCAGCCCCTGCAAAAAGCCAACAATCGCGCTCACCAAAAAGATCAGCTGCACCATACCGTAGTCAACTGCAGAAAGCTTTTTCCGAGCGCAGTACACCCACTCATACAGTGCAGACAGCCCAAGATAGAGCAGCAGTCCGCCCAAAATTGTCGTTGGGAAATAGGTAAGCCAATTTGAAAACAGCAGCGGCAACACCACAAAAGTCACCGCGCCCACCAGCGTCACAAACCGAGTGCGTCCGCCCATTTTGTGGGCCATCACAGAGCGGCCAAACGAATGAAAAGAGAGAATGCCACCCCCAAGGCCCGTAATCATATTCGCCCCGCCCGCCACTTTCAGCTCGTGATTGATATCGATCTTGTGACCCAGCACAACCTCTACACCCTTCACATTCATCAGTAGCAACACAGCCGTCACCACGCTCACTGTCCCAGAACACATCCACTGACTGCCGATCGCCTGCCAGTTTATCCGCAGTAGATCAGACCAGCGCAGCAGCTGCCAAGTGGTTTGCAACGGGGGAATTCCCAGGGTCAGCCCTTGTACATTCGCCTGCTCCAAAGACAGGCCAAACAGCGACAGACAGCCGTAAAATAGCCCAATCGCAGCCGCTAAGCTACCAGCCATCACCAGCGAATGACTATACCGCCGAGTAACCACCATCAAATAAACCGCCAGCAACAAACCCGGCAGCCACTGCATGGGGCTAATTGTTTGGCTAAAGCTCATTAGAGAAGAGAACGTCATTTCCTGCGTCGTCAGCACCTCGTAGGCCCCTTTCACCAGTAGCCAACCACTGCTAGCAATGAACCCGCCTAACACCGGATCAGGGAGCAGGCGCACCACATTGCCCAGCTTCAGCGTGCCAATCAGCCAGAGAAACACACCGGTCAACATCGAAGTCAGTGCAATCGTGACAATCACAGTCACCAACAGTTCTGCGGTCGTTGCCGTCGTCGGCATTTCTCGAATGACCATTCCCGTACTCCAGGCTAAAATAGCCGTCGGGATCCCGGCCAAATCAGCCACCATCCCCGGGAAAGAACTCATCACCCCGACCATGATCCGGGTCGCGGCTGCGCTAAATAAAATAAAACCAATGCCCGCTGAGAGATAGCCCGAAAGACTGTTGGAAAAAATCAGTACCGCAAAAGACAGATCAAACAGAACACCCAGCGTACCGGTCGTGATGCCCACCGCGATCGCAGACATCACCGAGCCAGACATCGCACCCGACATCTCCGGTCTTGAAATTTGCTCGCCAGACAGCGCCGGTCTCCACATTGCTAACCGCTGAACTAACGCTGTCGGATTAAACTGCTTAGGAATAAAACGCATAGCACTGCCTACTCATCAACGACATCTTAGACCGGAATTGTGGACCCCAAAGGCTGTCTTGTGGCCATCTTGAAGCTATCTTTGGGCCATTTTCAGACCACTCGCTTCAGACCGCTCCACTTCAGACCGCCCTAGCCTACAGACTGCCCATATCTCTCAGCCCCTGACAGCATCTTCAACAGCAATCGGACCAAGCCGGTGTTCAAAGCGCCCGCCTTAGCCCGAATCACGATCTTTTCTTAAACCCTGTTCCCCGCCGAGAAACCTTCCAAATAAGCACCTCACCCTGCGAGCTACCCGCTGCTAGCTGCTGCCCTTTTGGCTGCCACGCTAGGGCGCCAACGCCGCCTTTCAAACCCTTCAATACCGTGCTTAGCGATCGCGCATCCTTCCAAATGCACACCAGCCCGTCATCAGCTGCCGAGGCCAACAGCGATCGCGCAGGATGAAACGCGATCGCACTCACCGTACCGACATGCCCCTCCAGCACGCTGCTCTTCCATTGCTGCCCCCGACGCCGCCACACTGTCACGCCCTCCATACAGGCCGCCGCCACCACAGGTTCCCCATCTCCCACGCCTGCCAGGTTAGCCCCCCCAGAATGCCAACCAGATTGCCAACCAGATTGCCAGGCAACCCGTCTCACTTTCCCGGGAAACCCCTGCATCAGCCAGGGCGGCGGCTCCCCCCAGCGCGCCACCGTCAGCGTTTTGTCCAAATTTCCCGAAGCCAAGTAGGTACCGTCTGCCGACCAAGCCACCGACAGACTCGCCCCCGGCACCTCCACCCGCTCAGGCGCAGCCGTCCAGTCAGCCACATTCCACACCTTTACCCCGGTGTGCCCACCCGCCGCCAGCAGCTCACCGCCCGGGTGCCAGGCCAACCCCAACACAGAAGACGCCCCAAAATCCTGTTCCGTCAGCTGCTGCGCCCGAGCCACATCCCACACGCTTACCCGGCTATTTGCCCCAAACACCAGCCATGGCTGAGTCGGATGCCAGGTCAGCTGGTCTACCCAACAGTGCGAATCGGTCAGGACAGTAGGGGGCTGGGTAAGTCTATCTGTTCGCCAAATAGAGACTGCTCCCTGCTGCCCAGCCGCTGCCAAATAGGTCCCATCAGCAGAAAAGCCCACACAGTTCATCGATTGCCCATCGCCAGGCGATCGCAGCACAACCTGACCAGCCTCAGACCACAGTGCAACCTCTCCACTCGCAGAAGCGATCGCTAAAAACTCACCGTCTCCCGACCAGGCCAGCGCCGTCACATAGTCAGCAACCTGTCCCCGCCAATGAATATCGTAGCGCTGTGAAACAGACTGGCCCCTTCCACTTTTCGAAGCTTTTTCGATCAAAATAAACAACCTTGTCAAGGTAACTTTTGTGACTAAAACACCCCGCCGCGCACTCACCTACGACGACTCAAAAACCTTCACCCAAAGGCCCAACATTGACCACTGACACCTACACCGAAAAGCCCACAGCACAAACTCAAGAACCAATCGCCATTTCATTAACGGCTCTAGCCGAACGGCGAGGCAGAACGCGCTTTTTCAACGCAATGCAATCAGCCAAATACGCCGCGTCTCGCGCAACCCCCGAAAATCTCCCCGAGCCCCAGGTGTACAGCCAAGGCAACCCTAAGAAATAAAGCCCTTCCACCTCACTGACACCTCGGTCATGTCCGGGATAGCCTTTTCCATCAAACGCGGGTACCTCGACCCAGCTAAAGTCCATGTAGTAGCCCGTCGACCAAATCACCGTTGAAATTTTCGCGGCCTCCATATTCAATGAAGAGGGCGCCGAAGTGGGTTCCCAGGCTGGCTCATAGGCCTGTTCAGTCGGTGCCGTTATCTGCGCTTCAGCAATGTACTTATCAATCGTGCGCTTGATGCTTTCAGCAACCTCATCGGCATAGTCAAGGTTGGCTTTCAGATCATCCCGGAAGGTCAGCTGTTCACCTTGAATCGTCTCCAACCTTCCATACAGCCGCATCCCCTCTGTTGCAAACTGCCGTAAATCGATTTCTCGGCCACCGCCGCGCCCGGTCACGTAGTGATTTGTTTTTTTTCTGACAGATTCTCCCTGTGGATGCTCACTCACCGGAATGTCGTAATAGCCCATCTGATCGAGCCAGTCCACCACATCCTTACCGCGGTATTCTCTGGGCGATCGCGGCGCACTTCCCACACACAAATGCACCTGCCTCCCCGCCAAATGCAAATCCTCCGCAATCTGACAGCCCGATTGGCCAGTCCCCACCACCATCACCTCTCCAGAAGGCAAGCTCTGAGGATTTTTGTACTCCGAAGAGTGCAGCTGCAAAACATCCTTAGGCAATCTCTCAGCCATCCGAGGAATCTTCTTTTGGTGATAGCCGCCAATGGCAATCACCACTTGGTCAGCCGTGTAGGTTCCAATCGACGTTGACACCTCAAAGACGCCGCGCTCCGCGTGTCGGCGCACCCGCTGCACCTCAACGCCTTCCTTTATGCAAGGGCCAAAAGAGTCCGCATAGCTTCTAACATATTGAACAATTTCATCGCGCTGCATGAAGCCATTGGGATCATCTCCGCTGTAGTGATAGCCCGGCAAAGTACACTGCCAGTTTGGAGTCACCAAACAAAAAGAATCCCACCGCTTAGACTCCCAAGCGTGGGCAATTTTCTCCTTTTCAAAAATGACGTTATCAATTCCGCGCTGCTGCAGGCAGTAGCTAATCGACAACCCTGCCTGACCACCGCCTACGATGACCACCGGAAAATGAGACTGCATTAGCCAAGTACCAAACAAAATGTCACGCTCCGCAGCTCTCGAAAACAACACTTACCAGCTCACTACCTCGCCCGGTAGCCTCTGCCCTACAACCATAGTTATCTAAACCAAAGAATCTTGTATCAGCAGCTACAGAACCAAACACTCTCAACAAAGTGTCAGGCAATGTCCGCCGGTAAAACAGCCAAAAACCTGTCTCTTTAAACAGGTAAATCTCGCTCAAGTTTAATATGCTGCCAGCAGAAAATACCATCAGCTGCACCAACAGTCAGGCTTCTGGCATTTGTAACAACAGATACCGGAAGACACTCTTTTAACTTTTAAGCTTCGATTATTCCTATCGTTGAGAGCGATGTTCGTATGCCCGAAGTAACCACCCCAGCGCACAAGGCCGGAGACTTTTTTGTTGATTACGAAGAAAAAGTCTTTCCCGACGTTCAGGCAGAACCGGGAGAAAAAGCCCTTGTTGCTTTTCATACCGTTGCCTTCGAAGGGTCTATCGGATTGGTCAATCTACTACAGGCCACTCGGTTGATTCGCAAAGGGTTTGACACCTCCGTCCTGCTCTATGGGCCAGGCGTTACCCTAGGCGTACAGCGAGGCTTCCCAAAAATTGGCGATGAGGCCTTTCCCGGACACCTCGCCATGAACAATCAGCTGGTAAAAGTGATGGAAGAAGGCGGCAAAGTGTACGCCTGTCGCTTCGCCCTGCAGGCGCTGTACGGCCATGGTGAACCCTCCCTCATTCCAGGCATCACCCCCATCAATCCGCTCGACGTCCTAGATATCGTACTCATGCACCGCAAAGAAGGCGCCTTCGTTCTCGATACTTGGACTATGTAGCGTCTTTAGTAGCGCCTCTAATCTCCCTCGCAGTCACCCCTGCACTCACATTGCCCACGCAGCTGTGTAAACCCATGGACAATCCCCAAACCATACGTGCCGCAGCGGTACAACTCTCCCCGGTTTTACACAGCCGCACCGGCACTATGGAGAAAGTGCTCAAGGCGATTGATGAGGCAGCAAAGCAAGGCGTTCAGCTCATTGTTTTTCCAGAGACGTTTGTTCCTTACTACCCCTATTTCTCCTTTGTGCTGCCGCCCGTACTCATGGGCAAAGAGCATCTCAAGCTCTACGAAGAAGCCGTCGAGATTCCTGGTCCGGTAACAGAATCGGTCTCCCAGGCGGCAAAAGCCCACAGCATGGTGATAGTCCTCGGCGTCAACGAAAGAGACAATAGCTCACTGTATAACACTCAGCTCGTGTTCGATGCGGACGGCAGCTGCCTGCTGAAGCGGCGAAAAATAACCCCCACCTATCACGAACGCATGGTGTGGGGACAAGGGGATGGCTCCGGGTTGCAGGTATGCAACAGCGCCGTGGGTCGCATCGGTGCCCTCGCCTGCTGGGAGCACTACAATCCTCTCGCCCGCTACAGCCTCACGGCCCAGCATGAACAAATTCACTGTGCCCAGTTTCCCGGCTCCATGGTCGGAGACATTTTTTCTACCCAAACCGAAGTCACCCTGCGGCACCATGCCCTCGAATCTGGCTGCTTTGTAGTGAACGCAACCGGCTGGCTCACCCCAGAGCAAATCGCCCAAATCGCCCCCAGCGAAAGCCTGGAAAAAGTACTCCATGGTGGCTGCTACACCGCCATTATCAGCCCTGAAGGCGTTCACCTCTGCGAGCCCGTTCGAGAAGGCGAAGGCATGGCGATCGCAGACCTCGACTTTGCTCTCATCACCAAGCGCAAACGCATGATGGATGCCGTCGGTCACTACGCCCGCCCCGACCTGCTCCAGCTCCAACAAAACAACACGCCCTACAGCGTTACCGCACCCCTACCTTTCTCACCACCCATCCCCATCCCCTCGCCAAGCCCCGCCGACCATGAACCAGCAGCAAGTCATCACAGAGCTTCAGAGCAAAGGACTCAGACTCCCGGGAACGCTCAGCCAGGAAGATAGCAGTGAGAACAACATCAGCTTAAACAACAACCAGAAGTCTCTCGGTGCGTCCGGTCGCAAAGGGGGCGCAGGCCCCTCCGACCACAAAGCCATCACCGTCGGCGATACCACCGTCATGGTGCCGGTGTACACCGATAGCGCCAGCCAGTCGCCCTATTCTGTGCAGCGCGATCGCACCACAGGCCGTACCCAGCTTCTGCACCAACAAGAAGTGGTCGCCCCCATCTCCTTTCCCCAACAGCCCAACTTCTACGCACTACAAACCGCAGACGGCATCCCCTACTGGAAAATCGCTCTCCTCCACAGCCGCAACGTCCTCGCCACCACCGTCCTCCAAACCTGCATCCGCTACGACAATCGCAAAACCGCCTGCCAGTTTTGCGCCATCGGCCAGTCCTTAGAAGCCGGACGCACCATCGCCCAAAAGTCTCCTGAGCAGCTAGCCGAAGTCGCCGAAGCCGCCGTCCGGCTAGACGGCATCGAGCACATGATCATGACCACCGGCACGCCCAATGTCACCGACCGAGGCGCCGCCTATCTCACCCAGTGTGCACAAGCCATCAGCGATCGTGTGCCTCTACCCATTCAGGCCCAGTGTGAACCCCCTAACAGCTTCAAATGGTTTGAGCGCATGCGCTCTGCAGGCATCGACAGCCTCGGCATGCACCTCGAAGCCGCCGACCCCGCCGTCCGAGCCCGCATCATGCCCGGCAAAGCCAGAGTCCCCCTCACCTACTACTACCAAGCCTTCGCCGCCGCTGTAGAAGTGTTTGGTCGCGGTCAGGTGAGCACCTATTTGCTCGCTGGGCTCGGCGACAGCAAGCAAACGCTTTTAGAAATGTGCGATCGCCTCATCGACCTGGGCGTATATCCCTTCGTCGTCCCCTTCGTTCCCATCGTTGGCACCCCCCTCGCCCATCTGTCCCCGCCAGACAGTGACTTCATGTTCAGCCTATATCAGGCCATTGGCCAAAAATTAAAACAGGCCAATCTCCTCTCCGCCGACATGAAAGCAGGCTGCGGAAAATGCGGCGCCTGCTCCGCCCTCTCCACCTTCGAAACGTCATGACAAATCATAAAACCACCTACCGCTTCGAACTGGCGCTTACACCCCAGAAAATCTCTGATTACTTCGCCCTCAGAGAGCAGATCTTCTGCAAAGAACAACAGCTTTTTGCCCCGCACGACCGAGATGCAGTCGATACCCACGCCTACCCTATTGTTGCGATCGCACAACAGTTCGACTCAGTCCTCACCGACAAAACCCGCGTCGTCGGCGTCGTCAGAATCTATGAAACAGAGCCTCGCACTTGGTACGGAGGCCGCCTCGGTACCCATCCCGACTTTCGGCGCGGCTGGCGCATCGGCAAAGGGCTCATCAACAAAGCCGTGACGACTGCAAATACTTGGGGGTGCGATCGCTTCCTCGCCACCGTCCAAGAACAAAACGTCCGCTTCTTCACCCGCCTCCACTGGCACAGCCTAAAAGAAATCGAAATCCTCGGTCGGCCTCACCACCTCATGGAAGCCGATCTAAACTTTTATCCTGCTACCAACCAACAGCGCCCTAGCTTCCCTCTAATTTCGATCTCAAAAGTAATAGAACCCAAAGTAGCCTAATGCAGTGAGCACGCTCCCAACCCTCGTCACCACCCTCCAATCTTCCCTCAGCATTCTGCACAAGCAAGACATTCAAACCGCCGCTAGCACCCTCGGCCAATACGTACAGACCGCAGAAGGCAGACCCATCCAGCTAGGCGATGACTGCGCCGCCATACCCACAGAAGACGGCTACCTGCTCTTCGCGGCAGAAGGCATCGTCCCCCAGCTCGTCGAACACGATCCTTGGTTCGCCGGATGGTGCGCCGTCATGGTCAATCTCTCCGACATTGCCGCCATGGGTGGTCGCCCCACCGCCATCGTCGACGCCCTCTGGAGCCCTTCACCCAGCAGCAGCCAACCCATTTGGCAAGGCATGCAAGCCGCCGCCAAAGCCTACGGCGTCCCCATCGTGGGCGGCCACACCAACTGTCATAGCCCGCACTTTGGCCTCGCCGCCGCCGTCCTTGGCAGCGCCCAGCACCTCATCACCAGCTTCCATGCCCAACCCGGCGACGCGCTAGTGCTCGTGCTAAATATGAACGGTCAATACCATCGCGACCATCCCTTCTGGAACGCCGCCACCCAAGCCAATCCAACAGATCTCCAGGCCCAGCTCCGCTGCCTCCCAAAACTCGCCACCATGCAACTTGTCAACGCAGGCAAAGACATCAGCATGGGTGGCATCGCCGGAACTCTCCTCATGCTCACAGAAGCCTCCGGCTGCGGCGCCATTCTCCAGCTCGATAGCCTACCCCGACCCACCGGCGTCCCCTGGGAAAAGTGGCTCACCAGCTTTCCCAGCTTCGGCTTCCTCCTCAGCCTCCCCCCACAAAACGTCCTTAAAGTACAACAACTCTTCACCCCACACAATCTCACCTGCCAACCCATCGGCACCCTCACCCTCGGCCACAAAGTCTTCCTAAACTACAACAACCAACAACAGCTCCTCTGGGACCTCACTCAACCCCTAACCGGCTTCTCCCCCACTCCCCCATCTTACTGAGTACTCATAAGTGCACGATATCGCCATCTACAGCGCCTTCAGACTCCCTACCTGAAGATGATCCCCTCTGGAGGGGTGGCCGCAGCGCAGCGCAGGTCGGGGTGGGTCCGCCCCTACGCAACTAGCCAGAAACAGCCCCTCTTTTGTCCCCCCTTTTTCTCCCCTATGCTCCGCATCGCCCTCCTCACCTATTCCACCAAACCTCGCGGCAGCGTCATCCACACCCTAGAGCTGGCCAACGCTCTGCATCAGCTCGGCCATAGCCCTACCGTCTTCGCCCTAGACAAAGACAGCACCCAAGAAAACAGCGGCTTCCCCCGCCCCACCCCCTTCAAAACCATTCCCATACCCGCCCAACCCTGCAATGACGGCATCGAACAGCTCATCTACCAACGCATTCAAGAATTCGTCGCCTTTTTTCAACAGCACACCGAAACCTACGACATCTACCACGCCCAAGACTGCCTCAGTGCCAACGCCCTCGCCGCCCTCCGCACAGCCGGACACATCCCCCACTTCATCCGCACCGTTCACCACATCGAAAATTTCAACAGCCCTTACCTTCAAGCCTGCCAAGAAAAATCCATCTATCAGCCAGACCGCTGTCTCTGCGTTAGCCAGCTCTGGCAAAACGCCCTCCAGCAAGACTACGGCATCGCCGCCCATCGCGTCACCAACGGCGTCAGCGATCGCTTCTCCCCCCATCCAGACCACACAGATCGTCTCCTCGCCAAAAAGCTCAACAGTCTCAGCCACCCCCTCTACCTCACCGTCGGCGGCATCGAACCCCGAAAAAACTCTCTCAACCTACTCAGAGCCTTTGCGCAAGTAAAGCAGCACCAACCCACCGCCCAGCTGCTCATCGCCGGTGGCGCCACCCTTTTCGACTACCAAGACTACCGGCAGCAGTTTTTCACCCTCGCCCGCAGCTACGCGCTACAAGATAGCCTGCTCCTCCCCGGCGTCATCGACGACCCAGACATGCCCGCCCTCTATCGTCTCGCCGATGCCTTCGTCTTTCCCTCCATCAAAGAAGGCTGGGGCCTAGTGGTGATGGAAGCGATCGCATCCCATCTTCCCGTCCTCACCTCCAATCACCCCCCCTTCACCGAATTCCTCACCCCAGAGATGGCAGTCCTAATCGACCCCAGCAATGTACAAGAGATTGCCACCGGCATGTTGAAGCTAACCTCAGGTAAACATTTGTCAAAGGTGCAGCAATCCCAAACAGCACCGTCCGTCTATCCCTCGTCCCTCGCAGTTCAATCCTGGAAAACTTCAGCGGTTCAACACCTACAACTCTATCGTCAACTCATTTAGGACTAGCGGGGACATTCATATAGAAATCTACGCCTATGAAAGTAGCATTTCAGATTTTGTTCTGAGCAATACGCTCAAGAAACCACCTGGAGCGGTGGAGGACAAGGCTAAGAAAGTTAGTGGAGATCTCAAAGCGCTGATTCAGCAGTTGAGTGGCAAGGGCTGTAGCAATCTGTATGTAGATGGCGGTAGTGCCATC
>JBCBFY010000145.1:0-10908 GCA_038527325.1 Cyanobacteria bacterium J06614_10
CATGAATGTTCCACAAAACACCCCCTAGCGCCGTGTATTGCACATTTTCAACCTTGTTGCGAACCGCGCTCATAGAATACTGCCCAACCAAGTGGATGAAAGGAAGGTTCTCCTGCACAAGCTTCTGGGTTTCAAAGTAGAGGGCCTTGCGCTCGTCTTCATCCATCTCCTGAGCGGCCTTGATGTAGAGATCGCTGATTTGCTTTTCCCAAGTGTAGACTTCCCGGCCCTCCAGCGGCGTATCGCCCTGGGCCGCCTGATTGAAAAAGTGCAGGCCGCCATCGGTTAGCCAGAGGTTGGCGCTGCTATTGGGCTCTACACCCGCACCAAAGCCCAGCACGATGGCATCCCAAGCAAGAGAGTCGCTGATGTTAGTGATCAGCTTGTTAAAATCCATCGGCTGGAAGTCGACTGTGATGCCAATAAGGGCCAAGTTTTGCTTGATTTGGGCACCGGCAGACTCCCTAATTTTGTTGCCGACGTTGGTTTGGAGGGTGAAGCGGACGCGGTTGCCGTCTTTGTCGTAGAGCTGATCTCCTTGGTAGGTAAAGCCTTCAGAGAGGAGGAGTTCTTTGGCCTGCTCAATGTCGTAGTCGTACACCGGTAGCCCAGAGTCTGCAAAGTAGGGACTTTGGGGGGCAATTTGAGAGTTTTGCAGTTCGCCTAGCCCTTTGAAAATGTTGTTGAGCATAGTTTGGCGGTCAATGGCGTAGGCCACGGCCTGCCGAAACTTGACGTTATTAAACCAGGCGGACTTCACCGGATCGACAACGGGCTTGCCGTTAAATGAACCTTTGTTAAGGTTGAAGGTGAGAAAGAGGCGCGTGGTGGTGGGGCCGCCATTGTAGACGGTGTAGTCGCCTTGGGCTTCGTCTCGCTTCATCAGGGCGAAGTTATCTGGCGTGACGGCCATCAGGTCAGCATCGCCCGAACGAAAGCGAACAAACTGAGCATCTTGGGAGCTGACCACCGGCCAAACAACTTCCTGAATATATGGCTGTGGTTCGCCATTGGGGCCTTTTTCCCAGTAGTACTGGTTGCGCTCAAAGACAATCCGCTCACCCGGAATGAATCGCTTAATTTTGTAAGGGCCGTTGCAGACAATTTCAGACGGGTCGGTATTGGTTCCCCACTTGGTCATAAACAGGGGCTGACCGTCGGAGCCCATCGTGTTCACAGATTCTTCGAGTACGTGCTTGGGTAAGATGGCAATGCCCGTAACACGCAAGAAGGGCGCGAAAGGCTCTGGAATCTTAAATTCTACGCGGCGATCATCGAGCTTGCGCACGACCGGCAGCTTGCCTTCTACACCAATGCGAAGAACATCGCGAGTATCGGTGGTGATCTTCTCATTAAAAATTAGATCGTTGTAGGTGAAGACGACATCGTCGACCGTCAGCGGCGCACCATCGGACCACTGCAGATTTTCTTTGAGCGTGTAGGTAATGGTCTGCCCGTCTTCAGAAATCACCCAAGATTCAGCCAGGGCTGGGATAATTTCGCTGGTGGTCTGGTCGATGCCTATCAGCCCTTCGTACATGAGGGCGAGCACGTCGGTGCTAGAACTTTCTTGGGTCAGCAGGTAGTTGAAGGTTTTGGGTTCACCGATGACGGTGCTGATTAGCTTGGGAACATCTGCGCCCTGGACGCGAAAGTTCTCCAAGTTTGGCTTTTGAAAACCGCTGCAGCTAGGTAGCACCACAGCCAAGCCGAACATGGCAAGCCCCAACACTAGCAATCGCCACAGACGAGTCCCTCTCAGTCGATTATTCAACATCTGCCAGCCCATATCGCTTCGCCTGTACCCACTACTTTTTGGATGCATACAATATAGATAAAAACTCGACCGTTGCGTAGGGGTCACCCTCGGATGACACAGCTACGCGACAAAATCGTCATCACTCGGTCATAAGTCACCCGAGGTTCCGTGAGGAGCCGCTATTTGAGGAGCCGCTATCTCAAACGGCTTTCTAAGACGATGAGGCTGCGGGCAGCGACGGCGACTTTATCTTTCTTTTTGTAGGTTTTGGTGCGTTTGACAAAGCCTTCGGACTTGGTGTCTATCAGCAGTTTCCACTTGCGATCGCGCAGTGGCTCTGGCAGCGCAAATTCCAGCACTTCGTAGTGCGCGTTGAACATCAGCAAAAAGCTGTCGTCCATCACCTGCTCACCCTGATTGTTTGGGGTGGCAATCTCCTCCCCATTCAGGAAGACCGTCAGGGTTTTGACATAGCCTGCCGTCCACTCATCGTGCATGGCAATGCCGTCCACATTGAACCAGCCAATGTCGCGAATGCCTGAGCCGTGAATTTCTCGCCCGTAAAACCAGTCACGGCGACGGAAGACTGGGTGATTTTTTACCAGCTTGAAGAGCTTTTGGGTGTAGCGCAGGAGTTCTTTTTCTTCGTGGGAGAGATTCCAGTTGAGCCAGGAGAGGGCATCGTCGTGGCAGTAGGTGTTGTTATTTCCGCGCTGCGATCGCCCCATTTCATCGCCCGAGAGCAGCATCGGCACGCCCTGAGAGAGCATCAGCGTAGCCAAAAAGTTTCGCTGCTGCTGCAGTCTGAGCTGCAGGACTTCGGGATTGTCGGTTTCGCCCTCTTCGCCGCAGTTCCAAGAGCGGTTGTGATCTTCCCCGTCGCGGTTGTCTTCGCCGTTGGCCTCGTTGTGCTTGTCGTTGTAGCTGACGAGGTCGCGCATCGTAAAGCCGTCGTGGGCAGTGATGAAATTGATGCTGGCGTGGGGGCGGCGGCCCGTATGCTCGTAGAGGTCGGAGCTGCCCGTAAGCCGCAGGGCAAATTCACCCAGGGTACTGTCTTCTCCGCGCCAAAAGTCGCGGACGGTATCGCGGTACTTACCATTCCACTCAGACCACAGCAACGGAAACTTACCCACCTGGTAGCCCCCGGCGCCCACGTCCCAAGGTTCGGCAATCAGCTTCACCTTGGAGAGCACCGGATCCTGGTGAATAATGTCAAAAAAGGTCGCCAGCGTACCCACTTCAAAAAGCTCTCGCGCCAGGGCCGAAGCTAGGTCGAAGCGGAATCCATCAACATGCATTTCCTCCACCCAGTAGCGCAAGCTATCCATGATCAGCTTCAGCACCTGAGGGTGGCTCATCTTGAGCGAATTGCCACAGCCGGTGTAGTCCATGTAGTAGCGCTCATTGTCTTCTACCAGTCGGTAGTAGGCGGCATTGTCGATGCCTCGAAAGCTCAGAGTAGGCCCCATGTGGCTACCTTCGCAGGTGTGGTTGTACACCACATCAAGGATCACTTCGATGCCTGCCGCGTGGAGCGATCGCACCATAGTTTTAAACTCTTTGACCTGCTGGCCACCTATCCCCGAAGCGCTGTAGCCAGAGTGGGGGGCAAAGTAGCTGAGCGAATCGTACCCCCAGTAGTTGCTCAGCCCCTTGCTAACCAAGTAGCCAGGCGTCGCGTGGAAGTGGTGAATAGGCATCAGCTCAACAGCCGTGATCCCCAAAGATTTGAGATGCTTGATAGCGGCTGGGTGAGCGAGTCCGGCATAGGTGCCGCGTAGCGTCTTAGGCACCTTAGGATGCTGCTGGGTAAAGCCCTTAACATGCATCTCGTAAATGATGGTCTCATTCCAAGGCGTGTTGGGATGTTCGTCGCCTTGCCAGTCGAAGAGGGGATCAACGACGATGCATTTGGACATGGCTTCAGCGCTGTCTTCTATGTTGCAGCTGAGGTCTGCGTCGGGATCGTGCCAGCTGTAACCGAAGATAGCTTGACCCGGGGTGATGTCACCAGCCACCGCCAGCGCGTAAGGGTCAATGAGCAGCTTATTGGGGTTGAAGCGGTGACCCTGCTCGGGCTCGAACGGGCCATGCACCCGAAAGCCATACTGCTGACCTGGCTTAACACCCAAAAAGTAGCCATGCCACACAAAATTGTAAACTTCGGTGAGTTCGTAGCGGGTTTCTTTTCCTTTTTTGTCGAATAGACAGAGTTCTACCTTTGTTGCATTTTCTGAAAAGAGTGCAAAGTTTGTCCCTTGCCCGTCCCAGGTTGCGCCTAACTGATTAGCCGTGCCTGGCAACTGTTGAATTTTCATAGAAAAACAATCTAAAGAGATACACTTTCGATGCTGTGAGGCTCTGCTTTCTGTTGCGTCTGAGCCTTAGACGCTCCTAGGTTAAACAAGCAAGCCAAGGGATGACGAGTCACGCAAGGAGGATATGTGGGAAAAAGTCAGCGTGAAGCGATAGAAAGTGACGACAACGACTCGCTTGATTGTGACGACTAGGACTGGCCAAGGCTGCTGATCAGGATATCGCGTCTGATGGAGAGGAGCTACTTTATTGTCAGCATTTCATAGGTTTTTCTCGCATTCCAACCCTTCCGGAAAGTTTTAGCGGTCTGCTGGGAAGATTTTCAGAAGCCTGACAGCCTCGATGCCTATCCCACCATGAAAAATTGTTTTAGGCATCGATAAAGCTACGTAGAGACTTCAGGCATGAAGGTGTAAACCGTCCGAAAATTCACGGGCACCCCCGAAAGCGGTCCATCGCTGATGGGCTGCTTTCGGGGGTGCTGGGCTTTTTATCTGTACTTGTTACTTAATTTTACCTAGCTGACGTGCTTGCCTAAGACTTCGGCTAGGCCAGGAACAGCAGCGACGACATCGGACTTAATGGACTTGCGGAGCTTATTGTAAGTGGCGCTGATGACGCCTTTATTTGCTCTGGCGATGCGGGCGTCGGTAGCGCTGAGTACGAGATCTGCGGTGCGATCGCAGTGATTGCTCAAGTGGGCGACCGGGTCACCTTTTTCGGCACCTTCTGCCCACATCGGGTCGAGGGCGGCGCAGGTTTCGGGCAGGAGCCGGTTGACTGCGCCCGGGATGTAGTCGGCACCGATGCCTTTCACCACACCGTAAGCTGCTTTGAGCGCCATACCGCCAAGGCCGCCTTTCGCAGACACTTGCCGGTCGATGAGCTGAGTACAGTCAGCGGCGATCGCATCGCGGGTCGCTCTATCTTGAATTGCGTTTGTAAGCTGCATATCGCTGCACGTCTAAATAAGTGTTTGACTTCCAGAAAACATGGTAAGGGCTGACTGTCCCTTTCGCGCATTTTCGGGTTCTGTCTTGCCAAACTATCAAGACGGTGAGCCATACCGTCGAACTAGATAGCGCAATCAATTCTAAAGATATCTTCTGGGGGCTTACTACCAGAGAGCGTTTCCCAGTTAATCTCTTCTAAAAATTCTTCTGGGTCTCGGGTTTCAACAATATCTACACCCCATTCACCAGTTTGCAGAGAGGGCAGGGGACTGGTGGTAGGCGTATTTTTCACACCGCCGAGGGCCATGATGGTGAATGCTTTTTTGTTGTGTTCTTTGCGATAGGTGGCGAGGGCATCGGCACAGTACTGGCCGACTTCAGCAGGCGTGTATATTTTGGGATCGTAGCTCACCGCCACAATCCAGTGCGGATTGTCGATGTGGGTACAGTCCATGCTGTCTGTGTTTTGAAGCCCTTTGCTAAAGACATCGGCGAATTCTTCTCGGTTGAGCGGATGGACCTCATCTTCGAGCAGGGCAAAGTTGTGAGAGAGCAGCATCCTAGCACCCTTGCTTGTGCTTGCGTTAGCGCTTGCATGAGCGCTTGGAGCAGTGGGGGAGTTATCTGTCATAGTGAAGGCTCGGTTGACCGGATAAAGAAAGTCGCATGTCAGATCGACATCGGTAAAATCTTATCTGCTTTTGCCTGCGATGGCCTCTATCCATTGACTCTATTCACGATGAGATCGCCTCTGTGAGAAAACCTGCAGCAAAGGAAACCGCCATCCGGACGTCTCTGTTTCAGCCCAATTTTCCGTTCGCGCCAGCAAAATTGCCGATTTTCTACGGCTGGGTGATCGTCGTGGCTAGCGTGCTGGGCGTCCTGACCAGCATTCCAGGGCAGACGATTGGGGTGAGCGTCTTCACCGATCATTTAATCGCCGCGACGGGGCTGTCGCGGCTGCAGCTGTCCAATGCCTACCTGATTGGGACGCTCACCAGTGGGTGTCTGCTACCCTTCGGCGGGAAGCTGCTAGACCGGCTCGGGGCGCGGCGAGTAGCGGTGCTGGCGGCGATGGGCTTGGGGCTGACGCTGTGCTACTTGGCCCTGTGCGATCGCCTATCTATTGTCCTCAGCAGCTGGCTCCCCCTCGCCTCGACGACGGTGGCAGCAGCGCTGCTAGTAATGGGCTTTGTGAGTCTGCGCTTTTGCGGACAGGGGATGCTGACTATGACCAGCCGCACGATGCTGGGCAAATGGTTCGAAAGGCAGCGGGGACAGGTTTCTGGCACTGTCGGCATTTTTGTAGCGTTTGGCTTTTCGAGCGCGCCGTACTTTTTTAGCCGGGCGATCGCTCAGTTTGGCTGGCGAGGCACCTGGCTACTGACCGCCGCTATCGTCGGCATCGGCATGAGCACGGTAGGCTGGCTGCTGTTTCGAGATAATCCAGAGCTGTGCGGGCTGAAGATGGACGGCGATGCTGACGTTGAATCTGCTGCTGCTGCTGCTGCAAGCTTAGGACCCACACCGGTTGATGAAGCGGAAATGTGGGGAATGACCCGGCGACAGGCTATCAGCACGCTGTCATTTTGGGCGGTGACGCTGGCATTTATGTCACAGGCCCTCTCGATTACGGGCATCACGTTTCACATTGTGAGTATCGGCGCAGAAATGGGCGTCGCCGAGGCGGATATGGTGCGGATCTTTTTGCCGATTTCAGTAGTGTCGACTGCGGTGGGCTACGGCGTGGGCATCGCGTGCGATCGCATCCGCATTCAGCTGATATTTATGTTCATGATGGTGGCGCAGGCAATGGGCATTGCCGCGATCGCAAATCTCAATGTGTCCGGGATGATTGTGCCAGCGGTGGTGGGGCTAGGCATCAGCGGCGGCTGCTTTGGCACGCTGACGGCGGTCGTGCTACCCAGGTTTTTTGGGCGAGCACACCTTGGCGCCATTTCCGGCGTGCAAATGATGGCCATTGTCATCGCCAGCGCGATTGGACCGTCTCTGCTAGCCAATTCGAAGTCGCTAACCGGCTCCTACGGCAGCGGTCTATACGCCTGCTGCCTATTTGCGCCCGTTGTCGTGGCGTTGATGCTGTTTGTCCGCGCTCCGGCTATCGGGCAAGATTTATGAGCGGTGGCAAACGCAAAGCACTGAAAAAAGACTTTTGATCCGCTGTTTTATCACCTACGACAGAGCAGGGTGATTGTCATACAGGTACCCTGGCCAACTTCAGAAGAGCAGGTAAGCGTGCCTCCATGGAGTTCGGTGACGATTCGGTAGGCGGTGGAGAGGCCAAGACCTGTCCCTTCGCCGACAGGTTTTGTGGTGAAAAAGGGATCAAAGATTTTAGGCTGAATCTCTGCCGGAATGCCACTGCCATTATCAGCGATTTCGATGGCGATCACAGTATCCCTCAAGCTCGTAGACAGAGTAATTTGCGGAGATTGGGTTTGTCGGGCTAGGGCATCTACGGCGTTGGCCAAGAGATTGGCAAAGACCTGGTTGAGTTCTCTGGCGTGACAGCGGAGAGGGGGAAGCGCACTGTCGTAGTTTTTGCAGATTTGGATGGGCGGGCGGGTGGCGATGGCCAATAGCTGCGATCGCACAATCAACAGTGCACTCTCGAGCCCCTCATGAATATTGACGGCCTTGGTCTTTGATTCGTCAAGGCGCGAGAACCCTCGCATCGACTGGACGATCTCTTGAATGCGGGTCGTCCCACTGGTCATAGAAGAGAGCATATCGGGAATATCTTCTGCCAAAAATTCAACATCGATGTCTTCGAGCTTGTCTTCGAGAGCAGGCGTTAGCGGCGAGTAGGTTGCTCTAAAAAGCTGTACCAGCGACAGCAAATTAGAAAAGGCCACCTTTGTGTGACTGAGGTTGCCATGAATAAAGTTCACCGGATTATTGATCTCATGGGCGATGCCTGCGACCGTCTTACCGAGGCTGGCCATCTTTTCACCGTGAATGAGCTGCGACTGGGTGTGCCTAAGCTGTTGCAGCGTTTTTTCTAAAACCTGTGCCTGCGCCTGCGCAGCGAGATGAGAAGCCTGCAGCTCTTGTTCAAACTGCTTGCGCGAGGAAATGTCTCGGAAGACAGCAACCGCACCTGTTGTGCTTTCTGCGGTGGGCGCCGAGGCGATGGGCTTAGCATTCACGCTGAGCCAGTAAGCTTTTTCGTTGTGCTGGGAGACCACTCTCATCTCTTCTGTTTCGACGGCGTCTCCTTTCAGGGCTCGCACCAGTGGCAGCGCTTCTAGGGCGTAGGGCGTCGTTCCATCCGCCTGAAAAAACTGATGATGCTTGCCCCAGTCTCGAAAAGAGTCGTTGAGTGATTCAGTTTCTAGCAGCTGCTTTGCAGCCGGGTTTATAAACAGTCCGCGTCCCTCGGTATCAACGACGATAACCGCATCCCCCATGCTATCTAGAATGGACTTAAGGGTTTGCAGGGTTTCTTGAGCGTGTTCTAGCTGATGGGCTCTTTCTTCCAAAGTCTTGAGCGCGGTTTGCAACTGTTGCTCTTGGGCTACGGCAGATTCTTCGTACAGCTGCAAGAGTTCTTCCAGGGTAGCGACTTGTTCTTTCAGGTCGCTAATTTCTTCGGCTTGGCCAGAGAGACGGTCGCTGTCTACAGCGTTGTCCGCTGTTTGAGGCGTACTTAGCATTACACTTTTTGTTTTTAATGGAATATCAAAAGAGCGTTGCGAGCTGTCAGCACGCGAGAAGTCAAGCCTGCAAAAGCTCAGCAGAACAGGGGTAACCACGAAGGTCAGCCAGCTGTTGAATTGCAGTTAGCAGCCAGCGCTACACTGACTGCAGCGCTCGAAAGGCATTTTTCTTGAGAAAAGGGGCGATCGCCATTTTTATATTCAACGGCAGCACCTTAAACAGCTGAGCCGTTTGCGCCGGAACAGCGACCTTGGTGAATAAAATGATGGCAAACAGCTCGCCCGAGGGCAGCATACCGCCAAAGCCAACGACAGAGCGAATACCGCAGGGTTCAACAAAAGTTTGCTGGGCCGGAATGAACTCGCTGCCAAGGGCATCGGGAATATGAAAAACGTTGCAGGTTTTGCGCTCTAGCGCCACGAGTAAGTGGGGGTCCGGAGCCAAGACGCAGCTGATATCTAGCTCAAAGGCTTTGATCAGCTGGGAAATCATGGGGATTTGTTCGACGGCTTTTTCGCTGGTGAGGGGAATGGCTTGGTGCCCCTGAGAAAGCGTGCGATCACACCAGTCGGCCTGGTCACCCGTGGTCCCCATCAAGGTGAGACATTTCACCGAGTCGGCGATGGGCTGACCGATCAGGGTTTGAGCAGTTTGCTGTAGCTCGCCAGGCAGCTGACTGTAGCTGTAGGTTTTAAAAAAGCGGACCAGCGCGCAGGCAGAGTCTTGGGTGGCGGGGTCCATAAAACACCCCCGTAAGTATTGAACACATCGGTCAGCCACCGTCTCTAAACTGTCAGCTTCTTTGCCAAGTTTGCGCAGATAGTTGCCGATTTCGGTAACGTCTTGAAAAGTGAGCTGGGTGAGATCATACATGGTGTGTAAAAGCCGTGGCTGCGAGTGACGGATGCTATTAGTTTGCCCGAAGTGAAAGGGCAGCAAACTAACAGCATCTAGCCCGCAGTACATCAGCGACCTACACAGCGACCGGCTCAGGGATAGGTGTCGTTGTCCAGTAGCGGTCGTGCATGCGATCGCGATACGCAACCAAGTTCTCAAATCTCAGCGTGTAGTCTTTCAGCGGTGAATTTAGCGGGACACCTATTAGATTGGTCAGCATGCCGTAGCCAGTGGCATCTAGGCTAGTGGGCTGGTCACCCATAAGGTAAGGGCGATCACTCAGGAAGTGACTAATCGCGCGAATATTTTCGCAGCCAAGCTCAAAGACTTCATCGGCAGAGTGCCGCCCAATGCCCTGACCATAAAGATCTCGCAGAGCGCTACGACGCACTAAGGTCGGCACAAACAACCGGAAGGGCATCGGCACCGTTTCAAAGAAAACTTTTTTGATCACCTGCCAGTTGGTATCATCCACCCAGCGATAGTAAAACGCCACCCAGTAAAGGTGCTCTTCTATCAATCGGCGCATACCCAGCATGGCCCCCTGCTGCTGCGGACTCAAATGAGCATCCAGCGGATCGCCATAAGTCGCCTTAAGATAGTTGATAATAAATCCTGAATCTGCCACGACCTTGCCATCATCGACGATGTAGGGCAACTTCTTTTTTGGCGCTTTGAGCACATCGGCATTGGCTGCAACCTGATAAGGCAGCCCCACCATGCGCAAATAGGTCTCTAGCTTGAGGCAGATAGGGCTAGGACAGCGAATCCCAAGAGAGGACTGAAACTGATACAGCGTAATCATAAAGTCAGCTCCGGTGACGATGGGTCACTTAAAGATAGTCGCATCCTCAGCCATATCAGCCAGTAATTAAAGAAAGTGATACTTTCGTCATAAATGCTTAAACGTACAAATTATTGCCCGCTTTGCACGAGAACCAACAATTACCCAAAAGCCGAAATAATCTCCGCTGCGGTGTAGGTCACACCGTCTACTTCAAACGCTTCGACTTGGCTAAATCGCTGCTTCCACGGCTGCGACACCGCACCAAATGAAGTGTTGTCCACATTGCCCGTAATCTCCAATCCGTCCGGGGTCTCAGCCAGAAAAATATCAATATCATCGGGGAAGCTATCGTCCAAGAAATCTAACACCGCCGTATCAAAATCGGCGCCGCCCCTTACGTTTGCACTGCCCACCCCAATATCGAAAATATCGTTACCAGCGCCACCACCCAAAACAACATCCTCAACATCTAAATTGCCGAATCCAAAAGAGGCCCTGATTTTGATTGTGTC
>JBCBFY010000146.1:0-10872 GCA_038527325.1 Cyanobacteria bacterium J06614_10
CACCGTCGCTCGCTCGCCGAAACCACGATGTTTCGGTTCAAAACAGCCTTCGGTGGCAAAGTCTCTTCGCGCAAAATGGATCGGCAAGTCAACGAGTTGCGGGTGCAATGTCTAGTGCTCAACCGAATGATTCAAGTCGCTAAGCCGGATAGCTATGTCTGCTAATCGAAGCAAGCCGCTCGGTCATCAGGGGCAGCTGGGATAACAGTGCTGTTTTAATATTGGTGCAACAACGCCGTTGATTATTACCGTTTCCTGTAGCAAAATTTCGAAATCGCATTCTTGTTCATAGAAATCAGCAGAATGGGAACTTACAGCGCTACTAGCCAGCAATGTAAAGAAAATAACGCATGGAGACTTGCGCTAGAGTAAACTGCAAGCGAACCATCAGCTCGTGGGCTGCAACCGGAGTTACTAAACTTTTGACGATGCCAAATGTGATAGAAGAGACATGGATTTCCGTGGGACTTGCCTGGTGCCTGGCCTACAGCCAGTCCCAAAGCGCACAATCAGCCCCCTCCGCAGCAGACATTTCGAAAGCGACCCTCACAAGCTGGCGCGCAAGTCTCTGTAACCATACCCTGCCAACAGATAAATCCTGGCAGACATATCTCGATACAGCAGAAGCCGTCAAAGCGTTCTTTTATAAAAATGATGAGAACGGCCAAGAAATTAGTAGAGAGCGATCGCCAGGCGAAATCTCTCAATGTATAAAAAACAACAACTTAACCGATACACGAATTGGCCTTATCTACGGTGGCGTTACCCGAGTAAAAGGATACATCTTTGAATCTGCCAATCTGCAGGAAATCCGAGGCGGCTCCGCGCTCCTCGACCGCATCAACCTAAAAGATTTGCGCGCCATTTTTGAAGGAGAACAGTTTAGAGACAACAATGAAAACGTACTGCTGATTAGCGATAAGCTTTCGCAGGCGCTTATCCCGCAGCTCATTGTTTACTCGACCGGTGGCAATATCCTTGCGCTGTGCCCAGAAGCACACATGACAGAGCTTACCAATGCCATAGAAAAGCGATATGCTCAAGAGACGCTCACCGCTGATGCCTGTGCGGTTGGAGAAGCCTTTAACCCCGTCGAGCTGTATGCCGGTCTACTGTCAGAAAAAGTTTTAGAGACACCCTGGGAAGATGACGTCATTCAACATCGACAACATAACCCTATTCTGAGCGCTTATTTTAGTCTTCGAGAAGGTGACAGTGATGCTTCAGTCAAAAAAGCCTTTTATAGACGAAAGAACTTTGGCGAGCTAGTCGGTCGGCTAACAAATCAGTTCAACCAGCGACGGAACGGCACAGACAGTCCCTTAGCAGTGGGGCGCCCGAGTCGTCGCTATCCGCCCATGTTTGAAACCCATCCTTACTTAAAGCGAGATGACAGTGATGCTCGTTCAGCCATCGCCGAAGTAAAAGATCTCACCGACCAACCATTAACACTGTCTGAGCCGTCTGCGCGTAAGCGCTGGGTTGGGCAGAAGACAAAGCGAGAAGAGCAGAAAACCGCCTGGGCAAATTATTTCTGCGGTGAGTGGACACCCACACAAAACCAGAAAGCCGGTGAAGCCGCGTTTGAAAGCTGGGTTAGCCGGTTTGAAACCTTCTTGGCAGCTCATCTAGACTTGCGACAAAAGTATGATCCTGATGAAAGAATCTTGACCTCACAAGGCAAGCTCAAATCGGAGGTTCAAAAGACGCGAGAGGCGCGATCGCTTCACGAAATTGGTGCTAGCAGCAAGGGGAGCAAAGGCTACGTCGCCTACATCTACGCCGATGGCAACAACATGGGCAAATACATTCGGGACACTATTCACACGCCCGAAGCCTACCGCCGGTTTAGTCAAGATGTATTCGATGCGACCGAGCAATCGGTTTATCGTGCGATCGCAGCTCATCTCCACCCCTACGAATATGAACCCGACGCCAAGTCTTCCCGCTACAAAAAAGGAGAAACAGGCAAAGTTTGGATTCACCCATTTGAAATTGTCACCATCGGCGGGGACGATGTACTGCTCATCGTCCCCGCTCAAAATGCAGTAGAAGTGGCTTATAAACTGGGCATTGAGTTTGAGAACATTTTGCTGACTGATAAAAAAGGCTATCAGCTCAAAGAGGCATCACCCCACAGGATTCATCGCTACCGGCCAGATCAGGCAGCGCCCAGCAAGTGCAAACTGAGCACATCGAGCGGCGTACTGATCACCGCAGCCAACACCCCCATCTACTATGCCAATGACCTAGTCACCCAGCTACAAAAGTCCGCCAAACAATATCGCAAACAAGTCAACCATCCAGGCGGCACGGTTGACTTGTTTGTACTAAAGGCCGTGACCATGCTCAGCGCTCGCATCAACAAATTCCGCGAGCAAGGGTTAGAAAAACAGCCCTCAAAAGCCCGGCACAAGCTAAAACTCTACGGCGCACCCTACACACTACACGACCTCAATGGCCTCATCGGCACAGTCAAAGCGTTGAAGCGTTCTAGCTTTCCAAAATCACAGCTGTATCAGCTTCGCAGTCTGTTAGAGCGAGGCAAACGCACAGCTATTCTCAACTATCGATACTTTCGAGTCAGGCTTTCATCTAGCGATCAGGCCCTCTTGAGAGAGCATTTTGAGGAGGCCTGGTGCAAGGCCGAGACCAATGATGGAAATATTGCCCCCTGGATGACCATAAAGCAGTCTGACAACAGCTCCAGTGATACAGATTCACGAAAAGAGACACCGACAAAAGCATCTGTAACAACTTACGAGACCATTTGGAGAGAGCTTGTGGAGCTATTGCCTTTTATTGAGCTTGAGCCCGCTGACGAAACAACAAACGAGCCCGCACCCTCTGCAACCGCCCCCAACCAGGAGGCAACCCCATGATTGCCCTTTCACAACTACCCTCAAAAACCGTTCAAACCATCTCACTCACCGCCGTTATTGAAACCGCGCTCTCAGTTGGCGCGGGCGGCTCCTCCGGGTCACTCGCAGATAAGCCCATTCTAAAAAATGGAGACGGGCGGCTGATTATTCCTGCCTCCCAGCTAAAAGGGCGGCTCCGCCACGAATGTGAGAAGCTCACCCGAGCCCTTGGGTGGCCCACCTGCGAAGCCCCGTCCCCACAAAACATGTGCCCGCAGCTTGCCAACAAAAGTGAGGCAGAAAAGCGAACCTTTCAGATTCCGCCCTATCAGCTAAAGAAACTCATTGGACTGCCTAGTAGCGAAAGCCACCGCCACTGTCTTATCTGTCAAATCTTTGGCAATCCATCGCTACCGGCTCGCTTGCAGTGCAGTGACTTAGTCTGCGATCGCCCAGAAGAAGATATTCCAGAAGTGTTGCGTCCTGGCGTCAGCATCAATCGACGGAGAAAGACCGCCGAAGACAACAAGCTCTTTTATTTAGAAACTTCTCCCGCAAACTCAGCGCTAAGGTTTAGTGGCGTCCTACAGCTAGACTCTGCCTGGCAGCAAGAAGGAGACCCTGAACCAAACTTTGCACTCCCACTCATTCTCGCCGGGCTCAAGCAAATCTACGCGCTTGGCGGCAGCAAATCTGCGGGGTTAGGCTGGCTGCACTGGGAGGGGCTAGATTCTATAGAAGCCGATCTCAGCTGGCTAGAGCGACCTGTACCCACCGACTTGTCTGCCACGGGAGGTGAGTCATGAAGCGTATCGACCTGACGATAGTTGCTCAGTCACCTCTGGCCATTGGTCAGCGCAAGCCCGGCGGCTCTGTCAGCGAGGCGCTCGACTATATTCCTGGTACCATTATTCGCGGTGCGATCGCTAAGCAGATATTGCAGCGAGCAGACAGCGAACCCGAACCCGGTGACGAATTCTCGCGTCTCTTTCTCGAAAACAAAGCAGCCATCTTTTGCAATGGCTACAGCACCATTTGCGAGGCCGCAACATCCACAGGTGAGAAGACTTATCAAGACATGCCCGGACCGGTTCGCGTGCTGCCTTCTACAGCCCTCAGTAACAAAACTCACTCAGGATTCAAATCAGCCGACGACCACAAGAAAACAGGCGTCTTCGATAGCCTTATCGATGGCTATTGCGCCAGAGAACATGACCATTTCTACACGCCGAACGATATTAACGGTGAACTGGTCGATACCTTTAGTGCCTACTACAGCAAAGAAGGTGACCAATATCATCAGCACGAAATTTCCAAGCGCCTGCTGACGCGGGTAGGCATCAATCGCCGTAGAGCCGTCGCCCAGGATGAGATTCTCTACAGCGTTGAGGTCATCGAAGAAACACCCGGTAAAAAGCCCCCTCGCCAAGCCTCCCAAGCAACTGACGAGTCTAATCCGACCAATACCAAGTTCAACAGCACAATCATCATCCCAGAATCGGACGATCTCGCTGCCTCGCTGCTGACTTTCTTGCAAACCCATTGCACGCACCTTCGCATAGGCGGTTCGGCCTCACGGGGGCTAGGAAAAGTGCAGGTCACAGCCAGTGCGCTGCAAGATCACACCGTGACTGACCTAGAGCAGCGAGTAGAGGCATTCAACCAGCTGCTAAAAAGTCGCTGGCGATTTTGGGATGCGCTGGGCAGCCGACCCGACCCGACTGAGAGCAAACTGTTCTTTTCATTAACCTTTCAAGCAGATGCCATCTTAACCGATCGCTGGCGGCGCACAGTCGTGATCACACCTGATATGCTGGCACCCAGTCTTGGGATTGAGGCTAAGCAGATAGAAATGCATATGGCGAGCAGCAGCCACGAATATCGCTCAGGTTGGAATGCGGCTTGGGGCCTTAAAAAAGACACTGCCCTGGTCACGAAAAAGGGTAGCGTCATGCTCTACAGCGTGCCAAAGCAGCTTAAAGAGAATGTACTCTCCAAACTTGCGACACTAGAGCAAACTGGGATAGGAGAGCGATGTTGTGAGGGGTATGGTCAGCTAAGGATTTGTGATGAATTTCATAAAGTAATGCGGGAGGCGCCAGTATGAGTCAAAACGTGGAAGTAACAGAGAGCACATCGGATAGCGAAAGCAACGCTCCGACAAAAGAACAGATAGCACTATCTGTATTAAGAGGGATTCGCCAAGTAGAAGAAGATATCGTCATTGCGGTTGAAACGGCTCTAGACAAAGGTAAATACGATAGAGAGGGTCGTAACAAGCTTGAAGCCTCTCAGTTTAGAAATCTCGTGCGCGTTGCTGAGGCAACGGAGAGCCCAGCGGTGGTCAAAAACTTTTTGCGATATCAGGTAGGGCGCGATCGCAAGTGGGGCAGAGGCAAAGACTCCCTTGCCGAACACATCATCAACGACATTGATGGCGTGCTCAGGCGCCTTGCTGCCAACATTGCCAAATCAGCGGGCAGCACCGACAACCGGCGAATTCACATAAACCTCATCCGGCGATACCTAGGTTATGGATCGCGGCGTCTGAGATATCTAAGCGACGGCTAAAAGGAGAGACCCATGTTTGATGTATTCAAAAACAGACTGGAGCTAACAGGCACACTCACAGCGGTCACAGCGCTGCGTGTGAGCGAAGGGCGCTCGGTAGATGTCAATGGTTCGGATCTTCCGGTGATGAAAGATGCTCTCGGGCAGCCGCTAATACCTGGCAGTAGCTTTAAAGGAGCATTGCGATCGCGCTTAGAAAGCTTCCTCAGAGCCATTGACCTCTCCCTAGCCGTCTCACCCGATGTGCTCGTCAGCCGCGAGATTAGCCAAGAAGTGACCAGACTCAAACAACAATATGAAAACGACGCTGAGCTAACTGTGCAGCTAAAAAACATAACAGATGCGGCTTCACTGGTTTTTGGCTCACCCTGGCAGGCCAGCAAGTTTCAAGTGCGCGACCTAACGGTCGTTAACACTACTTGGTTCGATCAGTATCAAGAGCGCAACGGTGTTTCGATTGATCGCGACACCGAGACCGCAGCCGATGGGCGGCTTTACGACTTTCAGGTCGTGCCAGCTGGCGTCAAGTTTCACTTCAGGGCCGTGGTCGAAAATGCTGAAGACTGGGAGCTAGGGCTCATCAGCATCGGCATGCATCAGTTTGAGACGGAGCAGATTCCGATTGGCGGCGCTGTATCTAGAGGCCTCGGGGTCGTAAAGCTAGAAGATTTAACCTGGAAGTGGTTTAACGCCTGCGATAAAGGCAAAACACAGCCCAACCCAGAGAAGGTAAAAAACTATCTCAGAAATATGCTGAGCAATCAGGACCCTAGCTATGAAGAGATTGCCCACTGTCGGGAGCATTGGGGCGATGAGCTTATAAAGAAACTACCAGAGCTAATGAAGGAAGATACGCACATTTTGGCGCGCACGAGTGCCTAACCCTACAACCTTGCGAGGATGCTAAGAGAATGCATAAGCGAATCGTCAATCAATGCACTATCCGCTTGAGCCTGAGCCCAAAGGGGCCAATCATGATCAAGTCTGGAAAAGAAGGCGCAGACCCCACGAAGCCTGATATGGAGTTTGTAGAGACCTATCATGCGGGCGGCTACACAATTTATCTTCCGGGTAGCTCGCTGAAAGGGGCGCTGCGAGCCCACACAGAGCGCATCGTTAGAACAGTTGGGTCAGACCGATGGCCTGGAAACGCTGACGCAGAGGGCGCTCAGCCACTATGGGCAAGCAACCCTTTAGAAAAAGAAAGCTACAAGTATCTGGAAAAAGAAACAGATCCTCAGAAAATATATCGACTCTCGTCATTTACCGATCAGCTGTTTGGCAGCGTGATGATTGCTAGCCGCTTTCGAGTGGAAGATGCCTACCCAGTCGAGGCGGCTGCAGTCAAAACGGAAGAGCGCAATGGCGTCGCAATTGACCGGGTATTTGGCTCTGTTGCGGTAGGCCCTTTCAACTATCAAGTCTGCACAGCCGGAACCTTTGAAACCAAGATTCATCTCAAGAACTTTTCTCTAGAGCAGCTAGGGCTAATTGGGCTCGTATTGAGAGATCTTGCAGAAGGATGGTTTGGCATCGGGTTTGCAAAGTCTCGCGGAATGGGACTCGTTTCTGTCGATCTCTTAGGTGCGACAATCAGCTACCCCAGCTGCCTATTAAAAGATGGCAAGATCAGCGCTCTCATCGGCTCAGCTAAACAGTGGGAGCCAAATCAACTCGCTGGCGCGGGTGAGTTTTTGCAAGCGGCAGAGCGACAAAAGTACGGCTTTCCGGCAGACGATGTTGTTACGACTGAAGCCGTTGCTCAAGAGATGGCATATGGCGTTGGTGTACAGATGGTTTGGGAGGCTGATGAGGTCGAGCAGCTGTTTAGACTGGCGGCTAGGAAGTGGCGCGATCGCATGATTGCGGAGGTCAGCGCATGAGCACAGCATTCGTTGGCACCCAGCAGAGCGTCACCCTAGAGCGGCTAACTGAACTGGTAGAAAAGCACGTGGGTAGCGCTGCTTACGCGTTTTGGCGCTGGCCTCACGATGTCTTACTAGACGCCTTGCAAAACCAGCCAACCACCGGACTAAAGAGTGACGAAGGTCAAGCCTTCAACGCAACCACAGAGATTCGCTGGCGGCACCGAGGCGAACAGTTCGACGTGCTTCTGCTAGCAGAAGACAAAGAAAAGGTGCAGGATAAAGAATGCTGGGAAGAGATGGAAGGCGATTGGCACAGTCAAGAGCGAGAAGCCATGGTGTATCCAGAGAGCGAAACCAGCTTGCCAAGAAAAGTAATCCTGCCTAGCGGGCTGACACTCGGGCAGCGGTACTTCATCGATAGCAGAACAGGATATGTACAGTTTGTTGCGCTAAGGGTGAAAAGCTGATGGCCAGACCACAAGGACAATCATTCAATTCTGGAGAATTGGCCGAGAAGCCCTACGAACTCGTTCCTTTTCCAAAGCGAAGGCCACCGCTCAGTCGGCCAATTGGCCATCATCGCTACACCAAAGAGGGCTACCATGGGACGCTGCACCTGTCGCTAAAGGTGAAAACAGCCCTACACGTATCGACAGGCATTACTGCGTTGGGAAGTGACGTTGGGTTAAAAGCCCCCTTGGTCAAAACCATGACTCGAGGAAAAAACCAGCACTTAGTCATTCAGGGAAGCTCGCTCAAAGGCTGCGTGAGAGCAATCTATGAGGGAATCACAAACAGCACGCTAGCCGTAGTGAGTAATCGAACCAAGAGAGACATGCCCGCCGACCGTCTTCCCTGCCGCAAAAAAGAACAGCTTTGCCCAGCCAGTCAGGTCTTCGGCGCGCTAGATTGGCAAGGCCTAGTGCACTTCACCGATGCAAACTGCACCTCCAAGCAAGCCGTCAAGGGCTTTATGCCTTCGATGTATCGCCCTCGCCCCGACCAGCGCAAAGCCTACTTCGACAAGCAAGGCAAAGCAAAAGGAAGAAAGTTTTACTATCATGCGAGAGAAGCTGTCGATGGCGGTAGCCGAGGAACAGCCGTCCAGCAGGCCGGTACCGAATATCGGTTTGAGACCAGTGTGCAGTTTTTAAATCTATCGCAGGCTCAGCTAGGGGCTTTGCTGATTTCGCTAGGGCAAGATGGGGACTATCCATTGGCACTCAAGCTTGGTGGTGGAAAACCCGTAGGCCTTGGGACGATAGAAGTTAGCATCACCTATGCAGAAGTGACGCAAGGCATACGCGATCGCTATCTCGACTACGACCCGACCGAAGCATCTCAGCTCACCGCAGAAGCCCTCAGTACCTTTATCAGTCAGGCAGTCGCCGCAGCACACAGGCAGCACCTCGTTGAAAAAGAACAACTCGCCGCGCTGCACAAAATTCTCAAATGGCCCACAACGCGAGAGGCGCCCTCAGGGATGTATTAGCAATGGAAGTACAAGATCGAGCCGATATCTTAACCGACCAACAGTGGCAGATTGCAGATGCGATCGCCCGCGAACTGGTACTAGGCGATATGGACGTCAATGAACTGCGTAAAGCGATCGCCTATCTGCGCACAATCTCGACAAAAGAGACCGCAGGAAAGCGCTTCTTTGACTATCTCAAAACGCTCGTTCGTCAGGGAAACACTATTGGCCACAGCAAACGCACCCTCGGCTACTATCGCACCCTAGACGAGGTTTGCACCAAGTACCTCAGTGACTACCAAGACGACACACCTCGTATGTTAGTTTTCTTGGGCTGGACCGCACGCCTAATGAAGTACTACAAAGAGGGCGTGCCCACTGGCGAAAAGCTGACTGTCCCTGTAGTGCAGTCTGAAAGAGAGGCAGAGATACAGGAAACTATCGCCAATAATACTTTTGAAGTGGGACAAATATTACCGGCGAGAATTACAGCAATAAGGGGCAAAAAGATTACTTACGAGATTTTGAATTCCATCAAACTTACCCAGAAGGAGCCAAAGCTCATAAAAGATAACAAGGTTGCTGAAGGACAAGAGATACGAGTCAAAATTGCTGAGATTAGAGATGATGGAGCACTTAAGAAAATCAAGGCAATTTTCGAATAACGCGATTATGTGAGGCGGAGAAGGTTATATGAGCAAAGTTAGCATAGCCGCTGATATTGCAGGGATTAGCAGTGCTATATTTTCTCTATTTGCCTGGATAAAAGCCAGACAGATAGAAAGAGAACTGTATGGCGAAAGAGCTAAAACAGTGAAGGTTGCACTTGTACACGGTGGTCAAATAAAAGAGCTTCCTGGCTCTGTTCGTCGCGGACAGCTTACTCGCGCTGAGATTCTAGGTCGAATAGGCATGATCCCAACAAAAGCAGGAGGGCGATTTATTATTGCATATGTGAATAGCCCTAGTTTTCTAGAAGATATAGAAAAAGTTCTAGACAGTAGGTCTAATGCAATAATTAGAATCCCGTGCACTCAGCAAGAGATAGAACAGTTTGACTTTAGTCGCAATCAATTTTAGAAATATTCTTAGGCAAGTAGATATGCACAGTTAAATATTAGATCAATGCTCAAGCTGCCATCGGACTGTAGGTGGTAGATGTTTATGTATTGCTACGAAGAAACCAGCGCTATAGTTAAGAGAAAGAAAGCAGTTGTCCGCAAGTCATTATGAGCAGCTCTACCGCATCAGATGCAAATATGGGCCAAATTATCGTCACGCTCACTCTGTCCAATGATATTGATGAAATATTGACGGGGCGAGGATTGCTTGCTGCAGATGAGATTCGTCGCTGCACGCTCGATAATGTTCTTGTGGATACAGGAGCCACCCGATTGTGTCTACCCGCTAATATTATTGAGAAGCTAGGGATAAAACCAGTCGGAACCATTGACGCTCAAACGGCAATAGAGCCTCAATCCGTGAAGGTTTACGACAGAGTTAGGCTGAATGTGGAGGGCAGAGAAGGCACTTACAAGTGTGTGGAATTGCCTGAAGGACAAACGCCTTTGCTAGGCCTCATTCCACTAGAAGATTTGGGCCTAGACCCAGACTTGCAAAATCAAAAGCTAAAGCATCTACCTACTAAAGGGAAAGAAACATACATGACAATTCTCTGAAAAAGTCAGCCGTTGAAGTACTGCTCGGATTATTTAGTGAGATGAACGGCGATCGCCATACGCTACATAAGCACCGTTTACCGTATGCCCCACCAAAGTCACCGGATTATTCGCAATCAACAAATACTGCGTGCTGTAAGCCGGTTCAATTTTGTTGAGATTATTGATATAGCCTCTGAAGTACACTATCAGGACAGCAGCCTCCGGCAAAATCTCACTAAAAAGTCTTTCTACAAGTTGCTTCGCCTGCGCCTCTCTCTCTGGCGCAGGCAATGCTACAAACCGCTGGCCAGTTCGCAACACCCAGTTTTGCAAATCCAAAACCGTGACATCGCCTCTGCGCGATCGCACTTCCCTCTCAGACACACAAACCCGCACCGGCTTACGAAACCCACGTACCTCCACCAGCCTCACCTCCG
>JBCBFY010000147.1:0-10277 GCA_038527325.1 Cyanobacteria bacterium J06614_10
GTTGGGATGCTTCGATTGATGATGATCGCAATTTCTAACGCTGGTAGCAAAAAGGAACACTAACGCAGACTTGAATTTGCGGCCCAGAGAAATCCGCTTCAAAGTGCAGTAATCTGCAACAGAGCCTTTATTCAAGTACCGTCCTTTGAGCCTTTTTTCTTATCACCTTCAGGCAAGCTGTCGTCATACCCAGGCGAGAGCCGGTGTCTTTTATACGCCCCACGGCCCGGTGCATACGCCTCGTTTTATGCCGGTCGGGACGCTGGCCAATGTAAAGACGGTGACCCCCGCTCAGCTGAAGGACTGTCAGGCTGAGATGGTTTTGGCAAATACGTATCATCTGCACCTGCAGCCCGGTGAAGACCTGATTGCTGAGGCGGGCGGGGTGCACAGGTTTATGAATTGGGATGGCCCAATGCTCACCGATTCTGGTGGGTTTCAGGTGTTTAGCCTGAGCGAGATGCGGACCATTACCGATGAGGGGGTGACCTTTCGC
This sequence comes from Cyanobacteria bacterium J06614_10, assembly GCA_038527325.1. GTDB lineage: Bacteria > Cyanobacteriota > Cyanobacteriia > Phormidesmidales > Phormidesmidaceae > Phormidesmis. The sequence continues at coordinate 497 of JBCBFY010000147.1, forward strand.
TCGCCTCGAGACGGGCGAATTATTGAGATGCCGCCGGAGCGCTCAATCGACATCCAAAACAAACTGGGGGCCGATGTGATTATGGCGTTTGATGAATGCCCGCCCTATCCGGCTAGCCGAGAAGCTGTAGAAAATGCCACTGAGCGGACGTTTCGGTGGCTAAAGCGCTGTATGCAGGCCCATCAGCGATCGGACCAGGCGCTGTTTGGCATTGTGCAGGGGGGGACCTATCTCGACTTGCGGTCGGCGGCGGCGGCGGCGCTTGCGGAATTGGATTTGCCGGGGTACGCCATTGGTGGGGTGAGTGTGGGTGAGCCACCTGAGCTGATTGAGAAAATTGTTCAGGCGACGGCGCCGCTGCTACCTGCGCACAAGCCGCGCTACCTGATGGGGGTGGGGACGTATCGAGAGATGGCTCAGGCGATCGCAGCGGGCATTGACCTGTTTGACTGTGTGATTCCGACGCGGTTGGCTAGGCATGGGGCGGCGCTGGTGAGGGGCGATCGCTGGAACCTAAAAAACGCCCGGTTTCGCCGCGACCTGACGCCCATTGATGCGGAGTGCCCTTGCTACACCTGTCAAAACTTTACCCGGGCCTATCTCTGCCATTTGATTCATGCCAAAGAGCTGCTGGCCTACACGCTGATCTCTATTCACAACATTACAGAGCTGATAAGGTTTACGACCCAGATTCGGGAGGCGATTTTGGCGGGGTGCTTTGCGGAGACCTATGCCAGCTGGCTACAGCCAGCGAACGCTGATACTGAGTCGTGAGAAGGTAACGACTCTGTTACGATTTTTGACCTGCGATTTTTTGGCTGAAAGCACTGCCATCAGCTCTTTTCAGCGCTGTTCGAAGGCGCTGGGAAAACGTTATCAACATCACATATCGTGATAAAGTATTGCTAACTATTACGTAAGCGTTTGGAGATATCGAGATATGGACGTTGCACTATTGGTAGCAGAGTTGCCCGAAGCCTATCGTGCGTTCGGTCCCCTTATCGATGTGTTGCCTATTCTGCCTATCTTTTTCTTGCTGCTTGCCTTTGTATGGCAGGCTTCTGTTGGCTTTAGATAGGGTGTGCGCTTCAGGGAGTAGACGAGTTGAGTGCTGAACAGTCGACGCCCACAGTGATGTTCACCATAGTGATGTTCACCACAGTGATGTTCAAAGGATTAGCTCGGTTGAGATATGTAAGCCGACTTGTTGGTCTTGGAAAGCTTCAAATCCTAAACGCTTATTCAAATCCTAAACACTTATAGGTGTGAGAGCCCGACCGAAACAAGCGGGCTATCAAATTAAAAAGACCTATCGAAAGGGAGTACACGTTAGTGTGTGCTCCCTTTTATCGTGGAGAAAAGATTTTTATCGTGGAAAAGATGGCATGGTATCAATCAATTAGGCTGGTCAATCAGGGTGGTCAATGAGGGCTAGTAAGTAAGGTAAACAAGTGGAGTGGCCAGTGATTAAGTTCCAGATGAATTATTTTTCAAAACAACAAAAGTTGTTTGATTAATTGCAACATCTGAGTCATCCGAAGTGCGCTGTCCGGTGCAATCTTCCTTGAATAAATCGGCTTACTGGTAATGCCTTAGCTGCTGTTCTGCTGATTAATTTGTGTCTGGCTATCTGCTCTTTTGTCGCGGTGTGTGAGCTGCTTAGAAAGATAAAAGAGGCTTTAACCTAACAATAAAAATTGATATAAAAATATTCTTTGCGTAGAAATTACGACGATCTTTAGCTTTATTTAAGGTTTTAGATGGCGCTTTTGCTATCCAAGAAAACTTTTTTCAGCGTTTACACCTATATATCAATTTTCCTTTGAGGGTAAGGTTCCAATTCCTACGTTCTTTTTCGGTTTGGAACAGCCCGATCCCCATGAGAGGATTTCATCAAGAACGTTGCATGCGAAAAAACTTGTTTCGTTTTTAGGAAAAACCTTTAATTCAACTCTTATTGATGAGTTGCAGTCAGTTTCAAAGGTTAGGAAATCGTCTCCATCCATCAGCATCTTAGGACAGTTATCACATGCGCCCTTTAGAACCTGTTAGACCCGATTCCATCCAGCGCCCTGAAACTCAGCCTGCGTCAAAAGCAGTACGCAAACTCATCGGTAATGCAAAGGTCCCTGCGCGTAGCGCTTACCGATTTAGAACAGACAGCTGGCTCTCTTCGGAAGATGCCAATCTGCTGCTGCGTAAGCGAGCGCAACTGGAGGCCAAGCAAGAAAACTACGCCGCTGCCCTCAAGGTTCTCAATCAGCTGACGGCCTACGAACCTGAGAACGCAGATAACTACGCCAATCGTGGCTTGATGCACTACCACCTGCACCAGTGCGAGCAGGCTCTGGCAGACTACAACCAGGCCATTGAGCTAAACCCTGAGCTAGATAAGGCCTACAGCAACCGGGCCAACTTGCATGCGACTCAGCAAAACTGGAATGATGCGATCGCCGACTACGACCACGCCATAGACCTCAATCCGCTCAACATTCGCGCCCGGCTAAATCAGGCCATCACCCTGCGTGAAATGGGAGACTGTGACGAGGCGCTGGTGTGCCTCGATATTGCCATGTTCTTTCGGCCACAGAGCGCGACACTCTACGCAGAACGTGGCCGGACCTACCACCTGCAGGGCCACTGGAACTGCGCCCTCTCAGACTACAACAAGGCCCTAGAACTCACTCAAGACACTAGCCTCAAAGATATCAGTAGCCGAGAGCGTGTCAGCCGACGAGTGCTGAAGTGGATGAAGGCACTGGGCTAGCTGCTCACTGTCAGTCAGTGCCGCTCACTCAGTCAATGCCGCTCACTTAGTATCAACTACTCGATATCAATCGACTGGGGGCCTTTTGCATTGGATGATGCGGGGCCGCTGGGCGTACTGTTGGCTGTTGGGGTTGCGCCCTGCTTGTTTAGCCAGCTCTTGACGGGGTCTTCTGTGAGGTCTAGGCGAAAAAGCCCTGAAAAGAAACCGCCACAGAAGGCAACTGGCTGGCGAGCTAGCTCACGGACAAAAGGGGTTAGCTCATCGATAAACATGGCTACTTGCTCCTCAAAAAAGGTTGTAACCATAGTGTAACGGGCCAGCAGAGCGTTTAGCTAATGGCCTCGTCGCGTTAGTGAAAGCTCTGTTTGAAGACTGATTGTTTTTACTGGGTTGCTGTTATCACTTTTGATTGCGATCGCTCTGCAACAGATTGGCCATACAACAGACTGGTCCTGCAACAGACTGGCTCTACAACAGGCTGGGCCTACAACAGATTGCGTCTGCCGTTGACTTGGATGGTGGACCAGTTTGTGCGGGCTGTGGTGAGCTGTTGCTCTGTGATGGTGGCGCCGGTGAGGTCTGCGCCGCAGAGATTGGCACCTTTGAGGTTGGCCATCTCTAAGGTGGCGCGGGAGAGATTGGCACCGCGCAGGTCGGCATCTTCTAAGTTGGCGCTGCCTAGGTAGGCACCTGTGAGCTTGGCGTTTTTTAGGTTTGCCTGGCTGAGGTTGGCTTGACCAAAGTGGGTGTTGGTGAGGTCTGCGCCAATGAGGTTTGTTTTTCGCAGAGTGGCCTTGGCAAATCTGGCACCGGTGAGGGTCTGCTTTTGGAGATCTAGCTGACTGAGGATTTGGTTGGAGAAGTCTCGGTGCCCTTTTTCGTAGGCCTCTTTCAGCGTGTCGGGTGTGAATTTCTTTGCGCGTCTGCGCTCTACCCCTTTGTAAGAGCCGTCGTTTTTTGTTCGGCGTTCTTTGCGAGCTCGGATGGCGGCGGCCATGCGAGAAGAAGGAGAAACGCGCACTTCTTCGGTGGGCTGCTGTGTTGCCTTGATCGTCTCTGGGGTGGCGAATGCCATGTTCTGGGCCAGATCTTCGAGGTAAGGCTCCATCTCCAAATCGCGGATGACGTCTTCTGCCATCTGGTAGCGATTTTGAACGGAGATATCTAGCAGCTTGGTGAGGACCTGGGCGAAGTGGCTGCTGACCACAACGCGCTCTTGCCAACGCAGCTCACCTGTCTGTGGATCGTAGGGCAGATCTTTGGGAGATTTGCCGGTGAGCAGATAGACGCAGGTGACGCCGATGGCGTAGAGGTCGCTGGCGTAGACTGGGCGCATGGCCATTTGCTCTGGGGGCGCGTAGCCGGGGGTGCCAATGGCATAGGCGGTGAGCGCCGTTTGGTCGGTAGGGTCGACTTTGGGCTGGTTGACTTTGTCTTTGACTGCGCCAAAGTCGATCATCACGAGCTGTTTGTCTTGTTCTCGGCGGATGAGATTGGCGGGCTTGATGTCTCGGTGAATGATTTGGTGGCTGTGGATGTATTGCACCACCGGTAAGACTTCGCTGAGAAATTGCTTGACGCTGACTTCGGTGAAGGGGCCACCTTTTTTGACTTCTTTTTGGAGGGTGGATCCGCTGACGTATTCTTGCACCAGGTAGAATTCGTTCGACATCTCGAAGTAGTCGAGCAGTCGGGGCAGCTGAGGATGGTTGCCGATCTTGCCGAGGATGTTGGCTTCTCGCTGGAACAGGTCTCGGGCCATGTCTAGCAGGCTGGGCACTTCTGTGGTGGGCCGCAGCTGCTTAATCACGCAGGGGGGAAGGCCGGGCAGAGACTGGTCTCTGGCGAGAAAGGTGGCCCCAAAGCCGCCGCGACCTAAAGCACCTAAAACCCGATAGCGATCGCGTATCCAAAGTTTGCTGCCACAGCTCTTGCAAAACCGAGCAGAGGCCGCATTTTTAGGCTTGGGGCAGCCTGTAGCGATGCAATAGGTCATTGATTAGGTACTTGCGTGGCATGGCCTTGTTGCCAGTATTCCCGCATCCTGAGGCAAAGGCGATGTAGGATAAGTCGAGGCCGACTGTGGAATGGGTGGGCCTATCACTGTTGTGGCAAGCGCCAAAGCGTCAATTTTCTAATGCGTGTTTCTGTTGACTGGCTAAAAGATCTCGTTGAGTTTGACCTCTCTCCAGAGGCGCTGGCAGAGGCGCTGACAATGGCAGGCTTTGAAGTCGAAGACATTGAAGATCGCCAAAGCTGGGCAGCGGGTGTGGTGGTGGGCCGGGTCGTAGCCCGGGAGCCCCATCCCAATGCTGAGAAGCTGAGCGTCTGTACGGTGGATATTGGCGAGGAGACGCCGTCTACCATCGTGTGCGGAGCGGCGAATGTGGGCGCTGATATGTGCGTGCCGGTGGCCACGGTAGGCAGCTACTTACCCAAGGTAGATCTTAAAATTAAGCCTCGGGAGCTGCGCGGTGTGCCCTCGGCGGGCATGATTTGTTCGCTGGCAGAGCTGGGCCTAGCGCGAGACTCTGAAGGGATTTATGTCTTTGATGAGGGCGGCTATGAGCGCGGTGAGATTGCGGTGGGGCAAGACGTGCGGCCTCTGCTAGGGCTAAACGACTTTGTGCTAGATGTGACTTCTACGGCGAACCGGGCAGATGCGCTGAGCATGGTGGGCATTGCCAGAGAGATTTCGGCGATTACGGGAAATCCGCTGAAGATGCCGGTATCGGATGGGTTTGACGGTGCTCAAAACGCCCTTGGAAACATTCGCATTGCGCTGGATGATCCCAAGGCCTGTCCAATTTATATGGGCAGCGTGCTGGAAAATATTCAAATTGCTCCTTCTCCGGCTTGGCTACAGCAGCGCCTAACAGCGGCGGGGACGCGGGCAATCAATAACGTGGTGGATGTGACGAACTACGTGCTGCTGGAGTGGGGGCAGCCGCTACACGCTTTTGACCTCGACCGGCTGGTGGCGGCTGGTGGCGCTCAGTGCACCGGAGAGGCGCTGACGGTGAGTGTCCGCTACGCCAATGCGGACGAAAAATTGACCACGCTAGACGACCAGGAGAGAACGCTGGCGGCGCAGACGCTGGCGATTACGGCCAATGATGTGCCGGTGGCGCTGGCTGGGGTGATGGGCGGCGCTGACACTGAGGTCGTCAACACGACAACGCGAGTTTTCTTGGAGGCGGCTTACTTCGATGCGGCGGCGATTCGTAAGTCTGCTCGGTCTCAGGGGCTGCGAACGGAGGCATCGGCTCGCTATGAGCGGGGTGTAAACCCGGCTGAGCTAATGCTGGCACGCGATCGCGCCCTCAAGCTGCTGATTGACACGACCGGTGCAACGCTGGTGGGACAGGGCGAGGACCGCACTGAAGTCGGCCAAATCACACCGACGCGCACCCTCCGCCTCCGGCTCAGCCGCATTCATCAGATTTTGGGCGCGGTGGTAACGGAAGATGGTGCCGGGGGTGCCTTGGACCGTGACACGGTGGAGCGCTTGCTGAGCAAGCTGGGCTGTGAAGCGACTGCCGTCGACTCAGCGGCTGACTCGGCAACTGGTGCGGTGGCCTGGGAGGTGACCGTGCCGCCTTACCGCTATCGTGACCTAGAGCGAGAAATTGACCTAATCGAAGAGGTGGCCCGGCTCTACGGCTATGACCGGTTTGGGCGGACGCTACCGGCTCAGACCGCTCGCGGATATCTCTCTGAAGAGGCCGCTCTGAACCGGAAGCTGCGTACGGCCTTTCGGGGGGCAGGGCTCACAGAAACCATTCACTATTCTCTCACCAGCCCAACCTCAGAGGCGCAGGTGGTGCTGGCCAATCCGCTATTTCAGGAGTATTCGGCGCTGCGTATCGATCTGATTGACGGCCTGATCGATGCCTTTAAGCTGAATTTGGACCAGGGCAACGGTCCGCTGAATGCCTTTGAAATTGGCAATGTGTTTAATAAGCCTGCCGGCGATCCGGAGGGTGCGCCGATTGAGTCGACGAAGGTGGCAGGCATCGTGGGTGGCGATGCTCGGCGGGGTCGCTGGGTGACGAGCAACCAAGAGACACCGATGACCTGGTTTGAGGCGAAGGGCATTTTGCAGCGGGTGTTTGATAATTTGGGGCTGACGGTGGAGTATCGCGCCGACGATAGCGACGACCGGCTGCACCCAGGCCGCACGGCTGCTTTGTTCGTGCGAGGGCGAACGCAGCTGGGTAAGTTTGGCCAGCTACATCCGCAATTGCGCCAGCAGCGGGATTTGCCAGCGGCGGTGTACGTTTTTGAAATGGACTGGCCGGTGATAGTGACCTGCCTGACTGGAAAGAGCGGCAAGGCCGTGAAGTTTGCGCCCTACTCGTCGTATCCGGCTTCGGACCGCGATTTGGCTTTGTTTGCGCCGTTGGACGTATCGGTGGCAGACTTGCAGCGGACCATGGAGAAAGCGGGCGGGAAACTTCTAGATTCGGTGACTCTGTTTGATGAATATCGGGGAGAGAACGTGCCTGAGGGGGAGCGGTCTTTGGCGTTTCGCTTGGTGTATCGGTCGAGCGATCGCACCCTGTCGGACAAAGACATTGACCCAGTGCACCAAAAAGTGCGGGCTGCTCTAGAGAAGGCCTACAACGTGAAGCTGCGCAGCTAGTTTCTACAGAACGCTAGAAAGGCACATCTGGGCCTGGATCGGGCGATTTTTGCGAAGGGTTGCTCCCCTCTGGCGGCGTCAGGTCTACTTCGTCGTCTAAGTTAACGATTTGGCCGTTAAAGAAGTTGGCAAAGCGTTTAATTTTTTCCTGATCCTGGTCAATTTCGAGATGGCTATTGGGGGCGTCTAAGCGAGGATTTCCCGGGGGCTGACTCCTGGGATAATCGGGCGAATTGCCATTTGTGGTGTTGGGGTTTGCGTCTGGCGGCGCTGACGGTGGCGCTGCAGGGTGTGATGGCTGAGCTGGCGGAGAAAAAGAACCGCCGGGGGGCTGTGCTCCATTCGTGTAGTTGTTATCTGGCTGGTTGCCAGATGCTGCAGACCCCGGGGGCGCCTTCGGTTTGGGTGGGGCGGGTCGTGGCGGCGGTGTTTGCTGGGTGGGTGGTTTCGGCTCGGGTGCTGTGTCTTCTTTGGGCGGGGTGACCACTTCCAGTGAGACCTTAATCTTGCGTTGGAAGATGGCCTCGAAGGCGGTTTCTAAGTTGGGAATGCGCTCATAGGCCATTTTCTGCAAGTTAGCTGACCGGAAGCCCACCTTGGCGATGACGCCATCGAAGCCGAGGAGTGACCCCTGCTGCGACATCAGCATTTGCGTTCCGCGCGGCTCCAGCACCGTCAGTAGCTGATTCCAAAGATCGCTAAGACTGCCAAAGGAGACTTCTGGCGCTGACGGCTCGGAGACGTCATCGGGTGGGTTTTCGGGAGGGGTGTTCGCTGGCGGTTTGTTCTCTGGCTCGGCGGCAGGCGCGGGCTGAGCTGGTGCGGGGCTGCTAGGCGCTGACGCGGGAGATTTTGCTGCGGGCGGTTTTGGGCTCTCTGCTGCAGAAGGTTTTGAGTCTTCTATGACGGACGGCTGGACGGCAGGTGGCTTGATGGCGGGCGGCTTGACCACTGGGGGAACAGCCGTTGTCGCTGGGCCTGATAGATCAGAGCGTGCGCCTAGCGCGCTGGGTAGGAGGCCAGTAAGGGTAATTTCTAACCAGAGCCGGGGCTGAGTGGTGTTTTTGACCTGCACTTCTGCAGACTGGAGCTTTTGCTGGCTGGCCAGTAGCTGCGGGGCAGAGAGTCGCTGGGCAAAGTCGGTCATCTCGGCCCAAGTGGGGGGGGTGATAGCTACGAGGTCTTCGCGGTTTGGTGCTCGCTTGGCAATTAGCAGGTCGCGGTAAAAGCCCACTAGGCTCTGTAGGACGATCAGCGGCTCTCGGCCTTTGTCCATTAGGTGCCGTACGCGCTCCAGCAGGGCGGTGCCATCATCGGCTGCGATCGCTCGCACCAGATTGAGCAAGTCACGCTCTGGCACTGCACCCACCAAATCCCAAACTGTCTCTACGGTAATTTCGTCGGTTTGCAGGCTGAGCTGATCGAGCAGGCTCTCGGCATCTCGCAAGCCGCCCTGAGAAATTTGAGCGACTAGCTGAATCGCGGCATCGGCAATGTTGATGCCCTCTTGCGTGGCGATGTAGCCCAGGTGCTTGACCATGGACGGCAGCGGAATGCGCCGAAAATCGAACCGCTGGCAGCGAGAGATGATGGTGGGGAGGACGCGCTGCGGATCGGTGGTGGCGAGCACGAAGACCACCTGTTCGGGCGGTTCTTCTAGTGTTTTTAGCAGGGCGTTGAAGGCGGCGGTGCTGAGCATGTGTACTTCGTCGAGCACAAACAGCTTGTAGCGGCACTGCACAGGGGCAAACTGGGCCCGCTCTATGAGCTCGCGAATATTGTCGACGCCGGTATTGCTGGCGGCGTCAATTTCGACAATGTCTAGGGCGTTGCCACGGGTGACAGACTGGCACACATCGCACTGGCCGCAGGGTTCGGCGGTGGGGGCTTCTACCTTCAGGCAGTTTAGAGACTTGGCCAAAATCCGGGCGCTGGACGTTTTCCCGGTGCCACGCGGTCCGCAAAATAGGTAGGCCGGGGCGATGCGATTTTGCTGAAGCGCATGGGTGAGGGTTGCTGCGATCGCGCCTTGACCAACCAGTTGAGAAAACGTCTGCGGTCGATATTTGTGATGGAGCGGTTCGTACAAGCGGTCTGACCTAGTTGAGGTTCACCGCTACTATAGCTTTTGTCGAGTTGCGTAGGACAGTTTCATAGGCTGAAACCATGACTGAAACTGTGGCTAAAACCGTGGCTAAAACCGTGGCTAAAACCGTGGCTAAAACCGTGGCTAAAACCGTAGTTGAAACGATGGCGCAGGTGTTTTGAGGTACCTGCGCTGACGAGGGGGTGAACCAGCGGCTAGGCCCAGCAGGAGACGCGATCGCGGATCACGTAGGTGGCGGCTTCGCTGGAAGCTGTGGGGG
>JBCBFY010000148.1:0-5133 GCA_038527325.1 Cyanobacteria bacterium J06614_10
ACCATCTGGTTATTCCTGCTGCATTCTGCGCTGTGTGTTTGGCGGTGATTGTGGTTGGGAGAAGGCGTTTGTTTGGGCGGCGACGGGGCAGATGGTAAGGCACAGTAACCGGAGACATCGCACCCAACTCCAACAGCACAACATCCCACCAAAGTACAAGCAATCAGCCACATCTACCACCTAGAAAACACACGAATTCGCAGACGGTTTAACGCTGGTCAAAAGGGCGACTCGCTACAAAAGTACAAAGCTTCATTCGTTGCTGGATGCACGAGCGACAGCCCTACCGCATGCAAATGCAACCGCGACCCCTCAGCTGCCGTACCATAGAGCGAATCACCCAAAATAGGAGACATTAGCCCCTCCTCACAGGCCATATGCACCCGTAGCTGATGAGTTCTCCCAGTGATTGGCCTCAACTCAACCCGAGGCCGATCCCCCCCTTCAATCACCCGAAAATCCGTCCGGCTAGGCTTCCCGCATCGAAAATCAACCACTTGCTTTGGCCGCTGCTGCGGATCGCCCCACAGCGGCAGTTCAATATATCCTGCAGACCGATTCACCGGCCCAGAAAGAATCGCCTCGTAAGTCTTCTGCACCTGACGCCTGGCAAACTGTTCACTCAGCAGCCTGTGTGCGCGGGCAGAAGCCGCGATCGCAAGCACCCCAGAAGTATCCCTATCCAACCGATGAACCACCTGCAAAAACGAATACGTCGGTAGCTCACACCGCAACCGACTCAGCACACTATCTTGCAAATGAACCCGCCGCCCCGGCACGCTCAGCAGCCCAGCCGGTTTATCCACCACAATCAAAAACTCATCTCTATGCAGAATCGAAAGCGCCTCACCAAGCCCATCATGGCACTTCGCCGCAGCATAAGCAGACTGAATCTCCCACTGCCAACAGCCAGAAATTGCCTTGTATTGCTGCTTCATTCGCCGCATATCCTGATCAGCCTTCGCCACCTCCCGGCTCAGAGGCCCAAGCACCCGCTCCCTATCTTCTTTCAGTCGCCGTCGCGCCAATCCATCCTGCTGACTCTCCCCATCTAGCGCCCGCAATGCCGCCGCCAAGTCATCCCCCTGCAACGTATCCAGGCAAAAAACACGCCAGCGATCGCGCGCCTGCTTATTCTGCGTATGGCTAAGCCTAAGCCGCTCAAAACAATCAGCATACGCCTCTGACACCCGACGAAAATCGTCCCGCACTGGCAGCTGAGAAAGCGCAACCAAGTCTCTCTTAATGTCATCCAACCCAGCTAAAACGCAAGCCTCAATCCCGTGACAAACAACCCCTGCGCGAAGCCACAGAAGCCACAGAGAAAGGTTAAGAGAAAAGTCAAACGCCCCAGACAACAACACCCTGCTAAAAAAGATCCATCAGCAGCTCACTGTAAGCCTTGTATGGCTTCACCCCAGTCAGCGTTCTAGACAGTTCACCTGCCTTAAAAAACATCACAGAAGGCATACCCTTCAGCCCAAACCGTTTAGACACCTGCTTATTACTATCAAAATCTAACTTGACGACACTCACCCGCTCACCATACTCCTCCGCTAGCCGATCAATCAGCGGCGTCACCAGCTTGCATGGCCCGCACCAAGACGCAATACAGTCCACCACCAGCAATGCCTCCTTTTCAATCAAACTGTCTAGCTCTGACTCATCCTTCACAAACCGCGCCGCCCCTGCATGTTCCTCACCCAGCTGAGCCAGCTCACTGGTCACCTCAGCCACAGAGCGACTCGCATTAATCGTAATCAAGCGCGATCGCGCTCCATCCTCCGCAGAGCGCTGCCTCTCGTAATACGCCAACAAAGGAACCGTCTCCGCCTCATAGTCAGCCAGCCGCTTTCGAATGCTGCCAACCGTTTCTCCCGCCGCCTTCCTCGCCACCATCCGATTGATCAACAGTCCCGTCATCGCCTTCAGATACACCACATCAGCTGTTAAATCAAAAGAGGCCAACAGCGCATCAAAATGTTCAGCCTCAGCGAGCGATCGCGGAAACCCACCTAAAATCCATCCCTTCAGCATGATATCCGGCTGCTCAAGCCACCTGCGAATCGCCTGCATCCCCCCATCATCCGCTTTCCCGTCATCCATAAGCGCATCACCAGTAAGGTAGGCAACATCCCACCGCTTAGCCAGTGCGATCGCCTGCGTTTTCACACCCACCCCAGGAGGCCCCAGTAAAATAAGCTGCTTAGACATTACAGAACCTGCCTCCGAACAAGAACCATCCCATTATTTCATGGAGAGCGATTCATCTAAAAGCTTCACAACCGGCAGCTTAACTTTTCTCCTCAGCAACCTCTTCTTCACCCGACGAAGCATGCTGTAACTGCAGCAAATAGCTACTCACCGAAATCAAGAAAATAGCCAGCGCCAAATAGACCAAATCAAGAGCCTGCGACACCTCCAAGCTCAGCATCTTCTTAAACAAGCTGACGATAAGCGCCACAACAATCACACGCACGAGCTTACTCTTTAGCTCCTCCAGAGATTCACTCTGCAGCACATTGATATCGTGCTCAAACCGAACGTCAATCTTAGAAATAAACAGCTCATACACCCCAAAGCTAAAAATCAACAGCACAATCCCAATCAGATAGTAGTCAATCCCCCCAATAACATAGGAAACAATCTTGTAAGTCTCCGCTCCTTCAGGATCCGAAATATCAAACGGTAGATTGAACCCCGCCCAAATATCTTGCGTGCCAATCATAAAAAACTTAAACGCGCTCAAAAGCCCAAACAAAACTGGCAGCAGCACAAAGAAACGAAAATTCCAAATGAGTGCCTCAAAAAAGTTTTCAACCCTTTTCATTAGCCTCATGCCGATCCTCCTATTTGACTTAGTTCAGTTTAAGCATTTCAGGCAACCAGGAGCGACCTCTGTAAATCTTATTTTGAGACTCAAAAGTATTTTATTGGGTCTCTATCTGATTCTAGCCAGTCTCTACATGCAAGTAAAAGGGGAGATACAGCATCAGCGTACCTCCCCAGAATTTATTGACTATTGCGCGAAGCTCGTCTTGTTAGCTTCTAAGAAGGAACGACAGTAAAGTCAGGCGTTGCAGAGAAACTAACAACAATATCGTTGTAGTCGCGATCGCCCAATCCAGCCATATCCTCCACACCAAAAGTATTGCTACCTAGGCGAATCATATGGTCATGCCCATTCTCGTTCGCATCCGAATGGCTAAAGTAAATGTTCTCACTGTCTAAATCAGAGCCATCTGCAATCAAAAACATGCCAACATAGTTACCACCTGCCATCTCAGCAGAGAACGACTGCACGCGACCATTCTCGCCAGTGAGCGTAGTATCCAGACGCCGCGCCAAAGCAGCTTCCCGATACCCCTCATCTCCGGGGCGCAGCATCGTGCCAGTCACCTCATCTCGTATTAACCTCCTTTCACTGGCAAAATCCTCTTCAACCAGCTCATTTTGTACAAGTATTCCACCATCAGCATCATCTGTAGTGTAGAAACCCAGCGTATTGTTGTAAGCTGCCTCACGGAAAACGCTGAACTCAAGGTTCATCACCACGTCATCATCGTAGTCAGAAAAGTCAATCGCGTCACCATCGCCCACCATCATATTAGCCATCCCATCAGAATGAGCCAGCTGCAGCGTGAGAACAGTTCCACCACCAAAGTCAAAGGCAATCTCATCATCACCACGAGCAACTATGCTTGAGGAGCGAGTTTCACCATTTTCAACCAGCTGTAGCTGTAAGAACTGACCCTCTTCAACCAATCCATCATCTAGTAAGAGCGTTGGTGCATAGTCCGCACCTAGCCCGCCGCCTGCCAGCAGAGAGAACCGGGCCACTTCTTGCGCGTCAGAGCCATCAGAACTATCGCCCACTAAAACAACAATCTCACTGACGCCATCAACGCCTACGGCGTCTAGCAACAGTTCCAGCGCATTATAGCCATCGCCAAAATTCGTAACCTCTACCGCATCATCCTCAGAAGAGGGCGTCAGCTTAGGGCCGCTAGCAGGATTTTCGTAGTAATTGAAGGTGCCATAGCCATCACCCACAACAACATCGAGATCGCTATCACCATCAATATCCGCGAACATAGGTGTCATCGCGAAAATATTTGAACCAATATTGTCCAGCGGATTATTGCTGCCCGACTGGTAGGTATACTCAGGGTTGCTTGCACTACCAGTATTCTTGTAGTAAGTGATCTGGCGGTAGGATTCTCCGACAAATGCGTCTAAATCACCATCATTATCGATATCAACGAACGCTGGCGCACCATTAGAGTGGTTCCCCAAGTCAAAGAAAAGATTTTCACTGCCAGTGCTAGTAATTTCGCTGTAGAGGGGAGAAGTCTTTGTACCCTCATTGTTATAGATAATTAAAGTACCATAGCCATAGCCAGAAACGACGTCAAAATCGCCATCATCATCAATGTCTACAAACGTAGGGTTAGCTCCATCAATAGGGTCCAAGTTTCGAAACGGATCGCTATTGCCGGTTTGCTCTACGTAGCTAGAACCAATCTTTCTAAAATAGGTCAGCTTGCCGCTACTCTCTCCCCCTTCACCAATCATCAGATCCAGATCGCCGTCATCGTCCAAATCCGCAAAGGCAGGGCTAGCATTCCAGTCAGTATCAATACCATTAAAAGGATTATTGCTACCCAGCTGCTCTACATAGCCACTAGTCGTATTTTCGTAGTATTTTATCGTGCCGTCGTCAATGCCAAAGACAACGTCAAGATCGCCGTCTTCATCCACATCGACGAGTGCCGGACGAAGAACAGCATCTGAAAAGTTTTGAGTAAAATCGTTAAACGGATTGTTGCTGCCACTCTGCTCAACATAGTTGTTGTTCGTCGGTGGCGCAAAAGCTCTTTCGTTAGTAACCATAGATGTAAGCTTGAAACGATTAAATTAACAACAGGTCTGCGACTGTCTCCACAGATCCCAATACACACTTTCTAAATTGCCAACCCACTTCTCTAGCTGAAAAAGAGAAAGTTTTTCACGACTTTCACGGAGTCCCCGACGCAGAAAAGTTACAACATCAGGATGGGTAGCAAGATAAACAGCTTTCTGTTCGTAATCAGTGAGGCTATCGCAAATTAAGAACTCTAATCCAGATGCGGC
>JBCBFY010000148.1:5233-10162 GCA_038527325.1 Cyanobacteria bacterium J06614_10
TTGGTATGGGAGGGATACGTTAGCAAGGGTACCCCCGAAGCAAGAGCACATACCGCAGTTGATCCGGCGCTGTAAGAGAAAGTGTCTAAAAACAAATCTGCGCAGTCATAGCGAGTCAAATAGTCTTCAAGAGACACACGCGGCGCAAAGCGTAAGCGGTTTGGATTAACATTCCGTGCCTTCGCTTCGCGTCGCAAATTGTTTTTAGTCTCCTCCGGCCCATTAGAGAGCCAGAGCACCGAATCAGATACCTGCTCTAAAATCCGCATCCAACAAGAGAACATTGAAGGATCTATTTTTCGATGCGTATTAAAACAACAGAAAACAAATCCATCTGCAGGGAGACCACACGCTTCCCGATGCGCTTTCCGGTCAGAGGGTCTGACACTCTGTTCCTTTTTCTGAGCGATCGCACTCCCCAACCCCGAACTCAAAGGACCAAATTCCGCCGAAACTACGAACTGATGCGGAAGCCAAACCACCTTCTCCGTGCAGTGCGCCGCCAGCTCCCGTGGAACCACCCATTCATCCGCCAGCAGGTAGTCCATGTAGCTTGCACCCGTCGTATCCGGATAGCCCAAATATCCACACTGAACCGGCGCAGGCCGCAGCGCAAACAGACCCGGACAAGAATAAGTTGTATAGCCCGCCAAATCTACCAGAACATGAATCCCATCCGCATAGATCCGCTGAGCGATCGCTTCAGCAGACAGCTCCGAACAATCGACAAACACATCACACCCAGCCCGCACCGTCGCCTGCACAGCATCATCCCGATTTCGCAAGCTATACCCATACACAGCAAACCGCTCCCGGTCATGATGCCGAAAAATATCCTGCACCAGCCACCCCACCGGATGCTCCCGAAAATCAGGCGAAACATACCCGATTTTCAGCCTTTGCGTAGGTTTCTTATCATGCACAAACTGGCACCTCTCCCCCACCTCCGCCATGTTGCGCGCAACGTGCCCTGCGTAGTGCCTGTTCACCTGTTCATGCAATGCTGGCGACACCGGAAAAACACTTAGACTAAGCGGCGGCAGTGCCACAGCCGACTCATCAGAAACCTGCTCACCAATACGCCCAAGCAAATCTTCCGTATCAGCCTCATAGTTCTCCCACTCACACAGCTGCCGCCGAACGAAGCTCAGCTGATACACCGCCACATGCCGATAGTCCGCCTGCATGTCAAACAGCTGCTGGTAGTGGGTCAGCGCCTCTGGTAGCTCGCCCTGCGCCTCACACAGTCGCCCCATCGCCAGCAGCGCCTCCACAGAACCTTCGTCCCCTACCAGCACCCGCTCAAGACAAGTCCTCGCCTCCTCAAGCGCACCCTCATTCAAAAGCGCTTGCCCCAACCCTAGCTGCGCCTCCACTTGCCCAGGATCCGCCGCAACCGCCGCCGCAAACTGTTCCTTCGCAGGCTTGCCCTGCAGAGCTAGCAGCTTAGCCAAATTCAGATGGGCGATCGCAAACCCCGGCTTCAGCTCAATCGCTCGCTCATAGGCCATTTCAGCCTCATCCAGTTGCCCCTGCAGCTGCCAAACAGCCCCCAAATTACAGTGAGCCTGTGCCACAGCCGGGTTCAGCCCTATCAGCGCCTGATAAGCCCCGATCGCCCGCTCAAAATCCCCTAGCTGCTGATAGGCATTTCCCAGCTGATTGTAAGTTGCCAAATATCCCGGCGCCCGCTCAATCGCTTTCTGAAAACAATCCACTGCCCCCGCTAGCTCACCTTGACCAGCCAACACCTTTCCCTGCTCAAACAGTGCTAGCCCCTCATCCGCGAGCCGCACACTTTTCTTAGCCTTCTCCGAGCGACGTTTCAGCCGAAACACCCCCGTCTCAGGGTCCACCTGTAGCCAATGTGTCTTCGACATCCCGCGCCGCGCCAGTGCCAAGTTCACCGCCCGCGCAGAAGACGATCGTTGCATGTGCGATCGCACATGCGAAAGCCCCTGAGAATTACACCGATAAAAATAGAGCGGCTTCTGCAAATGATAAATCTCACAGATCTCCGAGATTCTCAAAAAGAGATCGTAATCCTCTGCGCATACAATCTCAGGATTAACTCCACCCACCGCCTCATACACAGATCGCCGCACCAGCCGAAAGTGAAACGTCAATAAATCCACCAGCATTCGCTGCGCGCTATACGGAATCTGACAGCGCCTACCCAGCCCTAGCTCATTCCCCGCCTCATCAATATCTATATAGCTGGTGTACACCATGCCGTAGCGCTCATGCTCACGCAAGAAAGCTGTCGTTTCCGCCAGTGCCGTCGGTGCCAGCAAATCATCCGCATCGACCCAGCCAACAAACTCCCCCCGAGCCCGCTCATGAGCCTGAACCAAAGCTCTCCCTTGGCCGACATTTTCCGCTCCTTCAAATAGACGAATCCGCCCATCTTCTTCAGCATATTCACGCGCGATCGCCACCGACCCATCCGTCGAGCCATCGTCCCAAACGATCAGCTCCCAATCCTCAAAAGTCTGGCCCAGTATAGATTCCAAAGCCAGCGATAAATAAGCCTCAGCGTTATAAACCGTCATCACTAGCGACACCCGAGGTACCGGCCTCGGCAAAGTAACCCGAGAAAACACAGACGCCGCTAAACTCATCCAATCTCCACCCTCACAACAGCTGCCTGAAGCCGAAAGAAGGCTCCATAGAGCAAAACAAATCAAGTCTCGCTGTTAAATTACCCATCTCAGACATTCACGCAAAGTCTCTTATTGAGACTCAGAAAACTCAGATCTAGTCTCTAAATTGTCGGATGAGTCTCGCTGCGGGAATCAAAAAAGACTGCTCGTAGTCTTACCCGCCAAAAATAAATACAGCCAAGTCTCTCTCCCTTTTAGAGAACCTGCTGACAGCGTTTTCCCTAATATGTAAGTAACACACTGGAAACATCAAGCTTTGCCAAAACCCTTGCAAAGAGGGCGCTTCAGATACATTGAAACAACCGAAATTCATTTGATAAAACAGAAAACCTCATAGAGCTCTTCTGACTTCATCCGTTTATGAAGCCTGCGCTAAGCAAACCCATCCGTCCGTTGAGTAGAACTCCTGTCGCTGTGCCATTTTCCCGTAGCTACAGTAGGCACAGTCTTAACAGCTCAGACTTACCTACTCAGAATTCGTACAGGTTTCAGCAAATGTCTTCAAAGCTAACTTCAAAACTAACTCCTAATTTTGTCACTAAGTTGGGTTCGGTCGCTGCGGCCACCCTGGTTCTTCTTACAGCAGGCAATGCCCAGGCCGCCCAGCTCTACGCCACAGACGTTGTTTACTACAACAACAACAATACGTCTATGGCCAGCTATCGCTCAGACATCACCAATGCCCTCGGTGACCCCAACCTAACCGCCGACTCCGCCAACGGATACACCGGCAACAAAGACTTCTTGGCTCTGGGTCTTGGCGGCCGCGCCGTCTTCAACTTCGGTCAAGACTTCGCCGGTGAAGTCAGCATCTGGGAAACCACCTGGGGCAACAAGTCCAAGCAGTCCAGCTACGACGAGCGCATCGATATTTACTACGGCAACTTCGAGAGCGTAGGCGACTGGGACACCCTCGCCAACGACCTTAGCCAGTGGACCAGCGCCGGTGAAGTGCTCAACATTGAAGACAACGCCTACAACAAAGCTAACGGTGCCTCAAACGCAGGCTCTGCACCAGACGGTGTTTTCAACCATGTACTGCTAGTCGATAAGTCCCAAGTAAAATCTGGCAGAGACGGCTTCGACGTAAATGCGATCGCTGTTCAAGGCGTAGAAGAACAAGAAGTCCCCGAACCCACCGCACTCCTGGGCTTGTTCATGTTCGGCACCCTCGGCACGCAACAGCTGAAGAAGCGTCAAACTGCCTAGAAAAATCTATCACTCCCTAAAAGCCAGTAGAGGTTAACACAACCACCGCTGGCTTTTTTCTACCTGTTTATTCTCATTTTGAGACCCAATTGCCTCTTTTTAAGTCTACTAATAAGACTAAATGCGTAATTTTGGACTCTAAGTGAGACAAGCCTCACCCCAACTTCAGCTTCTCCATTTGTTCGTACTCACCCAAAATCGTCGTACCATAAAAGCGCTCCAACCCAAAGTCTCACATGAGCTTCACCCATCCCCCTCGCATCCTCTTTCTATATGGCTCCCTGCGCGATCGCTCCTACAGCCGCCTGCTCGCCGAAGAAGCCGCCCGCATCATCGAAGGCTATGGCGCAGAAGTAAAATTCTTCAATCCCAGAGGCCTCCCCCTCCACAACGCCGAACCCGACACCCACCCAAAAGTACAAGAACTCCGCGAACTTTCCCTCTGGTCTGAAGGGCAAGTATGGTCCAGCCCAGAGCTCCACGGCAATATCTCCGGCCTCATGAAAACCCAAATCGACTGGATCCCCCTCACCCTCGGCGCCGTCCGCCCCACCCAAGGAAAAACCCTCGCCGTCATGCAAGTTTCCGGCGGTTCTCAGTCATTTAACGCCGTCAATACCATGCGAATCTTAGGCCGCTGGATGCGCATGTTCACCATTCCAAACCAGTCCTCAGTCGCTAAAGCCTACCAAGAATTCAACGAAGACGGCACCATGAAAGACTCCGCCTATCGCGATCGCGTCATAGACGTCATGGAAGAACTACACCGCTTCACCCTCCTGCTCAGAGCGCGCGTAGAAGAACTTACTGACCGCCATAGCGAGCGCAAGGCCGCCGCCGCCAAACAGCAAGCCGAGACCGCTCAAAAAGCCCTGAATGAATAGTCAAAAAAAGAAAAGTAAAGCAGAAAAACCAACTAGCAATCATAGCGCTGACGGCTTGGCTTCGACCAGCGTACTTGGCTCGTGTTTACCCAGCTCATCCATCTGAAGCGAAACCATCAGATCAGCCTCCAAATACTCAAAATTAGGAATTCGCGACAGCAGTTTAATCTCAG
>JBCBFY010000149.1:0-9995 GCA_038527325.1 Cyanobacteria bacterium J06614_10
TCACGTAGCCCGCACTTTCGTGCCGCCTCCGTTCAGCGCTCAACTAATATAACCAAGCTCACTGACTACTGTCAACTAAAATCTTCTGCTTTTCTGAAAGCTCTGAATAGCTTGATAAGCAAAGGTTTGAGACTTTTTCATTCGAGTTGAAGTCGATTTGGGAAATATTTCTTCAAAAAAAGGCTGAGAAAGGCTGCAAGAAAAGTCACTTTGAATTGGTTTGTATGTCGTGGGAAATAACGAAAAAGTCGAGTGAGGCCTCATGCACAGACTTATTCGAAGAGTTTTGAGGTTTTGAGAGAAAGTCTATATAGTCGTAGTCGTTTGATAGACGGCGAGGGCTTATGCTGCCAAGTTGGATAGTGTTGGATGATTTGATTACTCGTTGGCTACGGGAAGATATTGGTAGGGGTGATCAAACGACGCTGGGGTTGGGGGAACTCGTTGGTAGGGCGGGAAGAGGTCACTGGGTAGCTAAGGAGAAGGGTATCGTTGCTGGGCTTGCGGTGGCGGGTAGGGTTTTCTATTTGCTCGATTCGTCTGTTGAGTTTCGAAGCTTGGTGGGGGAAGGTGATCGAGTTGAGGCCGGGCAGAGAATTGCTGAAATGACGGGGAAGCTGGGTACGTTGTTGACGGCGGAGCGGGTTGCGCTGAATTTGGCGATGCGGCTGAGCGGAATCGCGACGATGAGTCGGCAATTTGCGGATGTGATTGAGGATTTGCCTGCTTGCCTGGTAGACACGCGGAAGACGACACCAGGGCTACGGGTGCTGGAAAAGTATGCGGCCTATGTTGGCGGAGCGAGAAACCATCGGATGGGTCTAGATGATGGGGTGATGATTAAGGACAACCACATTGCAGCGGCGGGAGGCATTGATAAGGCTATTGCTGCGGTGCGCAGCCGCATTCCTTACCCGATTACGGTAGAAGTGGAAACGGAGAATATAGAGCAGGTCCGTGTCGCGGTTGATTATGATGCTGATATTGTCATGCTGGATAATATGCCGGTTGAAATCATGCGCGCGGCTGTGGACATCATTAGGAATGCGAAGAAACGAATAAAGATTGAGGCCTCGGGAAACATTACGCTGGAAACAATCCGGCAGGTTGCAGAAACTGGGGTGGACTACATATCGAGCAGTGCGCCTATTACGAGGTCGTCTTGGCTGGACTTGAGTATGAGAATTGACTAGATGCAGAACAAGATTGCTTAGATTAGGTTGCAATATAAGTGGCAATGTGAACCTTGATGTCACAGCGGGTTAACTTACGAAACAGACGCGGTGGGATCGAGAGCTAACGCATTAGGCTTGTTCAATTGGCTGCTGAGTAAGGTGCAAATGACTGATCAGACAACCCGTGGCCCGAGAATCGTTCGGCTGGAGATGCTGGATACTGACTATGCCAAGATGATGGCTGGTGAGACGATCGCACCTGACCGGATTGAGCGCATAGAGTCTGCAGACGCTTACACCATTAATAGACTGGAGAAACTCATCAGCCGCTACCGGTACGGACAGCTTGGGCAGGAAGGCAAAGACGACATTTTGTGCGACGTTGGCCTCACAGCTGAGCTACTCACACCCGCCGATATGGAAGACATCCACCAAAGGACGCGTGAAACGGGGCAGTTTTCTCTGACGGATGGTGAGCGGCAGCAAATTCTGAACTGGCTGAAGGACGAACTTGCAGTTGACCTAAGCGCTTCTTAAAAGCCTCTTATATGTCTGCTTAATCAGCAATCATTGAAAGTATCCGTTAGGCATCAATCAGCAATTTCTGCGACCGCGATCTGAACGAAGGTGTCTGCCACTTCGAAGTCGTTTTCGTGGGCGGCGAAGATAACAACTAAGCTCTGGTCGTCTTGTCCGTAGGGGTTTGGGTAGCAGAGGATGCGAAAGGAGCCATCGCCAAAATAACCTGTGCGGTCGATTTGGCCGCGCTCAACGCTGACATCTAGGGTCCTGACAAAGGCATCTGTGCGAGATAAGCAAGCGTTGATGTTGGCATTTACAATGCCGTCACCGCTAGCGATTTCGGGCGTGGCAGCAGCGGAGACAGCAGCCACCCCCCAACTCATACAGGTGGCAAACAGCAAACTTACAGCTTTCATATATATAGATAGCTCAGTGAGGAAAGTGTAGTGCGATCGCGCTACACAGAATAAATTAGATGTTCCGGTTTAAGAATGGGCATAGGCTAACTAATGAAGTTCATGCTCAAGATTGATACATTCGCATCAGTTACCCTCCTAGTGTAGTGACCTGAAGCTATTGGTATCGTCACAGGTGCCTAAAGAAGGAATGGCTCATTTGGAAAGGCACGACGAGCCAGTGGAAAAGTGGATTGCCTATTATGCGCGGTTTGGCTACGGTGCCAAAGGCGTTTTATACGGCAGTACTGGCATTTTGGCACTGTTTGAGGCGTTGGACATTAGCGGCGGAGACGCCGTGGGGTCGACGGGGGCACTGAAGAAAATTGCTAGCCAGCCGCTGGGAAGAACGGTGGCAATTGTTATTGCACTGAGCTTGATAGGCTACGTCGTTTGGCGATTTATTCAGGCAGGGTGGGACCCGGAGCATAGGGGCTGTCGTGCCACTGATATTGTGCGCAGAATTGGCTATGGGAGCAGCGGACTGATGTATGCGAGTATCGCGTACAGCGTTGTGGAAGTGCTGACAGGGACAGATTCTGATGGTGGAAAGGCCGCAGAAGAGTGGGCTTTTGCCGTGATGACGGTGAGGTTTGGTCGTTGTCTGGTGGGTGCAGGTGGGTTGCTGTTTTTTGGGATTGGCTGCTACTACTTTTATCGGGCTATCAGGGCTGAGTTTCGTAAACGCTTTAAGCTGCACAAGATGTCTGATGTGGCTAAGACGTGGGCGACGGTGGCGGGCCGCGTAGGGATTGCGGCGCGAGGAGTGGTGTATATCGTGATTGGAGCGAGCGGCATACAAGCGGCTTGGGCTTTTGACCCTGACCTGATTAAGACTAGCGAAGATGTGATGGCGATTTTTGATGAAAATCCGTCAGATGAGCTGATTTTAGGAATATTGGGCATCGGGTTCGTTGCCTATGCTGTGCATATGGGCTTTCAGGCCGTGTATCGAAATATTGACCCGATGTGATAGGTCTAGATACCTAGGTCTAGAGACCTGGCAGGCCGGGAGTTGCTTGAGGCGATCGCACCGAGCAAAGCGCTTTTATTCACTGTCGGCCATTAGCCATAGACTGAGTTCTAGCCGCAGATTGATGACGGGACGGTGAATAGGCGCAAGAGTTGAAGGACGCGTTCATTCACCGGTATATCTATGGCTTTATCAAACCAGCAGAACACCTCCCGAGGCGACTGGGTAGAGTATTACGCACGCTTTGGCTACGCAGCAAAGGGCATCTTGTACGGTGGGATTGGCTTGCTGGCGCTATTGGAAGCGTTGAATGTTAGCGGCGGCAAGACAACCAGTTCGACAGGAGTGCTGAGAACGATTGCGAGCCAGCCGTATGGGCAGATCTTGCTAGCTGTTATCGCGGTTAGCCTTACGGGCTATGTGGTTTGGCGGTTTATTCAGGCGATTGTCGATCCTGAACACGATGGTACGGAGGCTAAAGATATTGCGCGTCGGATTGGCTATGCCTGCAGCGGGCTGGTATATGCCGGTGTTGCCTTGAGCGCGATAGGGATTTTGAGATCTTCCGCTTCGTCTTCGAACGGTGGTGGCGGAAGAACAGAACAGGATTGGGCGCTGATGGTGATGCAGCAGCCGTTTGGACGGTGGCTAGTGGGAGCAGGCGGCGTACTATTTTTTGGGTTGGGCTGCTATTACTTTTACCGGGCTATCAAGGCGAAGTTTCGCAAGCGGATGAAGCTGCATGAGATGAGCGACGCAGAGCAGACCTGGGCGACTATCGTAGGCAGAACTGGGATAACGGCCCGGGGGGTTGTGTACGTTGTGATTGGTATTTCGGTTGTTCGAGCTGCGTTGGCATTTGACCCTTCAGCCATTAAAACGACAGAAGACGTGCTGGCAACCTTCAACCAGAACCCCGCTGATGAGATTCTCCTTAGCATCTTGGGGATTGGCTTCATTGCCTACGGCATTCATATGGGATTTCAGGCTAGATATCGCCGAATTGAACCGGAGGGCTAAGCTGAGTATTCGTTCGAGTTAAGGACTGTAGTGCATCCCCAGTTAGAAAAGCTGTTCACAGAAGATCAGGTCTTCTTTACTTGTTCTGCCCTATTCAAGGCGATGATGACAGCGACTAGCCAGAGCGACCCGACGAACACTCCAGCGATGACATCACTGGGCCAGTGGGCGCCCAAAGCCAAACGCGAGAGCGCAATAAGTCCGACCCAAACGGTAGCGAAAGCAAGTGTGAACAGCTTTTCGAAAACGCTGCGCGAATGTCTAAACCAGAGATAGAACAGCAGGCCGTAAACAGTGGTGATAACGACCACGTGACCGGAGGGAAAAGAATGCAAGCTGGGCGCGGCAATGCCGTTAGCGATAAGATCTGGGCGATCGCGGCTCCACATTCCCCAGCTGATCCAAACGAGGGCGAACTGGCCTAGGTAAGTGGCTACGACGGTCGCCGCAACCAGGGGCTTTTTGAACCAGGCGGTAAGGGCGGTGAACGTGAAAAACATGGGTAGCATACCGACCAAATTGCCTGGGGATTGCCAGGTGATGCCCTTATCGAATGAGAGAGGGGAGCGATCGCGCATAATCAATAGCCACTTTTCGTCCCAAGTCTGCAGCCAGCTGCTTTCCCACGCCATTGCCAATCGAGTCATTCCGTAGACTAACAGCGCGCTAACGCCTAGGCCGATGGCAAGCGTCTGCCACCAAGTAGTCCAAGCCTCGGCAGGTAGGGACTGGCTCTCCCACCAAAATCGCTGGGTTACGGCTTTTATCCCGCTGGGTAAGGTTGTCTTATGTTTCTGTTCGTTTGGCAGGTTGGCCATATTGAATCACTAACCAAGAAGGAGCGCTGCGACTTGCTTGCGCATGAGATGTCGTAGCAATCTCACCTTGACGGTCAGACAGTTGGGATGGCATCCCCCTAGCGAGAGGATATGGGCTGTACTACAGAAAAGCTTGGTGCTAAGCGGCGACGGACATGCTGATACGGCTAAGAAATGCCTTTAGTCGCTCACTCTGAGGGTTTGCCAAAACCCTACTCGGATCGCCTTGCTCTTCTACCTGACCTTTGTTTAGGAAAACGACTCTGCTCGCGACTTCTCGGGCAAATTGCATTTCGTGGGTAACGACAATCATGGTCATGCCTTCTTGGGCTAGCTGACGCATGACCAGTAGCACTTCGCCGACTAGCTCGGGGTCTAAGGCACTAGTGGGCTCATCAAACAGCATGATTTCTGGCTTCATGCAGAGCGCGCGGGCGATCGCAACCCTTTGCTTTTGTCCGCCTGAGAGCTGGTCGGGGTAGGAATCTGCTTTGTCGCTCAGGCCTACTTTGTTGAGAAAGAACCTGGCGGTCTCCTCGCTCTCACGAGCAGATTGGGAGAGCACTTTTCGAGGAGCTAGGCACAAATTTTCGAGCACTGAAAGGTGAGGGAACAGATTGAACTGTTGAAATACCATGCCAACTTTGGCGCGTAGCTCTAACAGGGCGCGGCGACTGAGATCGGGCTTGGATAAATCGATGTTATTGACGATTAGCTGACCGCCGCTGATGCTTTCGAGGCGATTGAAACAGCGTAGTAGGGTACTTTTGCCGCAGCCAGAAGAGCCAATGATAGAAACGACTTCGCCTTTGTGAATTTGGCAGTCGATGCCGCGTAAGACATCTAGAGAACCGAAGCTTTTTTGAAGGTTGGCACAAACGATAGCAGGCGCAGGTTCTGCCATAGGACGAGTGTCTCTACAAAACGAAAGAGCAAAATTATCAAAAAGCGTAGCACCGCGACGATACACGTTTTGCTACAGCGGTAACAAACGTCACTTTTTGGGGCTGAAAACCATACATAATAAACATTTCGCAAAGAACTTGATCGTTTTACTAGCCCAAACTACCTAGTTTTAGTAAGTTTAAGAACAGGTAAATTCTCTAAGTATTTTTCCACGTTTATTCCACGTATTTATTTGGACAGCCACGGACTGTGAGGGTATTGATGATGACATTGACGCGTTCTGCTTTTCTGAGGTCGACTTTGCGATCGGCTGCTTTGGGCGTACTGACGGCGGGGCTCTTGGTGAGCTGCGGTGGCGGCGGCGGTACGGATGATAATGTGCTGTCTGTTGGAACAGAACCGGCCTTTCCACCGTTTGAGTCGGTCAACGACAGCGGCGAGCTGGAGGGATTTGACATTGACCTGATGAATGCGATTGGTGAAAAGGCGGGTAAAACGGTTGAATTCAACAGTCTTCCTTTTGATGGGCTCATTCCAGCGCTGCAGGGCGCTTCGATTGATGCTGCAATTAGCGGGATGACTATTACAGAAGAACGGGCGGCGACGGTGGATTTTTCGGATCCCTACTTTAAGGCGGGTTTGGCGATCGCAGTGGCAGATGGCGCGACCGATATTAAAACGCTGGATGACTTGGAAGGTAAAAAGCTAGCGGTGCAAATCGGCACCACCGGTGCGGAAACCGCAGAAGGGGTGCCTGAGGCAGAGGTGAGCACCTTTGACTCTGCGCCGCTGGCCCTACAAGAACTGGCCAATGGGAATGTGGATGCGGTGATTAACGATGCCCCGGCGACGTTGGATGCGATCGCGACTGGCAACATTCCTGGCATCACTGTCGTTGGTGAGCTGCTGACCGAAGAATTTTATGGCATTGCGCTCCCTAAGGGCTCTGAAAACGTAGAAGTGATTAATACAGCGTTAGCAGAAGTCATTGAAGATGGCACCTACGCTGAGATTTATCAAAAGTGGTTTGGCGCTGAGCCACCCGAGCTGTAAGCACAACGGCGGCGCGTGAATGAGTCGACCTAACCCCATCACCAAATCTTTCATATTGGAGTTTTACACTTGGAAAGGTCTCTGGGTTTTATTATCGATGCGCTGCCCGCGTTGCTGGCGGGCGCGATCATTACGATTCAGCTGACAGCGGCGGCGGTCGCCTTGGGCTCTATTGGTGGCATTGCCTTGGGGATTGCCCGGCTCTCTAAATTTGGTCCGCTGAGCCTCATCGCTAGGATGTACATCGATTTTTTTCGAGGGACACCGCTGCTAGTACAGCTATTTATGATTTACTTCGGGGTGCCGCCGCTGGTGAAGTCTTTTGGCATTGACTTTACTTTTAGCCAGTGGGGGGCAGCGATTTTGGGACTGAGCTTAAACTCGGCGGCTTACCTAGCAGAGATTGTGCGGGGGGGAATTCAATCGATTGAAACGGGGCAGAAGGAAGCGGCTGAATCGCTGGGCCTAGGGCCGACTCAAACGATGCAGTATGTGGTGTTTCCGCAGGCGCTACGCAGAATGATTCCGCCGTTGGGCAATGAATTTATCACTCTGATAAAAGATACTAGCCTAGTAGCGATTATTGGGTATCAAGAGCTTTTTCGTCAGGGACAGCTGATTATTGCAAAGAACTTTCGAGCGTTCGAGATTTGGTTTACGGTGGCGCTGATTTATCTGGCGCTAAACGTGATTGCTTCACAGACGTTTTCACGGCTAGAGAAGCGGATGGATCCGAAGCAGTCGTAAGCGAGAGCTACCGTCGAGATTGAGCGTGAGAACTGTTTTATTGCTGGGGTGGCTAAGAAGCGGTAGCTAACAAAACAACACCAGAAGTGATCCCCTCTGGAGGGGATTTTACTTCAAGCTTGTTCTATTAGTCGCTGTTGTGATGACGGATAAGCCCGATGGGTCAAAGCTTTCCGAAGATTAGAATCATTGCTGTGGGCAAGGTGAAAAAGCCTTGGCTCAGAGATGGCATTGCGCTGTACGCCAAAAGGCTTCCTGAAGTTGAGATTTTAGAGATTAAAGACAGTGGTAAGGAGAAAGAAGCTGACAAACTCTTAACCTTAATCAGCGCGCAAGACCGGCTAATGGTGATGGCTGAATATGGGGTTGAAAAAGATTCTGAGAGCTTTGCGCGCTGGCTGGCACAGGAGGCTTTTGGTAGGTTGGTGCTGTTTGTAGGGGGGCCAGAGGGAATTAGCGATCGCCTTAAAAAGTATCCGATGATCAGCCTATCCGCCATGACCTTTCCCCACGAAATGGCCCGGCTCATGCTAGTAGAGCAGCTTTATAGAGCGAAGACCATTTTACAGAACGGCAGCTACCACAAATAGGACAAATGCCTACAACCGGTACTCTACGGCAAACTTAAAACCATAGTCGAATTCTTCTTCGGCGTTTTCAGGGAAGTATTTGATGATGGGAGAGGCTTGCATGGAAAGTCTGTCGCTAGGTGCGTAGCGGATAGGAACCTCGAATTCTACTAGGTCGCCGCCATTGACAAATAGCTCTGTGTTGAGACGGAGGAAAAATTCAACATTGTTGCCGCCCGTATCTTCGTCCCCGTCAATAGGCTCTAGGTCCGTATTTTCGAATATCTCAGGCTGATCTCTTCTACGACGGGGTGAGGTTGGATCGTTTCTCTGAGAAAGTTCAACAGATTGAAAATCTGATTCTGGAGTGGGAGAGTCTTGCGTTTGAGCGAAAGAGGGCGTACTTAAGGCAGCAGAAAAAGCCAGGGCGATCGCCCCAGAAAAGAGTAATTTACAGAACATAATCGTGTTTCCAGCTTATTCAAAGCTATGTATCGGTTGATACAGATTATCGTAAGCAAATTTAGATCGACTCAACGTCTTACAAAAGCATTAGTTAGTACAGGGTTAGTACGAGAATCTCTCTCTCTTTTGGCTTCATTTCTACTTACCTGTATCGCAAGATGTGGACATGTAAAAAGGCAGATCCTACAAACAGCAACATACAGAGAGTTCTAGCGCTACTTTCTACTCAATACCCAATTAGGAGATAGAGGTATTTTTAAGGACTATTGGCAACAATTTTGAGATTTGTTGCAGTCCAAATTGCAGAAAACTCCTGTGCGATCGCTAGACGATACTCTTTGGAATACCACCCGACAACCTTCATCTCAACCGTTTCTGAAGCGGCCAACTCAACATTTGACGGTGGCAAATCGAAAAAGGTGGTGCCATACAGCCCGGTAGAATCGCTACCTGGCACAACCGGCAGAGAGCTACTGGGCAAAAACGGACCTGTGATGCTATCTGACACGTACCAATACAGGGTGGAGTCACTCACATGATGTGCACCAATTTGCTTGAGCCATTGCGGATTTACAAATTCTTTGAAGCACGAGAAGAAAAGATGATAGCGACCCTGAAAAGGAACAATCTGAGGCCGCTCTAGATGATAGAAAGGCCAAAGCGTATCATCGGGTGAACCTTGCTTAGTCTTCTCTATCTCGGATGCATTGTCTGATCGACTAGCAGCTTGATCAGATTGATTAGCTGATATGACACTAGGGCCAGCTGCAGGTGGCAGCAGCTGATAGGGACCGCCCAGCTGATCGGCAACCGCAAGGCCTAGGCCACCTTGATACTGATCGGTGTGGGGCAGCGAAGCACAAAAGAACATATAGTACTTTTGCCTATCAACAGAGTTGACGATGTAGGGGTCTCGCCAGTGCAGGTGGCTAGCCCAGCTGCATCGCCCGGCATAGCAATTGCCAGTGAGTGCTGGTGAGTCGATGGCCTCTGCCCAAGCTAGCAGAGGGAGACGGCTACGCTGCCAGTGCAAACCATCATCGGAGATGGCTAGGCCAATGACTTCACTCGCGATGTCATCTCTACTCGCTGCAGAATAGAACAGGTAGTAGCGGCCTTCTCGCTTGTAGGCGCTGCCTGCGAACAGTCGTCCCGATTCCCAACCGCTATTCGATAAAGGCTCAAGAATAGGACCTGTGTGTTGCCAGTGCTGCAGGTCTTCAGAACAGGCACCACAGATCCAGCTGGTTCTCCACCAGGGATCTTGGTCGGTGCGGCCGCTGAGGTAAAAC
>JBCBFY010000150.1:0-9915 GCA_038527325.1 Cyanobacteria bacterium J06614_10
CTGTACCCACCGGCTTTTAGGTAGGCGCTGTCTTCCTCATTGAGATAGCCACTGATAAAGTTCAGCACGGCCTTCTCGTCATTGGTACCTGCAAACCCTTCCGTGGGTGCAAAGCTCGGCACCCAGTCTTGACCAAACCAATCGAAAATAGCTGAAAGCTTAACTTCGCCATTTTCCTTGTCAATTTCTAACACTTCGGACCGACTGAGAAACACACGGACCTGATCATCTAGCTGGGCATCCAAGTTTTCACCGGTGAAGGGCTCTTGCCGTAGGTACGGGCAGCTAACGGCTGCGCACACCAAGGCTGCATGAATGCGCGGCTCATCGAAGTCGGCCCGTAAAATGTCGTGCTCAATGTTGTTCAAAGTTTGCGCACCCTGCAAAATATCGTGCCGCTTGAATCGCCAGACGCCAGGAATATCTTTGATACTGCTTTTAATTGGTGACTCGTCGATGATGGATTTGAGCGTCAGAGAATTGTAGGCATTGATCAACAAGGCAATTTTGTCTTCATCGGACCAGCTTTCGTAGGTTTCGGTTCCGATTTGCGCAATGGAGGCATTGTAGGCATCTAGCTGCTGACGGTCTGTCTGTAGCGCGGCGTAGTCTACTAGGCCCTGTTCATCTACGTAGCGAGAAAGAACAGACGCCAGGGCAGCGGTATCTGGCCGGGTAGTTTCAGCAGCTGTTGATTCTTGGGCAACAGCTGAACCGGTGGAGGAAGAAGAGGTAATGTTGCAACTACCTAAGCCAATTAAGACAGGCGCGATGGCCAACAATAGATACTGTTTTTTCATGGTGATTCTGATGACGAAATGATGAAGATAAATGGGTGAGAAGTCTGTGCTATGGCTAGCATACGTCTATAAAATCTGCCTAATCTGAATTATCGCTGAGAGGGAAATAAGTTCTCGATGCGATGCCCGGTAAAATCAACGCCGAATACAGCAAACCGACAACAAAAGGGGTCCACAGCAGCCAACGCTGCCAAGCCACGAGCTGCCACCGCTCCGTTCCCAGCGCCAGCCCATAGGGCAGCGCAAAATACACAAAGCCCGAAATGCTCACTAGCCGCGTCCCCCAGTTGCGACTCGCCACCGCAAAGGGAGCTAGCCAAGTAAAGTACCAGGCATGAATAATCGGAGACAAGACCATCAGCGCAATAAGATAGCGCTCGGCAAATTGTCGGATACTCAATCGGCTTGCCAATCCCCATAAAATAGTCAGCCCCAGTGGCAAGCCGTAAATCCAGTTTGCCTTCACTGACGCAGGCCACAGCTTGGCCACTAGCTGAGGGATGAGCGCAGCGCTCCGCCCGTAGTTAATAAATGGAGAATCGAGCGGCACGAGCGGGCAGTGTAGTCCTCCAGTAGAGAGCTGGCAAAAGGGTAGGGCTGCGATCGCCAGCGGCAAAAGCCCCACCCCCAAAAGCAACAATCCAGAAAGCCACCGCCACCGTCCCAAACCCGGCTCGCTGCGCCACGCCACACCTCGCCACGCTACAAACGCCAACACTGGCAAAGACATCCACTTCACGGCAATACTGCCCCCTACTGCCAGCGCAGCTCCCAGCTGAGCTGGCCAGCGATCGCCCAAGCTAGAACCGTCCGACGCGCGCTCCCACCAAAGCCAAGCCAACACCAGCGGCAATAAAAACCAGCTATCGTAGTGGCCGCCCCCCGCAAAGCTGTACATCACCATCGGATTCCAGGCATACAGCAGCGACGCCACCGCCCCAAACCGACGATAGAGCAGGCCACAAATCGCCAGATCTGCCGCCACAAAAGCCGACTTAAACAACAAAACGGAAGGACTCACCCATGCCAGTAGGCGAAACCCCAGCTGAGCCACCGGCGGATAGATCGCAGCGTGATCCAAATGATTCATCTGGTTCCAGCTATCTAGCCGAAGCGGCACAAGCACATCAGCCGTCGGCGCCAGCAGGTAGGGATTAAACCCGTAGTTCTGAATATGGCCCTCCCACAGATAGCGCCAAATGTCGTCACCCGGATGCATCGCCAAGAGAATCAAGCGAGGCACCAAGGCCACCACCCAAAACCAGGCAGCACTCACCCGAGCAAGCCCCCACGAACCGGCAAAGCCCAAACTCATCAGCGCCGCACCCCGCCAAAATAGCGGCACCGCTTCCGGTTCATTCAAAAAATCTCTATGGGGCGCAGCTAGCAAGCTACCCAGTACTAGCAACAGCGCACTTAAAAACAGCAGACCTTTCTGAACCACTGACCTTTCTAGAAAGTTTTCCAAAAAATGCTTCGCATGACGGCAGTGAACCAGGTGCCGCCCCACTGTCTTTTGCCAGTAC
Organism: Cyanobacteria bacterium J06614_10; assembly: GCA_038527325.1. Classification (GTDB taxonomy): domain Bacteria; phylum Cyanobacteriota; class Cyanobacteriia; order Phormidesmidales; family Phormidesmidaceae; genus Phormidesmis. The sequence goes on from JBCBFY010000150.1 coordinate 2,327, forward strand.
AGCGCCGCTAGCGTCGTCAAAATCACCTGACCAGCTTTGACACTACCCTTCAGCGTCCCGGCAATCTTGGACCGCCCGCCCTGACGCGGCAAATAGTTCACCGGTATCTCGCAAATTTTCAACTCCTGTTCGGCGGCCTTTGCCTGCATCTCCACCGTCCAGCCAAACCCCCGGTCCACCATGGCCATCCGGTCAATCGCCGCTCGCCGAATCAGCCGTAGCGGGCCGAGGTCCTCATAGCGATGCCCCCATCCGAGTCGTATTAGCCGAGTCGCCAGCCAGTTGCCAAAGTTTTGCACGGCGCTGAGCTGCGATCGCCCACTCACCGTCCCCCGCCGATTTCCCAAAATAAAATCGCACTCATCCTGCAATGCCAGCAGCCTAGGCAGCTCACCCAAGTCATCGCTCCCATCCCCATCACAGAACAAAATCCAATCGGCCACCCTCGCCTCAGGCGTTTGCAAGCCGCGCCAGCAGGCACTCCCATAGCCACGGCGCGGCTCTAAAACGACCTGGGCTCCTGCCTTTTCTGCAATCTGAGGCGTGCGATCGCAGCTCCCATTGTCCACCACACAAATATTCTCCAGCCCCTGCTGCCGCAGCGCTGAAATCACACCCGCAATGGAATCCGCCTCATTGAGAACCGGAATAATGACCAGAGTATTTTTCAAAGGTAAAGCGCCCGGAGGAAAGCTGAAGAAAAGTTAGAAAAACCAACCATTCTCAGCTTATCTGTTCACTTACCCACCGGTGCTAATCGTCAGCACCTGAGGCGGCGTCGCATCGGGCGGATACAGAAACTGCACATTCACATCCCGCTGCTCACCCGGCGCCAGCGTCACCTCGACCAGAGGCTCACCCTGCTCGCCCTGATTTTGCACCACGTAGGTGTAGGCCGCGCGCGATCGCCCATCATCATCCTTGTACACAAACAGCACTGTCCCTCGGAAAAACACGCGAGGTTCTGGTGCCGCCTTAAACTGCAGGGCATTTTCTATACCGTCATTTTGCAGCGGCGTCTGGATAGACAGAGCGACCTTCTGCGGACTGTCCGTGTCGTTGTACAGCGGCAGGTCTAGGTTGTACTCAATGCCGTAGTTGCCATTGGCAAGGTAGGCCGTGTCTCGGTAGCGCGCAACCACGGGCGCACTCTGCACTTGCCCAGTGCCAAAAGTATTGCGCTCTAGGGTGCTCAGTCCGTAAGAAATCTGTTCGCCGGGTGCCGGAATAGAGAGGCGATCGCTGCGGCCATCGGTGAGAGTGGCTCGCCACTGTGAACCCTCGGCGACGCCCGCCACTCGGCCATATCGAAAGGGATTGGCCCGGCTGCCCGGACGGCTAGGGGGCTGGTCGCGCGGCGTTGAGAGCTGCCCGCGAAAGAGTAGCTGCTTCCACTCTTCGAGGTTGGGCACATATTCGTTGCCATTGCGCTGCGGCGCGTGCATGGCCAAGCTTGCGACATACACCGGGCCGCTGCTATTGAGGCGCATGAGGGTAGAGCGGCCATTTAGCCGGGGGCCTTCACCAGAGCTAGCGCTGACCGGCGGCGGGGTCAGCTCGCTGCCCGGCGGTAGAGACCCATCGAGCGGTACGCTCAACCGTCTTAGCGGGATGGGCGCGTTCAGCAGCAGATGGCTTTCGCCGGGCGGAATGCTCACCTCAGCAGGAAAGACGGGTTGACGGCGATCGCGCAACACATCGTTCATCACCCGGCTACCCGGCCCAGAAAAGTTGTTGCTATACAGGTTAGAGGAGCCAGAGGCTATCTCATTCCACGGCGACTCCTGACTAATATGAGACGCGCCATCTCGCACCGAGAGCGTCACCGTACGGTTGCCCGGATTGTGTACCAAAATCGCCTCGTACACCGTCCGCGTATCCCGGTCATCCTGCCCTCGGGCTACGTGGTGAGAAAAAATATCGAAGCGACCTTCAAAGGCGTAGTTTAGATGGGCCCTCGGCGCGCTCTTACCACTGCCGGGAAAGGTCGAGAGCAAAATGCCATCAGACTCAATGATTTCTGGACTGTTGCTGTTGAAAACGGGTACGCGGTCTAGCCCGCCGGGCAGCGATCGCACCGTCTGCGGCACCGTTACGATATCGCCGCTCGCCTGCGCAATCAAAGAACTTTGCAGAGAGCTTTGAGGCGTCTGCGCCCGCGATCGCCAAAGCTGGCTCACCGCCGGGTCGTTCACCTCGCTAACCAAAGAGAGTAGAAAAAGTAGAGAGAACATCAAGCCTTCGGACCCCGTGGAGGGCCTATCTAAAAAGTCTACTGCTAGAAAGGTCCGTTGCCCCGCAGCCCACGCTGGAGAACGCTATCCGTACAGCCTTGCAGACTGCCGGTAGCAAAACGAACGGTTCAGACCATATCACCACAGCTGCCAAACTCGCAATTCACAAGTTGCCAGTTACCGCTCGTAGTCATCGGTCATGTCGCAGTCGTGAGATAGTGCTCAATTCGCTGATCCAGCTGACTCATCGGAATCGCCTGTGTCCAATACTCCACCAGCGCATGGCCAAAGGCCCAAGCCCTGCGGTCTGCCGGATAGCGCTCATCGCTCTTCAAGAGCTGAGGCCACAGTGCCAGCAGGTCAAACGTGCTAGAAGTTCCATCGGTGAGCAGCGCAAACAGTTCGTAGGCCATCTGCAGCTTCCCCAGCACAATCGGCACCTCCTCCACAGGAATTTTTTCGATCAGCACTGCCCCCAGCGCCGGAGTGCCCGTCGTCAGGGTAGAGATAAACTGTAAGACCGGACTTTTGAGCAACTTGGTCAGGCCCTCAGTCGTAGTCATTTGAAAGGTGTAGCGCTCAATGATTTTGGCAGCGGCAGTTGCCCGCAGCGTGCGACTGCGCAAAAAGCGGGTGAGGCGAAGCTGCTTAGCTGGCGAAATGGCATTCACCAAAGCTTCCGCCAGCTCATCGTCTCCCCAGGCGGCGCGATCTGGCTGACGGGCCACCAGCGGCAGCACCTGCTGACAAATTTCACCCAGCTGCTCAGCCCGGTAGCCCACCGCCTCCCGAATCGACGTTTCCTTTGGCCAAGACCCCGTTCGCCAGTGATACGGCGGCGACCACTCTCGAATCGGCCTCAGCTTATCCACCTGGCTCACCACCGCAATCACCGGCAGGTCACTCACCTCAGCCCGCATCTCCTGCAGAAAGTCTGCATCCATCTGCAGCGCCGGGTCCAGCGCCGGGGTCACCAGCAGCAGCAGATCCGCCTCAGTTGCGTAGTCAATCACCTGCGATCGCAGATCTCCCCCAGCCACTTGCTCGTAGCCCGGCGTATCCCACAGCGTCAGCGATTCGCTATCTGTCGTAGAGAACTGGCCAGGCAGTCCCCACCGATAGCTCTGAATCTCGTCCGTACTCGGCAGCACATCCACCGCCGCTCTCTCCGCCTGAAAAAGCGTGTTAATCAGGCTACTTTTTCCCGCGCCAGTGCGCCCCACCAGCAAAATGTTGACCGGCTTCTGTTCGACTTGTTCAGTCGGCTCGGCCCGTTCCAAAATCTCCTTTAGGGTCTGCGTTTTGGCCGGTGCGATCGCAGGGGTTTCTGCAGTCACCTCCGCCAGAGAGAAGGCCGGAGAGAAAGTTTGTTCATCGCCATAGAGCGCCACCGACTGCTGAGCCAAATTGCGCAGCGCCGTTTCTCGCAGCATGTTGCTCAAGTTCAGCACGATTTGCTGATTGGCCTGACTCATGTTTTTGGCACTGACCTGACGGGCGATCGCCGCTGCCGGATTCAGCGCCCACTGCGCCCAGTTAAACGCCTTAATTAGCTTCTTGGCCGAGGGCTCCAGCTTGCGATATAGCTCCACCCCCTCCACCATTTGCCCAATAGAGACCTGGCTCAGCACCGGAGAGAGCTTTTGCATCATCCGGTCTGTGTCGTCCACGGTGCCCCGAATCAGCCCGTAGGCCTCCGGCACATAAATATTGAGCAAAGGACGCTTCACCTCTGGGTGATAGGCCTGGGCAATGGCCCTCACCAAGCTCAGGCAGCGCTGCCAAAAAGTGCTCCAGTCTTCCCAGATGGGCGGATCGGTCTGAGCTGCCTGCAAAATCTCTGTCAGCGTCCGCTCTACGATGGCCGCCGCTGCTGACTTGCCACCTGCTTGGGCACTGAGCGCCGCCTCCGAAGTCTGGGCGATCGCTGCATCCAGCTCGGCCTCAAGCTCAGCATTCACTTCCGAAACGAGGGTCTCAGCCTGAGCGATCGCAGGCCTCGTCCAGCGCACCAGCAGCCAGCGCCAGCCCAACAGCATAAAAATAAAAATAGCCCAAATCCAGTTGATGCCCCAGGCGCGAATTTGCTGCCCCGCCGCCACCAACAAAAACGTGACGATAATTGCAATTGGCGCAATGAGTAACGCAATCTGCCACGGCTTCAGTCGCAATATCATCGCTGGCGCAGTCCTTCAGCTCATCACGCTCTAGTCTAGTGAAGATTGCACAGAGCTGGCAGGCAAGAATTGAGAAACTAAGCGTAAGTTTGCATGGCTAGCGAGCGATTCTGGTGTGGGGCAGCGGTCGCCCAGCCAAAAATCTACTAGATCTACTAATGGAGCGTCTGCAGATTTCGCCGACTGGCTAGCCATCAAGTCTACATCCGCAGCCAAATAAGCATCCAAGACCAAGCTGCCACAAACCTGACGGTTAGTCGCGCCAGCACCCTCCGCCAGCTCAGCGCCAAGTTCAGCACCAAGCTCCCTTAAAGACAACAGACGCGGGCTCCCCGCGGTCGGTGCTACGGTCATTTTTTGGTGGTAGGCACTCGCGGCAGTTGCGATCGCTTGCTGCAGGTCTGCCGTCGGTGCCTTGAGCCGGTACACCACAACCCGCCCTGCACTGCCACGACTCAGGTAGTCGGTGAGTGGCTCTTCAATCACCTCATAGATTGCGCTCTGCCCCATCGGCACGTGCACCACCCTCACTTGCTCGCCTTGGGTGGTCACAATGCCAACGTTGGTATAAGCCGCCCTCAGTTCGGTACCCGCTTTTACCTGAACGCCTGCTTGAGAGAGCATTCGGGAAAGCCAAAGGGGTTGCGAACGATCTTGAGAGAGGAAAACAATATCTCCGTTCTCTAACCGACCGCTGGGAATGTCACTCTCTACCAACCTTCTTTCAGCGCTTTCTAGAGTGCTGGCGCTTGCGGGAAGGTCATCGTTTGCCGAAGGCTCGGTAGGCATGCCAGTCTCTTGATTTTCTGACAGCGCTTGATTTTCTGACAGCGCTTGACTTTCTGACAGCGCTTGGAGCGCTTCTGAGGGCGTTGACTCGGCGGTCTCTATTGAGCGCTGCAAGCTGTAGCTCGTGATGATGAGAGCGACTAGCAAGAGCGAGCGAAGCCAAATGGGCTGTGAGTCGTTTTTGGCGCGACGATTGAACACTGGAAATAAAGCGATGGGACTCAGGACATGCACAACAAGCGCAAGACTATCCGTACGCTTGCGAGCCACTTCGCCGACCAAAAACCAGTCATCAAAAACCAGCTATTCAAGCTAGTGATTTGTCAGCCACCCAAAAATAAAACGACTATGTAAACGACTTTGAGTAAAGCAGCTGTTTCAAAAAACCAGCAGTGCTAGAACTGGCCACAGCGTGACACTGTTCTAGATTCAAAATAAGGTTACGCTTCGCTGAGAGATTTTGACTAGGCCGCAGACCGGGCCTGAAAACGAGCTGAAAACCAGCCCAAAAAGACAATACAAACAGCAAAGTGACTAAAACGATGGAGCAAGACCTGTAACGCTATTTTTCCCAGGTACTGCAGTACGAACAACAAAACTTGCGTAAATTTATTGTATCAAAAAGTACAAACTTTTTCCTTAGTAATTACCGAAGCTGTCTCTCGCAGCCCTTTACACAAGCAGCCTCGCACAGAAATTCGATACCAGCAGCTCGATATAAATAGTTGTTGTAAGGTAGAGCCAGTGTGCTCACGGAATGAGCACAGCAAACGATGGCGAGAGGATACAGCTAAGCGGCATGAGGCAAGCAAAATCAGGCGACACCGTAAGAGTTCATTACACCGGAACGCTCAATAATGGTCAGGTATTCGACTCTTCAAAAGGGCGCGCACCCCTAGAATTTACGCTGGGTACGGGCATGGTTATTCCTGGCTTTGAGGCTGCCATAGATGGACTTGCACAAGGTGACACCATCAAGACCACCATCCCGGTAGACCAGGCCTATGGTCCTTACAACAAAGAGATGGTGGCAGAAATCGAGAAGCAAAATATTCCGGCAGATTTTGAGCTAGAGACTGGTCAGCGACTGCAGATGCAGGTGCCCGGGGGCGAGGCGATGTCTGTCACCATTACCGATATTCAGGGAGACATGGTGACCCTAGATGGCAATCACCCCCTCGCTGGTCAAGACCTCACCTTCGAGCTGGAGCTGGTCGAGATTGTTTAAGCCTTGCTAAACCCATACAACCAACAGCAGAAACAACCCTCAAGAGATAAGGACGAATCACCATGGCAACGTATCTGGTCACCGGCGCTAATCGAGGCATTGGGTTTGAGTATTGCAAGCAGCTAAAGGGGCGTGGTGATGAGGTGATTGCCGTTTGTCGGCAGCGATCGCCTGAGCTAGATGAGCTGTCTGTGCGGGTAGAATCCGATATCGATGTGGCGGATGACGATGCGATCGCAACGCTCAAAACATCCCTCGCAGACCAAACCATAGATGTATTGATCAACAACGCGGGCATCTACCGGCAGTCGGCGCTGGGTGAGCTAAATGTAGAGGGCATTCGAGAGCAGTTTGAGGTGAATGCGATCGCGCCGCTCAAATTTACCCAGGCAATGCTGCCCAACCTTGCCAACCCGGGCAAAGTCGCCATCATGACCAGCCGAATGGGCTCCATCGAAGACAACACCTCCGGCGGCACCTACGGCTATCGCATGTCCAAAGCGGCCGTCTCTATGGCGGGCAAGTCCCTATCCCACGACCTCAAGCCCAAAGGCATCGCCGTTGCCATTTTGCACCCAGGCCTAGTCAGCACAGGCATGACCAACTTCAACCCCAACGGCATCTCCCCAGAAGAGTCGGTAAAGGGTCTGCTCGCCGTCATCGATGGCCTAACCATAGAAAACACCGGCACCTTTTGGCATTCGAACGGTCAAGTATTACCCTGGTAAGCTAGCTGGGCCTAGCCAAATACAGTTAATGACTGGTTAGGTAAGCTGATGAGCGAAACGGCTGTCAGGAAGGGCATCTATCATGAAATATGCGCACACAAGGCGTCTGAAGGGTGCCTTTCGTCTGCTGAGGTTAGGGGAAGGGCCTTTGCAGATGGCGGGCTGTGGGATGGGTGCGATCGCGCTAACTCTGACGTCACTAAGCCCTGTAGCAGCTAGTCCATCTCAGAAGCAGGCCTTTCAGCAGCAGACCTTTCAGCAGTGGTGCGAAGCCAGCGCTACCCTGCCGGTGCCCACACGTCGCACCGTAGCAGCCATCATGCAGTCCGTCACCGCAGACGACTGCGCTACCGCCACAGCGCAACTTCGAGAACTCACCGAACTCAACCTCAGCCATTCACACCTCAGCGATCTTCGTCCGATTGCTGCCCTT
>JBCBFY010000151.1:0-9741 GCA_038527325.1 Cyanobacteria bacterium J06614_10
CCATTCAACGGGGTTCTCTCCTGGATCTCGCGAGAGTATTTCGGCTCATGAGGTAAACGTCACGCTGCCGCTTAACCCGGTCGCACGAAGCGGCAGTGAAATGCCCGTCATCAATCTGGGCCGCCACCGTCATAACTCAGCGTTACGTTTGATACTGACGGCTTGCCTAGGGAAATTGTAATCTTTAAAGCCATGGTGAGCTATTCATTGCCGCAGATAATGGAGCTTAGTGAGGGCGATCGCACAAAACGTCCCATACTTGTCACAGGAACGCATCGTTCGGGATCTACCTGGGTCGGACAGATGCTGTCGAAGGCACGAGAGACGGGCTATGTTCACGAGCCGTTTAATCTCGCGATTCGAATGGGGACTGCAAGAGATGTTTTCGACTGCTGGTTTCAGTATGTAGGCATTGAAAATGAGGACGTTTTTCGGGATGCGATCGCCGCTGTGCTCGCTTTCCAATACCCCTTGAGGAATAATCTACGCAAGGTTACAACCATTCATGAAGGACTAAAGCTGTTGAAAGACCAAAGTCTTTTCTGGCAGTATCAGCTTCGAGGAGTCAGACCTGTCATCAAAGACCCGATTGCGTTCTTTGCCGCAGAGTGGATGGCACAGTATTTTGACCTGTCTGTTGTTGTTTTAATCCGGCATCCTGCTGCGTTTTATTCTAGTTTGAAGCTTATGAACTGGCAGTTTGACTTTGAGCATCTTTGGCGTCAACCACTGCTGATGGAGCGATATCTATCTCCTTTTGCAGATGATATTCGAGACCATGCGGTTAAAAAGAAGTCATTGCTTTCACAAGCAGTTTTATTTTGGAACTGTATTCATCGCACAATTTTGCTCTACCAAAAACAGCATCCTGATTGGCAGTTTGTGCGTCACGAAGATCTTTCCTACGCCCCTACCGACGGTTTTAGAAAGCTCTACAGCACACTTAACCTAAGATACACGCCTGCAGTAGAACAGTATATCAATCGTCGTAGCGGCGCACAGAACTCAGCTGAACATCACAGTAACCACGAGTTTGTAAGGCACAGCAAAGCCAATATTGACAACTGGAAACGTCGGCTTACGTTCGATGAGATTGACTACATCCGAAAAGAAACAGCTCCTCTATCAGATTGCTTTTATAATTCGAGCGATTGGTAAGGAAGATGAACGAAAAAGCTACTGCAAACAGCTCTAGAACACTGGAGACAATAGCATTACCACCTGCCCTCAGCTTAAGCAAGAGAGCACCTTAGGAGGGAGATCTTTGTGCAACGTTTGAGATTGAGACCTGATCATAGACTCTGTTTCGAGTATCAAACGCTCTAATTTCGAGCTGAGTATCATATACCTCAAAGAGCGTGAAGCCTAGCCGGGAAGCGCTGTAGGCTGTCCATTCTGCTCGCCCCTCTCGCCGAAGCTTGGCCCCGTTGCCAGAAGTGATGTAGATTGTTCCGTTTATGGCTACGGTTCGCTCGTAGTTGTGATCGTGCCCGTTGATGTAGAGTTGTACACTCCCCTGTTCAAAGATGGGCGATAAGGTCTCAATGAGAGATTCGTCGGAGCCATGATGGCCCGAAGAGTAAACAGGATGATGCGCAAACGCAACTTTCCAATCTGCGGATGAGATAGCTAGTTCACTCTGTAGCCAAGCGAGCTGCGCATTCCAGCTTTCAAGATTGTCCAGATATGCTTGGTTAGTATCTAGCGCGAAAAACTGAATGCTGCCTTCGGCGAAGTGTCTACTAAAACTGTAGTAGCGACCTGCCATATTGTAGCCAGGGTAGACGATTTCATCTTCTCCCTGACGGATCCTAACATCGTGATTGCCTAGGGCCGCGTAGAACTTAACGTCTGATTGCAATAGCTGGGCGTAAGGTCGCTCAAAGGCAGCTTCGACTTTTTCTATTTCACCATTGTCATAGATATTGTCTCCAGCCAGTAGCACTAGAGAAAACGGTGACGTTTGCCCGTAGCGTGCCATCGCTCTGGCTACGGCATATTGTCCTCTTTTCCCAGTGCCGACATCGCCGATTGCAATGAAGCGCAAGAGTGGTTCACCCTGAAGTGCAGAAGGGGCTTGCGATTGACCCGTTTTGAGCTGGGAGATCTTAGCCTTATTTACATTGAACAAATAGCGTTCCCTAGCAGCGATCGCTAGTCCGCCTAAACCAAAGAAAAAAAATGTTCGACGTTTCAAAAGAATCCTTTCGGTAGATTGGTAGATATTCTTGTATAGGCTATCGCGTGATTATTAAGAACTCGATAAGATGCTAAAAGCTATAAATAGCTTATGCTTGTGCCCTTCTCCCGAAAATTATTGGCCTAGAATCGTGCTTTTGTACAATGTTCAGAATTATGATTTCCTATGATTTGCTAAATTGATAGAACACTTTGGACTATTACATGAACAATCAGATACATGAACAATCAGAATCTAGAAGTCCACGAAGCACGCAGTATGAAGGAACGAATGCTTGCTGGCGACTTGTATATTGCTGATGACCCACAGCTTGCTGCGGATAGTCGCCGGGCAGCGATGCTACTACAGCGATTTAACAATAGTGCGCCTACAGCCTTGGATGCGCGTCGCACTCTACTACACAAGCTGCTCGGAACATTTGATAAAGAGGCTGTAATCCGTCCACCGCTTCTGTGTGACTATGGCTATCAGATTCACGTCGGGGCGCGGACGTTCATCAACTATGGTGCCGTACTGCTCGATGTTGCAACAATCACGATTGGCGAAGATGTGCAGGTTGGCCCAAATGTTCAGCTCTTGACACCCACCCATCCACTTGAGCCAGCGCTACGGCTTGCCAAGTGGGAGGCTGCAAAGCCAATTACGATTGGAAACAACGTCTGGCTAGGAGGGGGTGTCATTATCTGTCCTGGCGTTACTATCGGGGAGAACACCGTTGTAGGCGCCGGAGCCGTCGTGACCAAAGATCTTCCTAGAAACGTTGTGGCTGTTGGGAATCCAGCTCACGTGATCAGGCAGCTATAGTCGCCTGATTAAATTTAGGCTAACTCAGATTTTGCACCAGCTTCACTAGGTTGAGCTAGGTTGTTAGGTTAGAACAATTTCAAATGCAATACACGGTGAGAAAATAAAATGAGCGGCGTTGTCATAGCAGTTAGCCTCAGTTCAGCTCACACATTTGCGAAAGTAAATCAAGATAGTATTCAACTTCTTGCCGGTTTGGGTGTCCAGGGTGACTCGCATATGGGAAAGACTGTTCAACATCGTTCGCGAGTCGCTGCTAATCCAAGCCAGCCCAATTTACGCCAGGTTCACCTGATTCATGCTGAATTGCATGATGAGTTACAGGTCGCTGGATTTACAGTATCAGCAGGACAAATGGGTGAGAACATCACAACGAGAGATATTAACTTACTCGATTTGCCAGCGGGAACAAAGTTGCATTTAGGTGATCAGGCAGTCGTAGAAGTAACAGGTCTGCGAAATCCATGTGCTCAGCTAGATAACTTCCAAGAAGGACTAATGGCGGCAGTATTAGATCGTGACGAAAGCGGTAATCTAGTTCGCAAGGCGGGTGTCATGGCTATTGTTGCAGTCGGTGGTGAAGTGAAACCGGGCGATCGCATCCGAGTTGAACTACCATCAGAACCGCATCAGCCGCTTGATCGAGTCTAAAGAGAATGGCTTTCCCAATTATTTAGAGAAAAGTTATTGAAGAACGAAAGTACTCATTCTGCGCTGACAATAACTTTGAAAGCTTAACCAAGTGATAATCCGCTCTTAAACAACGCCCATAGCAAATTCCAGTATCTTCAACTCGGACACTAGCTTGTACTGATAACCTTCTTCTCCGTTAGCTATGAAACGTCGTTCTCTGGTCAAGTCCGCAGTCATCTTTTCTCTAGGAGCTGCCATTGCAGCATGCTCAGGCAGCGGTAGCCAGCAAGCCACAACCGACCGCACTCCGGATACGATCAAGTTTGCCGTCACTGACGTACAAGGTCTTGAAGAATTACAGCGAGACTATGAACCGTTTCGCACAGCAATGGAAGAGGCAACCGGTAAATCCATTGAATTCTTTCCCGTAGCGGATCGCACTGCAGCAGCAGTTGCACTGCAATCTGATCAAGTCGATGTGGTTCTCACCGGCCCAGCAGAATATGTTGTCATCCGTTCAAAGACCAATGCAGTCCCTTTCGTCGCGATTACACGTCCTAACTATCGTTCTGTTATTGCCGTTCAGCCCGATAGTGGAATTGCTGATGTTTCAGGCCTGACAGGAAAGAAAGTGGCCATGTCTGACTTGGGCTCTACCAGCGGTCAGCTAGGGCCCACCAAAATTCTGGTAGATGGCGGCATCAATCCCGAAGAAGATGTCGAAATTTTGTTGCTTGGCGATACCGACTTGCAGGCCTTCAAAAACGGTGAAACAGAAGCTTGGGGTGGCTCTGCAACAGACTACGAGCGCTTCCTAGAGGCTGAGGGCCTAACTCCAGATGACTTGCCACTGATTGAAACAGGCCCCTTGCTTCCCAGTGACGTCTTTGTTGCCAGCAGTACGCTCTCAGCAAATTACGTTGAGACCCTAAAGCAAGCCATGATTGAAAATCAGGACTTGCTAGTCAACGCCATCATTTCTGTTGAAGCCAACAAAAAGTATACAGGCTCTGAAGTTATTGAAGTTCAAGATTCGGACTACGACTCTGTTCGAGAAGCCTACAGAGCCATTGGCATTGATGACTTTAACGAGTTTGTTGGCGACTAGCCCTCCGTTTTGCTTATGTTATCCCTGGCTGTTCACCAACTGTCAAAACATTACCCAAATGGAACTGTAGCGCTCACAGATGTTAGCTTTGTTGCCCAGCCGGGTGAGGGCATCGTCTTACTAGGCGCGAACGGCTCAGGCAAATCTACACTGTTGCGCTGCATTGTCGGGCTAGAGTCGCTGTCATCTGGAAGCATTCAAGTCGGCAATGCAGCGATTGAAACAGCAACCCAGTCGCAGCTGCGCAGCTTGCGCCGTCAGACCGGGATGGTGTTTCAAAAATTCAATCTGGTGACAAGCCTAAGCGCATTTCACAACGTGTTGCAGGGTGCGCTCGGTCGTAGCAAAGGTCCTCGCTATTGGTTTCCGGCAACAGCACCGCAGGTGGAACGGGAACGGGCCATGCACTGTTTGGAACGGGTGAAACTGGCGCATATTGCCCAGCAGCGGGTCGATACTTTGTCGGGAGGTCAGCAGCAAAGGGTTGCGATCGCCAGAATGCTAATGCAAGATCCAGGCCTGCTCCTTGTGGATGAACCCGTAGCCAGTCTCGATCCCAAAGCGGGCCGTGAAGTTATGGATTTGCTATGGGAGATTGTGCGTGAGCGTCAGCTAACCGTCGTCTGTACATTGCACCAGCTAGACTTAGCTAGGGCCTACGCTGACCGTATCATTGGCTTGCGTCAGGGGCAAGTTCATATCGACATACCCGCTATGCAGATTACGAATCACCAACTCAATTGGCTTTATGAAGCATCCCAGCCAATCCAAGACGCACAACTCCTCCGATAAAGCGAAGCGTACTTTACCGGCAGCACCTCCCCGTTGGAGAAAACCCTCTCCGCTGGTGTTTGTCGCGCTACTCATTGGCATTGCCTTTTTTGTACATGGTCTTTGGATCAGTGAGTTGACGCCTGTACGCCTGTGGAAAGGCATTTTTCGGCTGGGTGATTTTTTGGGTCAAGCGCTGCCGCCTAACCCGAAACGGTTAGGCAGTGTCATAAGGGCAACGCTAGAAACCTTTGAGATGGCCCTAGTTGGCACCGTTTTTGGTGCTGTCTTGAGCCTGCCGCTCTCTATTTTAGCTGCGAAAAATACAACACCTCATTCGTGGTGGTTTTCAGTGAGTCGGAGCTTTGTTACGTTATTACGGGTGATTCCAGATTTAATCTGGGGACTGATTTTTATCATTGTTGTTGGTCTAGGTCCCGCTGCTGGCATCATGGCTATCACCGTGGATGTTATGGGCTTTTGTGGCAAGTTTTTTGCTGAACGAATTGAGGAGATTGAGCCAGGCCCTATCGAAGCACTTCGGGCAATCGGAGCGTCTGAGATGAGCATTATCGCAGGCGCTATTTTTCCAGCAACCCTGCCATCCTTTGTAGCCTCGACTCTGTTCTCACTAGAATCTTCTATCCGCTCCGCAGTCGTTTTGGGACTAGTCGGTGCGGGGGGTATCGGTGTTGAATTGTCTACCTCTATGCAACTGTTGCGTTACGACGAAGCGCTAATGGTTATCATTGTGATCTTTGCTGTCGTTCTCATAGTAGAGGAAGTTTCAAGCTGGATTCGAAAAATAATCATCTAATCTCTTTTTAGCTATGCAACATCTCGCTTCTATCGCAAAACTTGCCCTACAAGGTGCCACCGTGCTGACGCCAGATGGCTGGCTGGATTCAGCAACTGTGTTGATAGAGGATGGAAAATTCCTCGCTGTTGGTCAAAGTCTGAAACCGGACGGATTTACAGCCGTTGAGGCCACTGGCCTACATCTGCTTCCAGGCATTGTCGATATTCACGGAGATGCCTTTGAGCGCATGATTTGCCCGCGCCCAGGGGTTAGCCTACCTTTGGATATGGCCCTGGTGGAGAATGATTTAGCCTTGCTGAGCGCTGGGATTACGACTTTTTTCTATTCAATCACTGACTCCTTTGAGCCGGGACTACGCAGCCGCGAGATGGCCCGTCAGTTGATTAACCGGATTACCTCTCCAAACAGTACCCTACGAGTCGATAGCCGCGTTCACATCCGTCATGAGCAGGCCAATACCAATGGCCACGAAGAGCTGTGCCAGTGGTTAGAGAACCGTCAAGTTACCCTACTTTCGCTCAACAACCACCTTCCGCCAACAACAGACGATAAGACGATACAGCGCTATGCGAATGGACTACAGCGACGGCTGAAGCTGCCCGTTGCCGAGATTCGAGCCCTGATTGAATCTGTGTATCCAAAACAAGCGGAGGGATTGGCTCAATTTGAAGACCTAGTGCAGCGCTGCCATCAGCTGGATATTCCAGTGGCGTCCCATGATGATGAGACTGAGGCTGATGTAGCTAAAAGCCGGGAGCGTGGGGTTGCGATCGCAGAATTCCCCGCCTCCATCCCCCTAGCAGAACAATCCCGTGCCTACGGAGCTTCTGTACTCATGGGTTCTCCAAACCTAGTACGAGGCGGCTCTCACGTCGGCTACATGAGCGTCGCCGAAGCCGCACAAGCAAAAGTTCTCGACTGTCTCTGTTCTGACTACCACTATCCCTCGCTATTCCATGCGCCCTTCCTACTAGCCGAAAAGGGGCTCATACCTTTTGAGCAGGCATGGAAGTGCATTTCCGAATACCCTGCTAGGGCCGCTAACATTGGTCAACAAAAAGGTAAAATTGCCCCCGGCTACGATGCCGACTTCCTGCTGCTGACCCCAAACGACGCTTTACCCAGTGCCATCCGTGCTGTCTACGTAAAGGGTCAGCAAATCAAGCAATTTAATCGAACACTTTAAAAGTGCTTCAAACAACAGCTCAAAAATCCTTCTAGATGTGTCGTAAGTGGCCCAATCAATTTTCAATTGGGAGCTTCCATCATTTTGGTCGTCATAATGACTTTTCACTAAAGTGTAGAGCCTCGGGATAGTTTCACAACTGCTGGAGATTGTGTTTCTTTTTGTTGCTCATAGGAACGGATACTTGTTGTGAGCACGTGGGTGATCATCAAAGCCGATTCTTACAGTTGTCTACGTATACTCACTATGATTGCCTAAACACTTGTATTTATTGAATTTAATATATGCGTAACAACACTGAAACTTTATTGTAAGAATGCGCCTTCTTTACCCAATGCTCTTCGGTTGACTCGTAGAATTGTCTGACGACATTTGCTCGAATCGAATCCATCTACCGAATCAATTCAATACAACTGCCTCAACTCATTTTGACTTTACAAACAATGAACAAAGTATCTTTGATAAAAGCTGTTGCCGCCAGCTTACTAGCAACAGCTTCTGTGCTGGTGACGCGGCCAGCCAAAGCCTTTACCTTCACCACAGACGGAACAAATTTTACTGAAATCGAAACCGTCGGTGCTGGTGGCGCTGGCGTCTACGGGCTAGAGGCCAGAGGGGGAAACAACCAGCTCAACGGTACCTGGGAAATCGGTGTTGGCAGTCGTACCAGCTCTCCTGGCAACTTTAACGAGGCCCAGTTCGTTTGGGGTGCCGGGGCGGCACCACTCTCTAATTTTCAGCTTTCCTGGCTTCCTGGTGTGGGACTTTCTGCCACCGTCGGGGGTGAATCGGTTAGTTGGAATGACGCAGCCTGGCAAGCAGGCAACGCAATCAAAATTGTGACCAAGCGTCAGGCTATTTTGAATATCACTGACTTAGACGGTCAGGCCTTTGTCCAGAATCTGGGCTCAGCAGACGACAGCTTTGGTCAGTATTACATCGAAGGAGACTCTTTGTTAGATGGCTGGACTCTAAACGGCCAAATTGGGGTGACTGGCGGGCGTAATTCAAGAAACGAAGTT
Organism: Cyanobacteria bacterium J06614_10; assembly: GCA_038527325.1. GTDB lineage: Bacteria > Cyanobacteriota > Cyanobacteriia > Phormidesmidales > Phormidesmidaceae > Phormidesmis. The sequence continues at coordinate 8,545 of JBCBFY010000151.1, forward strand.
CTGATCAAAACCGGTAACTTTGCTCAGCCCGTGCCTGAACCAACAACTGTATTGCCAGCAATGATTGGGCTAGGACTGACCGCTATTCGTAAGCGCAAATTGGGCGATCGCGCCAGTCAAGACGCATAGCTATTCGCCAAAGCAGCTCCCGGAGAGAGGGACTTTGGGTGTAGAGCTTGCTCTTCTCATAGAGTGGGCCGTAGCTACTTGCAATATAGCGTTTCTCGAATGCATTCGAGAAACGCAAATCGCTTGACCTACTGTCATACAAGGCTCCTAGCCTGAGAACTGTACCTCAGTCAAGTGACAAAAGCTACAGTGAGATGTATCCAACGCCAACGTGCAGATTCAGAACATAGCGTTCTGTTGTCTGCCACCTGTGAACCGTGTTACAGGTAATTTCTCACCCATTCGCAGGCGGCGGTGACAAGGCTGAGCGTCCCGTCCGCTAATGCCGAAACTAGAAGCTGACTGTCTGATATAAACGTGACTTGACTGATTTGAGCTTGTTCTGTTGCAAATAGAGCGTAAAGCTGAGCCGCACTGATATCGATAGCATGTGTGTATGTCGGCGTGCATGTGTATAAATATGTGTATAATTGGCGTATGCAGTTTGAATGGGACGAAAACAAGCGGCGGTCAAATTTGACCAAGCATGGGTTCGATTTTTTGGATGCCTCTCAAGTATTTGAAGGGCCGACCTTGACTTTTGAAGATGATCGGTTTGCCTATGGTGAGCAGCGCTTTATTACGATGGGACTCTTGAAAGGTCGGGTGATTGTAATTGCCCATACAGAAAGCCAAAGTGACATTAGAGTGATCTCAATGCGGGAGGGCACAAAACATGAGCAAGTTATCTTCTTCGAAAATCTCTGAAACGGATTGGAAACGGATTGATGCCATGGAAGATCAGGATATTGATTTGTCTGATATTCCAGAAGTCACTGAAGCCCAGCTGAAACAGGCTGTGCTACGTGTGGGTGGACAGCCTGCATCCCGAGGGAAACAGCGGGTGAATATGTTTTTAGATAAGTTCATTGTGGAGTATTTCAAGGCACAGGCGGGCGATCGCGGATATCAAACGCTAATCAATGCAGCGTTAGCTGAATATATCCAAAATCATGATTTAAAGGAGGACTTGCGCCATATTCTTCGAGAAGAGTTATCCCACTTAGGGAATAACTCATAAGACTAAGA
>JBCBFY010000152.1:0-9669 GCA_038527325.1 Cyanobacteria bacterium J06614_10
AAACTGTAGCGTTAACCGTATTGCATTTCTACTTCACAATTTGCTGCCAAAATAATAAATTGAAATGCACTGAAGTTCTTTTCTAACCATTGAGTTTCTACCAATATTGTGAACCGCCGACAGTTCTTACAACTTGCAGCCGTAGCCTCCAGCACACCTCTTTTAGTTCAGTGCGCCTCCAGACGCCGCTTGTCGCCAATTCAACCACTCCGACGCATCACAAGCTCAGCAGGTCGCCTCAACTTGACCTTAACCGCTCAGCGGTCTCACGAAAGTGTCGCTATTGGACAGCCGCAAGCGCGAATGGCCTACAACGGGCGATCGCCCGGGCCAGTTTTAGAAGCCCGAGTGGGTGACATAGTTCACCTCACGCTCTCTAACGAATTGAACCAACCGACCAATCTCCATTTCCATGGTTTGCACATCTCTCCAGAGGTAGACGATGTCTTCCGAGAGGTTGCAAGTGGCGATCGCTACACCTACGAATTTCAGATTCCCAGTAACCATCCTGCGGTCACCGGCTGGTACCACCCTCACTACCATCTCCAAGTTGCCTCACAGGTTTTCAACGGTTTAGCAGGCCCGCTAGTTATTCGTGGTGAGTTAGACAACATTCCCGAAATTCAGCAGGCAAAAGAAGCCATCTTGGTTCTTCAAGACATTGAACCTAATTTTCCAGAAGATGAAGCACTCCCGCCCCTCGCCAAACGATGGGGCAGAGAAGGTAGCAAGTTGTTGGTCAACGGGCAACACAATCCGGTCATCGGTCTACCTCAAAATGGATTGCTGCGCCTGAGACTTATCAACGCCTCGGCTTCCCGAATTTACCAGCTTCAGCTTCCTGAACATCCTTGGTTCTTAATTGCAACGGATCGCGGCGCGATCGCACAACCCCAAGAACTTGACACGCTAATCCTCTCACCCGGCGAACGCGCAGAGCTACTTGTACCAGGCCAAAGAGACCCTGGCGACTATAAGCTACTCAGCCTGCCATACGACCGCGGACTGACAGAGATGATTCAAGGTATGGGCAACCAAATCCAGCAAATGCCTGGAGTCGTGCCACCCACAGAAACAACTCTCGCAACCCTGCGATATGTAGAGAGTAATCGCACCACGCCCCTTCCACTACCGAGCACGCTTGTCCCTGTTGAGCCGCTGCCCGAGCCCACAACAGCTCGAGAATTCATTCTCAATCATGGCATTGACGCTACCGCAGGCACCACCGGCTTTATCATCAATGGTCAGTCCTTCGTGATGGATCGCGTTAATACTCAGGTAAAACTCAATCAGGTAGAAGATTGGACAATTATCAACAAAGCCAGCATAGATCACCCCTTCCACCTACACACCAACCGCTTCCAAGTCATTGAGCGCAACGGCAAACCCGAACCGCTGCGTGCCTGGAAAGACACAGTAAATATCCATGGCTACGAGTCCGTCAAAATTAGAGTGAAGTTCGAAAACTACACCGGGCGCACGGTCTATCACTGCCATATTCTCGACCATGAAGATCAAGGCATGATGGGCATTGTCGACATCATCTGAATTGACTATTGACCAACATCACTTCTGTATCACTAGTAAGATATATTCCTTGGACAGGCATTAGCTTGCTTTACAGGAAGGCGATACCCATGGGAACGTTACTGGTTAAAAATGCTCACACCCTCGTGACAATGGACGAAGGGCGCAGAGAAGTTGCGGGCGGCGGGCTCTTTGTTCGCGACAACGTAATTGAGCAGGTAGGCGAGACTGAAACGCTACCAGCCACTGCCGACGAAGTGCTAGATTTACACGGACGCCATGTTGTTCTTCCAGGGCTCGTTAACACCCATCATCACTTCTTCCAAACGCTGACTCGCGCAGTTCCCGCCGCTCAAAACTGCGACCTGTTTGGTTGGCTGCAAACCCTCTACCCCATCTGGGAAAATCTGACAGCAGAGGGCATATACGCCAGCACGCAAATGGCCGCCGCCGAGCTCATGCTCTCCGGCTGCACCACCGCAAGTGACCATCTCTATCTCTTCCCCAATGACTGCACGCTAGATGACGAAATCCGCGCGGCACAAGATATTGGCTTGCGGTTTCATGCAAGTCGCGGAAGCATGAGCGTAGGAGAAAGCAAGGGCGGCTTACCACCAGACTCATTGGTAGAAGCGGAGGCAGCGATCTTAAAAGACTCTCAGCGGCTGATTGAACAGTACCACGACAACAGTCGCCACGCCATGGTGCGGATGGTACTCGCGCCCTGTTCCCCTTTTTCGGTGTCGCAGGCGTTGATGCGGGAGTCAGCGGCGATGGCCCGCACTTACCCCGGGGTACGGCTGCACACGCACCTAGCAGAAAACAAAAGCGATGTGGACTACAGCCTAGAAACATTCGGTCTGCGTCCAGGTGACTATGCCGAATCGGTCGGCTGGCTAGGCGAAGATGTGTGGCATGCCCACTGCGTGCAGCTCAGTGACGATGCCATCGATAAGTTTGCCCGTACCGGTACGGGAGTAGCCCACTGCCCCTGCAGCAACATGCGACTTGCCAGCGGCATGGCGCCTCTGCGTCGCATGCTCAGCCAGGGCGTCCCGGTGAGCATCGGCGTAGATGGCGCCGCTTCAAATGATGCGTCTAATCTGTTGCAAGAGGCACGTACTGCCTTCTTGATGGCCCGCGTCCGAGAAGGGAATGCAGCGGCAATCACCGCCAGAGAAACCCTAGAAGTCGCCACGAGAGGCGGCGCGAAAGTCTTGGGGAGAGATGATATTGGCCACTTGGCACCTGGCATGTCTGCCGATTTTATTGCCTTTAATATTGACACACCTGCTTTCGTTGGTAGCCATCACGATATTGTTGCCGCTCTAATATTTTGCCAGCCACCCTCAGTAGACTACAGCTTTATCAACGGAAGACGAGTCGTGGACCAAAGCCGACTGGTGACCGTAGCGCTAGAAGACCTGATAGAGACTTGTCAGCGGTTAGCGATCGCACTACACCAAAAACCGCACTAACCAAAAACCGCACTAACCATTGCGCAATGTTTCACGGAAAAAATCTAGTCGCCCAGGAAGGTAACTGTATTAAAAAGTACAAATAGCGGTCACGCCTTTCGGTAATCTTCTACGCAGACTGGCCCACAAAACTGGCCCACAAGACTGGCCCATGAGTAAATATCTTTTGGATAGATCTTGATTATGGAGTACACGCCTCAGTTCTCCGTTGTTTGGAACAACCTGGCGTTCTTCTTTCAGGGCGTGCTGCTAACGCTAAGAATTGTATTCGTCGCGATCGCCTTCGGATTCATCCTAGGGATTTCAGGTGCCTTGGGCCGCATCTCAACCAACCCCATTTTGAAGGCGATCGCCAGCCTCTATGTAGAATTCTTTCGCAATACGCCGTTTCTCATCCAGCTGTTCTTCTTTTTCTTTGGTCTGCCAAGTGTAGGGATTCGGCTCTCATCCTGGCAAGCAGCCGTGCTAGCCCTAGCGATCAACTTTGGCGCCTATGCGACAGAAATTATTCGAGCAGGCATCGAAGGCATTAGCAAAGGGCAAATCGAAGCGGGCATGTCCCTCGGGTTCAAAAAGCTTCAAATCTTTCGCCACGTGATTCTCATGCCTGCCCTCGGTGCTGTGTACCCGGCCCTGGTCAGTCAGATTGTAATTGCCGTACTGTTTAGCAGCGTCGTCTCTCAGATCTCAGCCGAAGAACTGACATTTGTGGGCAACTACCTACAGTCGCGAACATTTCGCAGCTTCGAAATTTATCTCACCGTTTCCCTTATTTACGTGGCTATCGTTTGGTTTATCAAAGCGATCGCCATCCTTATCCAAAGAAAATTCTTCGCCTTCACTCAATACAACCGATAGCGACACCCATAGCTTTAGCCATCAGCCCTCTCGTCCACTGCGAGATCTCCAACCGTATAAATGTCAAACTTACAATCTCTACCAATGAAAGATCTTTAAATGCAAGACTTCACCCTGTCGCAAATTTTAGTCAACCTTTTGCTCGCTACTCGATGGACAGTCGCCTTGAGTGCGATCGCATTTGTCGGCGGTGGCATCGTTGGGTTCATCGTCATGCTCATGCGGATCTCCTCCAATCGCTTCCTGCGGCTGGTGAGCACCCTCTACATAGAGCTATTCGAAGCAACACCCCTCCTCATGCAGCTGTTCCTCGTCTTCTTTGGCATCTCTGTTTTATTTAGCATCAACCTCTCCACCTGGACAGCAGCAGCGATCGCACTCACCACCTACACCAGTGCCTTCCTCGCCGACATTTGGCGCGGCGCAGTCCAAGCCGTTCCCCTCGGCCAGTGGGAGGCCTCAAAAGCCCTCGGCTTCACCTACTTCAGGCAAATGGAAAAAGTCATCCTACCCCAGGCTATTCGCGCTGCCATTCCACCCACCGTCGGTTTCGCAGTACAGGTCATCAAAGGCACTTCCCTGGCATCTGTTATCGGCTTTATCGAGCTGACCCGTTCCGCCTCTTCCATTAGCAATGTCACCTTCGAGCCCTTCTTAGTCTATTCCATGGCTGCTGTCATTTACTTTTGTCTGTGCTTTCCACTTTCGCTGTGGAGCCGCCGTTTAGAGACTCGGTTCGCCTATGCCTAACCGACATCTAACCGCTACCCACAAGCACTTACCTCTCGTATTACCCCCAAAAAAACCATGCTGCAATCACTCCTATGTTTTTTGTTCCCCAGCTCAGACCGTAGAAAAATTTGGAAAGCGATCGCCCTGAGCAGCGTGCTCGCCTTCACCGCAGTCACCATTGTGGCCTGCTCAGGCGGTTCCATCACTTCCCAAACTGTCGCTGGAGAAAATGTCGCTGGAGACAGTGCCACTGCGCCAGCCAGTGAGTCAGCCACCGTCGGCGGCACCCTCGATCAAATTCTCAGCGCAGGCATCGTCAAAATCGCAGTACCGCAAGACAGTCCACCCTTTGGCTCCGTCGGCGCAGACGGCGAACCCCAAGGATACGACGTTGAAGTCGCCAGGCTAGTTGCAGAAGCGCTAGAAGTCGAGCTTGAGCTGATCCCAGTTACCAGCACAAACCGCATTCCCTACTTGCAAACAGGCCGTGCAGATTTGGTAATCTCTAGCCTAGGGGCCACCCCAGAAAGGGCAAAGTCCATTTACTTTTCTTCCATTCCATACGCGCCCTTTTTCTCCGGCATCTACGGCTCTACCGACCAAGCCGTGGCCAGCTATGAAGACTTAGCCAATAAAACAGTTGGCGTTACCCAAGGTTCACTAGAAGACTTGGAACTTACAGACAAAGCGCCTGAAAGCATTGAAGTAAAAAGATTTGAAGATAACAGCGTAACGATTTCAGCACTCCTATCCAATCAGGTAGAGCTGATCGCAACCGGAAACACCATTGCGGGCGAAGTCATCAAAGACAATCCAGAAGCCAGCATCGAAAACAAATTTGTGATGAAAAATTCTCCCTGCTACATCGGTCTACGCAGAGGCGATCTCGATATGTTGGAATGGGTCAATGTGTTTGTTCGCAACAAGCGCTTCTCCGGTGAACTCGACGCGCTCTCACAAGAATGGTTTGGCGAGCCCCTTGAAGTTCCAACTTTTTGATGTGTAAGCATTTAGCGCGATCGCACTAAACATACAAATCAGCGCAAGTCTACTTTCTGCAAAATATCTCCCGGGAAAATTCTCTGATGAATAGCCCTGATGCAATTACTAACAAACCAGTTCCCCCCGAAGCGGTGATAGAAACCGATATCCCCGTTGAGCATGATCTAATCTACGGCTTAGAGGATAGGCCACCGGTTAGAGACACGATCTTTGCAGCTATTCAGCACGTATTTGCCTGTTTCGTTGGCATTATTACACCTTCTCTAATTATTGGCGGTGCGCTTGGTCTAGATCCTGCCGACGGGGCTTATTTAGTCAGTATGTCGCTGTTTGTCTCTGGCATTGCCACCTTCATCCAGGCCAAGCGAATTGGACCGGTGGGGTCTGGCCTACTCAGCGTCCAAGGGACAAGTTTTGCCTTTATCGGCCCAGTGATTGCAGCAGGGAGTGCGATCACAGCAGCGGGAGGGACGCCGCAATCAGCACTCGGTACGATTTTTGGGCTCTGCTTTTTTGGCTCATTTATTGAAATGATCTTTTCCCGCTTTATTCAGCTGGCAAGTAGGGTCGTGACACCGCTGGTGACTGGTGTTGTGGTTACGCTAATTGGGCTGACGCTGGTGGGGGTGGGCCTCACCAGCATGGGTGGTGGAGTACCGGCGCAAAATGACGGATCGTTTGGTAATCCTGCGTACCTGGCGCTTTCACTTTTGGTACTGGCAATCATTGTTGCCTTAAACAACGTGCCGAGCACGTTTTTACGGATGTCATCGGTGGCGATCGCACTCATCGTTGGCTATCTGATCTCCATTCCCATGGGCCTAGTCAACTTTAGTAGCCTCAGCGGCCTAGCCCCCATTACGATTCCGATTCCCTTCCGGTATGGATTTGGCTTTAACCTGGCGGCATTTGTTCCTTTTGCGTTCTTGTATCTCATTACCACCATCGAATCCACGGGTGACCTGACGGCGACCTCTCTATTGACCGGTCAACCTATTACCGGACCAACTTACTTCAAGCGCATAAAGGGTGGAATTTTGGCAGACGGTGTGAATTCTGCGATCGCAGCCATTTTCAACACCTTCCCCAACACCACGTTCAGCCAGAACAACGGCGTGATTCAGCTGACGGGTATCGGTAGCCGCTACGTTGGGCTATTCATCGCAGGGATCTTTGTTTTGTTGGGTTTGGTCCCTGTAGTCGCAGGTATTTTTCAGACTATTCCTCAGCCAGTGCTGGGTGGGGCAACCATCATCATGTTTGGCTCGGTAGCCGTGGCAGGCATCAAAATTTTGAGCACGGTCAACCTAGATAAGCGCGCGTCAATTATCCTGGCGACCTCTGTTGGGCTTGGCCTCGGAGTGAGCGCGGTGCCTGGCATTTTAGAACAGCTGCCTCCCCTAGCAAAGAATATTTTCTCCTCTGGCATTAGCACGGGCGGGCTGACGGCGCTGGTACTGAATATGCTGCTGCCAGGACCTCGCGACTAGAGAACAGTTTGGTTTTCGATCCAATCTCCTCATCCCTGCAGGCACAGCTCGCCTTCTAGCGGCCTCCCCTAGCTGTAGCTTACATGAGTAGATCGAATGGAAAAGATTCGGCCTATTTTTGGTAATTGCTAATACAGCTTCCTACGATGGAGATATTCAGACAAAGCACCGACAGAACACCTTTGGAGGCTAGAACCATTTATGAAATCCAACGCTAGTAATACAACCCACTGTATGTTTCATCAGCTGTGTCAGCGGGTAGCCCTAAGCCGGACCCTTGGAGATGCCTACGGAGCAGGAATCATGAGTCATCAGCACAGGCGAGAGACCCGCAGAGCAGGCTGGACCACCGAGCAACTGCTGACTATGGCCACTGCCAAAAGCTGGTACAACTAAGGCTACTCAGAAATCTGACCGCAGTAATCTGACCACAGTTGTAACGTCTACCTCTCCTATGTACAGGACAAAAAGCGTAGAACCAGCTGAAAGTCTTTCTGCTGCTGAGGTTGCGGTAGGTTTGAGCAGATATGCCTAATATGGTCGAAGCCATAACGACAGAAACGGGCTCTTTCAACCCGAGCGACTCATGACCGTTAGCCCTGAGCAACCAAAGAAACAAGCAACCTTCGACTTTGTTCTATAAACGCCTTTTATCCAATCGGCTCTGCTACCCCGCTCATCCCCGCTAGCACCTTCTTCAAGTGCTTGAGCGCAGGCGTTACAATTGCCACAAAGTAAGCTTCTCGGAGCTTTCGCTCAGCCGCACTCCCCTTCACATAGGCTCTCGCCCCCGCATGCAACATCGCTGCCTGCGAAGACCGCAAAGCCAGCTCCGAAGCTGTTGCTCGTGCCTGAATAATCTCTTTATTTAGCGCCAAATCTGCCATGCCCGTGCAGTCATTGAGCCGATCTGCAATTTCATAAGTCCGCAGTCGTACCACCTGCAAATCTGCCTCGATATCTTCTACCTGATTATCCAGATACTGGTTCACATGTCCCAACCGCTTATTGGAGCGCCGCATCAGCTCAACGCAGCTTGCCGTCAACCCTAGCCCCATCCCCACCTGCGTAAGCATGAAGCCAGGTCGAATGCAGTCAACATACTCCTCACAAGGCGCAGCCAGCACCAGCTCATCCGGAACAAAAGAGTTTCGAAACAAGCAGCTGTAAGTCCCCGTCCCTTCCAGCGCAATAAAGTGAGCATTGCACCGCAAAGACATTCCCTCCAACTCATCTGAGACCATCGCCATCATGTAGTCATCAGAATTAGCCATTTTCGCCGCAATGCCAAAGTAATGACTAGGCCCCAAATTAGAGACCCAGGGGAGCATGCCATTCACCACATAGCCACCCTCTATCCGAGTTGCCGTCAGGGCAATTTTCTCGATGTCTGCAAAATGTTTCATCGGATTCGAGAGCCCTGTCCCCGCCAGCGCTCGTCCAGAAGCCACCTCCGGCAGCAGCTTTTCTCGCAGAACGCTGTTCTCCGTATTCTCCAAATACCAGGTGCAAGCTATCTGGCACCAAGTGATAAATCCGGTAGATAAGCAATCTTTTGAAACCTCTTCAATACTCTGAACCGCATACTTCAATCCTTTTCCAGACCCCTCATACCGACTTGACACAGCGTGGGAAAAAGCTCCCGCTGCGCCAATATCGTGCATGATTCGTTCTGGAAACTCTCCTTTTAGGTCAATGTCTTGAACCTTAGGTGTCAAGGTTTTGTTGATGACTTTTCTCAGATGCGCGATCGCTGTATCCGTCTGCTCAACATCCAATGCAGCAAAAGAAGGCTTTGATGTGATAGGTGCTCTTGAAACGGTTTGCATAGGTTTTGTTGAAGTAGAAGGTGAAAAATGAGGGGCACTACTCAGCTGATGGGTTTAAGCCATCGACACTGAAACCGGCATTGGATTGCTCAGCGTCGCTGAAACAGGAGACCAAGTATTGGCGTGATTCACCATTTCTTCTAGCACTGTCCGCTCAGCATCGCCGTCAATGTCCACCTCCACCCGCACATCGGTAAAGCCAATCTGAGGCCTCTCCAGCTCTCCGGTCCCCCACGTGCTGACGATATTAATATCTCCTTCCAGTGCAATCTCTAGCTTAGTCAGCTCAATGCCCTTTGCTGCCGCATTGGCCTGAATGCCCACTACCAGGCAAGAGCCGAGGGCACCAAGAACAATCTCGGAGGGGTTTGGCGCCGTGTTGTCTCCCAGCAGTACGGGCGGCTCATCAATTGCAAAGGCTTCCAGATCACGTGCATAGTTCAGACTGCGAAATTTGCCGGTACAAACCGTTTTCACCTTCAGCGTTTTGTCGGCGGGGTTGTCTTTATTTTTCTGAGCGAGTTCAGCGAGCCCCTCTGCTGGAATAGAGGCCAGTGGAGTAGAAACCTCAGCAGTCAATGTGGTGGTTTCGGCCATGATACGCTCCGAAAAACTGGTTGTTCCACTTAAACATACAGGAAATTTTTAGACCGAGTAGGACAATGTCATCAGTTGCTGAAAAAGTACTAAAAAGTCCTATTCAGTTCCAAAGATTATCCTACTATTTCATCCCGCGAGACTGTGAATAACGAT
>JBCBFY010000153.1:0-9635 GCA_038527325.1 Cyanobacteria bacterium J06614_10
GCCCGCGTCGGCGACACCATCACCCTGGTAAAAGCGCCCGCCGCCGCTCCGCTCGAAGGCTACGTAGAAGCCAAGCCCATGGTATTTTGCGGCCTCTTTCCCACCGACTCTGACCAGTACGAAGACCTGCGCGAAGCCCTCGACAAGCTCAGACTTAACGACGCGGCCCTTCAGTACGAGCCAGAGACCTCTAGCGCCATGGGCTTTGGCTTCCGCTGCGGCTTCCTCGGGCTACTCCACATGGAAATCGTCCAGGAGCGCCTAGAGCGAGAATACAACCTAGACCTGATCACGACTGCCCCCTCCGTTATTTACAAAGTTCACACCATCCAGGGGGAAATCATCGAGATAGACAATCCCAGCCTTCTCCCCGATCCCCAATACCGCGAAAAAATCGAAGAGCCCTACGTCCGCGTCGACATCATCACACCAGAAGAATTTGTCGGCACGCTGATGGAGCTGTGCCAAACTCGCCGAGGCGACTTTCAGGACATGAAATACCTCACGCCCGGCCGGACGACGCTGATCTATGAGCTACCGCTGGCTGAGGTGGTCACCGACTTTTTTGACCAGATGAAATCGCGATCTAGGGGGTATGCCAGCATGGAATATCAGCTGATTGGCTACCGTACTAATCAGCTCGTCAAGCTCGATGTCAAGATCAACGGCGACACCGTAGACCCGCTGGCAGCCATCGTCCACCGGGACAAGGCCTACTACGTCGGTAGAGCGCTAACCGAAAAACTCAAAGAGCTGATCCCCCGCCATCAGTTTAAGATTCCTGTGCAGGCCTCCATCGGTAGCCGGGTAATCGCCAGTGAGAGCATTCCGGCCCTGAGAAAAGACGTCTTAGCCAAATGCTACGGCGGTGACATCTCCCGGAAAAAGAAGCTGCTGAAAAAGCAGGCAAAAGGGAAAAAGCGACTAAAATCCATTGGGACCGTAGATGTTCCACAAGAAGCCTTCATGGCTGTTTTGAAACTCACCTAGGAAGCCTACCTAGCAAAATCCGACAGGAATTCATTCACCAGAAATCTACTTAGGCGGGCTGCTAACGGCGGCGGTTTTTCGTAGAGTTTCCCTGATTAGTCATCCACCTCTCGGTAGAGATGCCTAGCGCTGCTAAGTGGGAACACGCAAACTGATTATCAACGTCTCATGAGGCAGTGATTAGGTTTTGGGAGCAATCTGGGTACTAATAAAGGCGGTTGAAGTTTTCATAAATCCTAAAGTTTTTATTAAGTACATCAATCAGATTTTGTTACATTTTTAGACAACTTGGACTAAGGCTTACCTATGGCTCCCATTAGAAGCGCCCTTCAAAAGTTCCAAGTTTACCGCTAGGCGTCTAGACATTAAATCTATGAGAATTTTAGTTACCGGGGGTGCTGGCTTCATCGGCTCCCACCTGATTGACCGGCTGATGCAAGCGAACCACGAGGTTGTCTGCCTAGACAATTTTTATACGGGGCACAAGCGCAACGTTCTACGTTGGATGGATAATCCTTACTTTGAGCTGATCCGTCACGACATTACCGAACCCATTCGACTAGAGGTCGACCAGATTTATCACTTGGCCTGCCCGGCTTCTCCGGTTCACTATCAATACAACCCAGTGAAAACGGTTAAAACGAACGTATTGGGCACACTTAATATGTTGGGCTTAGCCAAGCGTGTCAAAGCCCGATTTTTTCTAGCTTCAACGTCTGAAGTTTATGGCGATCCTGAGGTTCATCCCCAGCCAGAAGAGTATCGCGGCAGCGTCAACCCGATTGGGATCCGCAGCTGCTACGACGAAGGCAAACGCATGGCAGAAACCCTGTCATTTGACTACCACCGTCAAAATGATGTGGATATTCGGGTGGTGCGTATTTTCAACACTTACGGCCCTCGGATGTTAGAGAATGACGGCCGGGTTGTTAGCAACTTTATCGTTCAGGCGCTGAGCGGTCAGCCGCTCACGGTATATGGCGACGGCTCGCAAACGCGTAGCTTCTGCTACGTTTCTGACCTCGTTGAAGGCTTTATTCGCCTGATGAACAGCGACCAAACTGGCCCTATCAACATCGGCAATCCGGGCGAGTACACCATACTACAGCTGGCTGAAACCATCCAAAAAATGGTGAACCCCAACGTCGAGGTGCAGTATAAGCCCCTCCCTCAGGACGATCCTAAACGCAGGCAGCCTGACATCACCAAGGCTAGACAGCTTTTGGACTGGGAGCCGACCGTGCCTTTGCAAGAAGGGTTGGAAAAAACCATTGCAGATTTCCGAGCGCGGATGGCTGAAGCTGGAACACTAAGCAAGGACTTGACCGGCACAGCGGTTACGACGCCAGCTAGTTAGTTATGTTTCGGGAGTTATTTCTCGGAAGCCATTTCTCGAAAGTTATTTCTCGAAGTCAGTCGTTCATTTTTAGAGAGTAATACCATCATGCGTGTATGTGTCATTGGAACGGGCTATGTGGGCCTAGTGACAGGTGTTTGTCTATCCCACATTGGTCACCATGTGATCTGTGTTGATAACAATGAAGAGAAAGTTCAGCTGATGAAGTCGGGGCAGTCGCCGATTTATGAGCCGGGCCTTTCTGACTTGATGAAGTCATCTATGGAATCGGGCAATTTGGAGTTCACCTCTGATATTGGGGCGGGCGTTGCCCATGGTGAGATTTTGTTCATTGCGGTGGGTACGCCTGCCCTGCCTACGGGTGAAAGTGACACTCGCTATGTAGAAGCGGTTGCTCGCAGCATTGGTGAGAATCTAAATGGTGGCTACAAAGTCATCGTCAATAAGTCTACGGTGCCCATTGGCTCGGGTGACTGGGTTCGAATGATTGTGATGGATGGGCTTGCTGAACGCCAGAGCAACGGCGAAGCTTCGTTTGATGTCGTTAGCAATCCTGAGTTTTTGAGAGAGGGATCTGCGGTATTTGATACGTTTAACCCTGATCGCATCGTGCTGGGTAGCAATAGCGAGAAGGCGCTAGGCATGATGAAGGAGCTATATCAGCCCCTAGTGAGCCGTAGCTTCTCTGAAGATAAGTCGGCAGACCCTGTGCCTGTGGTGGTCACTGACCTGAACTCGGCTGAGATGGTGAAGTATGCTTCTAATGCATTCCTAGCGACAAAGATTAGCTTTATTAATGAAGTGGCGAATATCTGCGATCGCGTTGGTGCAGATGTAACCCAAGTCGCCCAGGGCATCGGTCTAGATTCGCGCATTGGCAGCAAATTTTTGCAGGCTGGCATCGGCTGGGGTGGCTCCTGCTTCCCGAAAGACGTATCGGCGCTAGTGCACACGGCTGATGACTACGGCTATGAAGCGGAACTGCTCAAGGCAACCATCAACGTCAATACCCGTCAGCGGCTGCTCACCGTTGAGAAATTGCAGCAGGTTCTCAAAATTCTCAAGGGCAAGACCGTGGGCCTACTCGGTCTCACCTTCAAGCCCGACACTGACGACATGCGCGATGCACCTTCGCTGATCATGATCGAAAACCTGAACCGATTGGGCGCAAAGGTTAAGGCTTACGACCCGATTGTGTCTCAGAGCGGCGTCAGCCAGGGCCTTTCGGGCGTGATTGTAGAAACCGATCCTGAGCGCTTGGCAGATGGCTGCGATGCGCTGGTGCTGGTCACCGACTGGGCTAAGTTCAAAAACTTGGACTACAAGAAGATGGGCAGCTTGATGAACGCGCCAGTGATGATCGACGGTCGCAACTTCCTCGACCAAAAGAACATAGAAGAAGCGGGCTTCCAGTACATTGGCGTTGGCCGATAAGACCATCGCTGAATAGATTCAGTGTGGATCCAACTGAAATAATCAACTAAAGCCTCTAGACCTCTTGATTTATAGAGTTCTAGAGGCTTTTTGTATGAACTAGGCTGAAAACATCTTAAAACGCGGTAAATCACACCCTTATGGCTAAATTTATCCTTTACGCCTGTCCAATCGGGCCGCTAGCAAACCAGATAGACGCCTACTTTAAGCGCAGCCAGCAACAGTGCGGACCCAACGCGGCCCATGCTTACATGCCCCACTGCACACTCACGGGATTTTTTGAAGATGAGACCGGTGCTGCGCAAAGGTATGTTGAAAGCATCGAAAGAAGCTTGAGTGACTTTCGTACGCGCACCCCTCAACTGCCAATCAAGATTCAGCAGCTCAGCTTTCGGGAAGACTGGCACGGGCTGGTGTTGAAGGCTGAAGAGTTGAAGGCATGGGTGGGGGAGTTTGCCGCGATCGCACACTCCCCCACCCGCGCTACCCCCCTACGCCTCAAAGACTGGCTACACCTCAGCCTTGCCTACGATTTCTCACCTCAGCACGCAACGGAGCTGGAGGAGATTGCGAAGGCGCTGATCGATCTGACAGCAGCAGTGCAGTGGGAGCTGCGATTTTACCAGCGGGCAGAGGGCAATCGGTGGAAGGGTCACGGCAGCTGGGCCCTATAGCTGAATCGACTGGAGCGGCTACTGCGATCGCAAATCCTGCCATCTCAGCGGTAAAGAGGCGGGGTTCTGGCAGAGCACCGGCAGCCAGGTTGCAAAGGGAAACTGAGACTCTAAGCCCTGCAGCTGCTCTCTTGCCTCACGAACGGCCTGGTGCAGTGGCATCCCCTTCGAAAACGCAGTTAAGAAATACTTCAAAAACGCTTGAGCAACCTTGTCGGGGATGGGATAGCGCATCACAATCGTCGGCGGTAAGGAGATATCATGCAGGTCCTGCATGAGCTGCAGACCATCGCAGGCGTTAAAAATTGCGAGCTTTAATCCTCGTTCAGTAGCTTTCCGCAGCGCATATTTCAATTCACTCAGGGTCAGATTTTCGTCGGGATTGATGCGGAGCTGCTGTTTCGCATCTTGGCAGGTGGTATGCCCAGCAAAAAATAGGATGTCCCACGGCTGAGACCACAGGCTATCGTTGAGCTGCGATCGCCCTGGTTCTACCAAGCAAGTTAGTGCTACATCAGGGAGCTGTGAGAGTAAGGTGCGATCGCGCTCAATATCCAACCCCTCTCCGTCGCCTAAAATCGCCAGCACCCTCACCCCACCAAGATCATCACGGAATTTATCGTCCTTGGTTGATGGCAGCTGATGATAGCTCTCCTCGCTTAGCACCAGCTCAGCCCGACTGTAGCGATCAAACCAAGTCCACAGGTGGAAAGGGAGCCTGCGAATTTTCTGGTCTGCCGTCTGCAACACCAAGCGAATCGAATCCTCAGGCTTCAGCGACGCCATCAATGCCTCCCGCACCGGACGAAACTGCGCTGAGTTTAGCCAGCTGTTCATCTGTTGCATCAGCTCAGTTTCGAGATCTTGACAGGTCTGAAACATCTCCTGATAGCTGACATTCGTCACTTGCACCAGCGGCGCGCTGATCCGCGTATTTTGAGCCATGCAATCAGCCACCTGACGGTAAGCCTGCTGCCAACGCTGCTGTAACCCTATCAAAGACGATGGAGACGACAATCGCCCTGATGTCTCTAAATAAGTGCCCGCCCCTTCTTCCCCAATTTGCAGTGTCACTGGCCGACCGCCATTTTCTGCCCTGCCCACCTTCAGCACCACCCGCTTACCGGCCACGGTAGGCGAAGCAGCCTGTGAGCCCAGCTGCTGACTAAGCAAATCAGTCAGCTGAGAAAGCTCGCTGCGGTGCTGACGATAGAGTTCAATCTGTGCATCTTTGGCAGATAGCTCCGCCTGGTAGCGAGCCTCTAGCCGCTGTAAGGCCTGCTCATATTCTTGGGTTAGCAAAGATTGAATCTTGGGCTTATCGGCAGAGTCTGGCACTTCCACCTTTACTACGACCACACCGTCGCCCTTATTTTCAATGCTGCGCACAGAGACCGACTCTCCCCCGGCCTGCACCTGCTGAAACGCCGCCATAAAGGCAGACATATCAAGCCCTTCACGAAAAATAAGATCGACCGTGTGCAGCACATCTTGAAAGAGCTTGGTAAAGTCGCCCGGCTGAAACACCCCAACGCTAGGGCGCCGCTCCCGCTCACCGCGCAGCAGATAGATGTAGTCGCAGGCAATATTGTCGAGCTGGGTAGTGGTATCGATATTCCAAGACTCCAGACAGGAACCGGTCAACGTGGCACCTCGCAAACAAGTCCCAACAGCCTGCACCTGCTTGAGCATAGCTCCCCGCAGTTGAGAACCTGTCAGGTCAGCCTGAGCAAGGTCAGCCTGGGTAAAATCCGCCCCTGTCAGCACCGACTCTACCAAATACGCACCGCGCAAATCGCACTCAGCGTAGTTTTGCTGAGCGCCATAGCCTGTGACTAGAAGCTGCCTTACTTCAGGCTGCCGCAATAGGGTACGTCCGACCCGCGCATAGTCTACAGAGCGCGCCTGCTGCAAGCACGTTCTCATCAGCTTTGCCCCGGTCAGGTCAGCCGCGTTCAATCTAGTACCAGAAAAATTGGCATCCGAAAGATCCGCGCTCCGAAACGAGGTACCTCCCCAAGCGGCCAGCGCTAAAGCCCCAGAGCGCAGCCAAACATAACCCGCATGGCCTGCCATCACCCGTCGCTGAGTATGCAAGCTCAACAGCCAGACAATCACGGCATCAATCGGCGCATTCACCTTTGCCAAGGTGCCAAAAAAGCTCATCGCACCCGGCACAGAGACAGCCAGTGCGCAGGCCAGCGTCAACATTTCAAAGCGACCAAACGAACGGCGACAGTTGGTTTGAAAATGAGCAGTGGCCATCAGCATGCCGCACAAGCTCGGAATCAGACTCAGCCCCGCCCATACAATGATCATGATGGTGATCACCTGCGTGGTGTCTGCCTCCCCACCCAGCAGCGAATCTAAAAAGTCTCGCGTGCGCGCATACGCCACCAAAAAGAGCGCAACCCAAACAACCAAAGACGCTGTCACCGTCGTGATCACAGCAGCAATGAGACCTCGGGTGACCAGTAGCAGACTAAACAGCAGCAGCGTCGAGAATGCTGAGATCGCGTCGCGAGGGCCAAAATAGAATAGATAGCTGGTGTTGAGCGTATCTGCAAAGACACTTCCCAACAGACCTAGGGTGCAACCGCTGATCAGCAATAGCAGGCAGACCAAAACCATAGAGCGACGCCTGACACCTGCGATCGCACCCGTAAAGTCAGCCCCCGTCAGGTTAGCCTCAGAAAAGTCTGTGCTCTGAATCCAAGCACCCGAAAAATTGGCACCAGAGAGATTCTGCCCCCGATATGAGCGGCCTCGAAGTATCTCACCAGAAAAGTCCGCCGACATCGCTCAAACCACACACTCAAACGACAGGCTCAAATCGCACGCCCAAACCACAGTCCTACAGGTGACATGTCGTAGCTACATACCTACAGACACTTCCCTACGAAGATGACCACCGCTCCAACGCGCGCTGACCACCCCAGCGAGTCACAATCTCATCGTCATAGTCATCCGCTAATCGAATCACCGTCGTCACCGAATGCTTCAGCTCGATCTGGTCGCAAGTCGAGCCCACCAGACTGTGCTCAAAGACAATGTCATTTTCACCATCGAGGGCAAACCGACCAAAGTGAATGCCATTGTTGGCTCGCAGTAGGTAGTAGCTCAGCTCTGGCGTTACCGTCACATCGGTCACAACAAAAGAGCGCGTGGTAATTAGCGCATCATTGTCGCCCCAGGGAACCACTCGCGTAGACGCAACCGCAGACCCAATTGTAATAATGAATAAAGGCTCATCTTCGAATACCACCGCAGCATCACCGAAGAGGTCTTGCATCCAGGGGACGATTCTTTGATAACAGGCCTTTTGAGCAGTACTCTCAAACTCCATAGGCACTCTAAAATATAAAGTATTTCTACTTTTATTCTCTCACTATTTATTGATATCACTGGTATCGTCTTCATCATTTACAAACATGTGATTTCCGTACTTGACGACACGCCAACATGAGCGATTTATCCGAGTTCAGTTCACAATTTAGTTCGAGCACGGCACCGGCTGCGCCCGCTGATGCCGATGATGAGCAGTACCAGCGTGCGATCGCAGCAGTCAGCCAGCTAATTGCCAAGCTAGATCTTTCCCCCCGCGAAAAAGCCGGTCTAGAAACCGAGATTACCCATCTGCACAGCGTACTGGACAAGCTCAAAAATCAGGTCATTCATATCGCAGCATTTGGCATGGTGGGCAGGGGCAAGTCGTCCCTGCTCAATGCTTTGGTTGGACAGTCTGTCTTTGCAACCGGGCCTCTGCACGGTGTGACCCAGTCAGCAGAAGGCATCAGCTGGGAAATCGACGCGGATATTGACGCGGAAGCTACTGGCTCTGAAGTCGGGTCAGAAAAGCAACAGATTTACAGGGCGACGCTGGCCGGTCCCTCTACTTCACGGGTAGAGCTGATAGATACCCCCGGCATTGATGAAGTGGGGGGTGAAAAGCGACAGGCGATCGCCCGCCAAATTGCTCGCCAGGCCGACTTGATTCTATTCGTCATCGCCGGTGACATGACCCAGCTAGAGCACGACGCGCTCAGCGAGCTATGCCACGCAGGCAAACCCGTCCTCTTGGTTTTCAATAAAGTCGATCAGTATCCGCCAGCAGACCGAGCGCAAATTTTGACCAAGCTACAGCAAGCACATCTTGCCGACCTGCTGCCCGCCGAGAATATTCTTATCGCTGCCGCTGCGCCTCTGGTCAACAGGGCCATTCGTCAGGCCGACGGTCAGCTCAAGACGCATCTAGAACGGGGCGAGGCAGACGTAGGCCAGCTCAAGCTCAAAATTTTGGACATTTTGCAGCGGGAGGGAAAAGCCCTCGTCGCGCTCAATACGCTGCTGTATGCCGACGAGATTAATGCGCAAGTGGTGCAGCAAAAGATTGCGCTACGCGATCGCGCAGCCGACGACACCATTTGGAAAACCACCCTCACCAAATCCGTTGCGGTCGCGCTAAACCCGTTAACCGTGGTCGATTTGCTCAGTGGCGCAGCCGTTGATATCGCCTTGATTATCGCACTGGCCAAGCTCTACGGCATCCCCATGACCCAGCACGGCGCGATGCAACTCCTACAAAAAATTGCCCTATCGCTCGGCGGACTCACCGTGAGCGAACTCGCCATCACCTTCGGCCTCAGCGGGCTCAAGAGCGTCTTGGCCGCCGCTGCCATTCCAACTGGTGGCCTAACGGCCAGCCCCTACGTCTCCGTTGCCTTAGCCCAAGCAGCCGTCTCTGGTGTATCGACCTACGCAATCGGGCAGGTCACCAAAACCTACCTAGCCAACGGCGCAACTTGGGGCAAAGGCGGCCCCAAAGCCGTCGTCAGCGACATCCTCAGCAATCTCGATGAAGACTCCATCATGCGCCAGATTCGCAGCGAGCTATCATCGAAGCTCGACCTCAAAACGCACTGGAGCCAATAAAGAGGTCAATTGTGTCCTGACCTCCTGTAAATAAGCCTTGAGTTGGTATTAATCGACATCAAGCATCGTTGCTTTGCCAACCTCACTTAAAACACAAAAACCGCATCTGAAGCCGTAAAACGGTTCGAAGCAGTTTGGTGCGGCAGTCCTACGACTACCCCCAGGCTTTGCCTGAGCTAACGCTATCTAAATCACGTTGGGAACGCTATCTAAATCACGTTGGGATAGTCAAGCCTGCATGTCTATCC